>NZ_JCALDG010000017.1:0-139090 GCF_059812735.1 Mycobacterium sp. NGS40
AGCGTTGAACCCATTTCGGCAGCTGGCCAAGTAGACTCGGCGTCAATGGAGGGTGCTGAATGAACGACCTGGTTGATACCACCGAGATGTACCTGCGGACCATCTACGACCTCGAGGAAGAGGGCGTAACGCCGCTGCGCGCCAGGATCGCCGAACGGCTCGACCAGAGTGGGCCGACCGTCAGCCAGACCGTCTCCCGGATGGAGCGCGACGGACTGCTCCACGTGGCCGGTGATCGGCACCTGGAACTCACCGACAAAGGCCGGGCCCTGGCCATTTCCGTGATGCGCAAGCACCGGCTCGCCGAACGACTGCTCGTCGACGTCATCGGTCTGCCATGGGAAGAAGTGCACGCCGAGGCGTGCCGGTGGGAGCACGTGATGAGCGAGGACGTCGAGCGCCGGCTGGTCAAGGTGCTCAACAATCCCACCACCTCCCCGTTCGGCAACCCGATTCCCGGTTTGCTGGACCTGGGCGTCGGCCCCGATTCCGGCGCCGACGACGTCAATCTGGTCCGGCTGACCGAGTTGCCGGCGGGATCGCCGGTCGCGGTCGTCGTCCGTCAGCTCACCGAACATGTCCAGGGCGACATCGATCTGATCGCACGGCTCAAGGACGCCGGTGTCGTGCCGAATGCGCGCGTCACCGTGGAAACCGGGCCCGCCGGGGTCACCATCCTGATACCCGGCCATGAGAACGTCACCCTGCCCCACGAGATGGCGCACGCCGTCAAGGTCGAAAAGGTCTGACTCGCCGCTATCCGGCACAGCGCCCAGATGCCCGTCGCGGCGGTAGCCGTACCCCGAGCCGCTTGGCCAGCCGGTAGCCGCTCGCCGCGAGTTCGCGGATCTGTTCCGGCCGCAGCCCCGACTGCAACGCCGTATCGAGCATGCCCGCCATTCGATGTTCCGGATCGCAGCGCAGCGCGGCCTCCAGCGACACCCCGGCCAGCGGGCCATCCCCGCGGACGTAGGCACTGAACGCGAGCAACACCAGCGCTTCGACCCGCCACGGCGCGGGCAGGGCGCGGGCCAGCGATGCCCACAACGTCTCGGCTTCCCCGGCCTTCTCGCCCACCGCGAGGGCGTACAACGTGTCGCGCACCTGGGCGTCGTCCAGCGCGCAGCCCAGCGCGGCCAGCTCGGTGTCG
This sequence comes from Mycobacterium sp. NGS40, assembly GCF_059812735.1. Lineage (NCBI taxonomy): Bacteria > Bacillati > Actinomycetota > Actinomycetes > Mycobacteriales > Mycobacteriaceae > Mycobacterium > Mycobacterium sp. NGS40. The sequence continues at coordinate 1,151 of NZ_JCALDG010000017.1, forward strand.
GACAGCGATTGACCGCCGCAGACGCGAGACGCCGCGGCGATCGCCCGTTTGACGTCTCGGCGGGCGCATCCGGCGGGATCCTTTCGATGGGCCGCCGCACGCCGTGCGGACTGGCGTTGCAGCCGTCCGGCCAGCGCGGCGCTGCGGTCCGGATCGTCGACGGCGATGACGGCCTGCAGGTCGGCGCGACGCGCATACAACCGTCGGCCTTCCAGCACCGCCGCGGCGGCCAGGGGCGACGCGGACGGATCGTCCACCGCGCCGCCCGCGCCGCACTCGTCGACGCAATGCCAATGGCCGCCACGGGCCACCCGATCCACCACATGCGCCGCCAAAAGCTCAATGTTGTTCTCCAACAACACTTCTGCGAGCATTGCGCAGAGCTGCCGGTATTCGTCGTTGCACTGCGGGCAATGGGCGCCCTCGTCGTTGACGATCACGGCGATCGCGGCCTCGGGCGCCGCCGCGGCGGCAACCTCGGCCAGATGCCCGGTCCGGCCGGCGAGCTCGCCGGAGAGATCGACGCGCAGCACGGCGCCGAGCTCGCCGCGATCCAACGACACCAAGACCAATGAATTCTCCGGAACGAAGCCGAGAACGGCCGGTAGCGCCGCAATCAGTGCGCCGGGACGGTTCAGTTCAAAATCGGGTGTGAGCGGTGACATGAGGCCAACGCTGCTGGCCGCCACCGTCAGACGGCGCTCGCGCAACGCGATCGAGCGATCCGTCTGTGGAGAAAGTCTCGACTGTGGGCTCTATCGTCTATCTCATGGGATCGATGCAGGAATACGACATGGTCGTGATCGGCTCGGGGCCGGGCGGCCAGAAGGCCGCCATCGCCTCGGCCAAGCTCGGCAAATCGGTGGCGATCATCGAACGCGGCCAGATGCTGGGCGGCGTGTGCGTGCAGACCGGCACGATCCCGTCAAAGACGTTGCGCGAAGCGGTGCTCTACCTCACCGGCATGAGCCAGCGCGAACTCTACGGTGCGAGCTATCGCGTCAAGGAAAAGATCACCCCCGCCGACCTGCTGGCTCGCACCCAGCACGTGATCGGCAAGGAAGTCGACGTCGTACGTAACCAACTGATGCGCAACCGGATCGACCTACTGATCGGGCACGGACGCTTCATCGACCCGCACACCATCGAGGTCGAAGACCCGTCCCGGCGCGAAAAGCTCACCATCAGTGGCAAATACGTCGTGATCGCCACCGGCACCAGGCCGGCACGACCGTCCGGAGTCGAGTTCGACGAAGACCGCGTGCTCGACTCCGACGGGATCCTGGATCTCAAGACGTTGCCCACCTCGATGGTGGTCGTCGGCGCCGGGGTGATCGGTATCGAGTACGCGTCGATGTTCGCCGCACTGGGCACCAAGGTCACCGTCGTCGAAAAGCGCAGCGACATGTTGGACTTCTGCGACCCCGAGGTCATCGAGGCGCTGAAGTTCCACCTGCGCGACCTCGCGGTGACGTTCCGGTTCGGCGAGGAAGTGACCGCGGTCGACGTCGGCTCGGCCGGCACCATCACCACCTTGGCCAGCGGCAAGCAGATTCCGGCCGAGACGGTGATGTATTCCGCCGGGCGCCAAGGGCAGACCGACCACCTCGATCTGCACAACGCGGAGCTGGAGGCCGACAACCGCGGCCGCATCTTCGTCGACGACTTCTTCCAGACCAAGGTGCCCCACATCTACGCCGTCGGCGACGTCATCGGCTTCCCGGCCCTGGCCGCGACCTCGATGGAGCAGGGGCGCCTAGCCGCCTACCACGCATTCGGGGAGCCGACCGAAGGCATCACCGAGCTGCAGCCGATCGGCATCTACTCCATTCCCGAGGTCTCCTACGTCGGGGCCACCGAGGTGGAACTGACCAAGGCCTCGATCCCCTACGAGGTGGGCATGGCCCGCTATCGCGAGCTGGCCCGCGGCCAGATCGCCGGCGACTCCTACGGCATGCTCAAGCTGCTGGTGTCCACCGAAGACCTCAAGCTGCTCGGGGTGCACATCTTCGGCACCAGTGCGACTGAGATGGTGCACATCGGGCAGGCCGTGATGGGGTGCGGGGGCACCGTCGAATACCTGGTCGACGCGGTGTTCAACTACCCGACATTCTCCGAGGCGTACAAGGTGGCGGCACTGGACGTGATGAACAAGGTGCGCGCGCTCAACCAATTCCGCCGCTGACTAGCAGGTGTCGTCCAAGTCCACGGGTATCGGATCGCCCGGGCCGCCGGCTTCCGCGCGGGTCAGCAACTGGGCGATGTGGTCGTCGAACGGCGCGGAGTAGGACACGTTCTCGGCGCATCCCCCGCGTTCGAGTCCACCGATCAGCCCGACGACCGTCGTGCCGCTGACCCAGGGGGCCCCGCTGGTACCGCCGACGAGCCCCTGGCATACCAACGAGGGATATCCGGTGTCGGTCACCGCTGTGCTGCCCTGACAGCCGATCGGCGAGCCGCCGACGCCGGAGGGATAGCCCACCACGGTGACGCGGCTGCTGGGCGGTGGTGCGGTGCCCAGGGTCAGCGCCAAGCCGGCCCGCGCCTCCACCGATCCGCCATGGTCGCTGTTGACCCGCGCGATCGCGTAGTCGGCGTGCGGGTCTTTGCTAGCAACCCAGCGCGGATCCAGGTAGACGTTGTCGGCCGTCCAGAGATCGGGTGGCACCCCATCGCCGGACAAACCGGGCACGAAGGTGATCTGGGCAGCTCCGGCCAGGCAGTGCGCGGCGGTCAGCACCAGGTTGCCGGTCGCGGAATGCAGTACCGAACCCGTGCACACATGCTGGGTGCTGCCGTCCAGGAAGATTGCTCCCACCCGCCGGTCCGGATCCACCGGGGCCGCAACCGCGCCCGGCTCGGGCTGGCTGAGACGCTGGACGGTCTTACTCGTTTTCGGTGCCTGCGTGGTAGTGGGCAACGACACATGCAGCACCGGACGCCCGCACGACGCCAGTAACGTCGCCAGGCCGACCAGTGGGCATAGCAGCAACATCCGGACGCGCATCGATCCCCATCATGCCCGACCACAGCGGTGGAAGCGGAATTCCACGCTTGGCGCCGCGGTTGTAGATTTGCTGGACTAAACCGATCGGGCGGCATTGTTCCATCCGGATTACGTTCACGCGTCATCCCGTTTCGAGTAACAGTGCCTGTTGATTCGGGAGACACTGGGTAGGGCACCCTGGAGAAACCCCCGGGAGGAGGCAACGATGTCCAACGAGCGCAACGACGACGATCTCTACTACCAGCCAGGGCAACCCGGCATGTACGAGCTGGAGTTCCCGGCGCCGCAGTTGGTGACCTCGGACGGCCGCGGCCCGGTGCTGGTGCACGCTTTGGAGGGGTTCTCGGACGCCGGCCACGCGATACGGCTGGCCGCCACCCACCTGAAGGAAACCCTGGACACCGAGCTGGTCGCGTCTTTCGCGATCGACGAACTGCTGGACTACCGGTCGCGACGGCCGCTGATGACCTTCAAGACCGACCATTTCACCAACTACGACGACCCGGAGCTGAGCCTGTTCGCACTGCGCGACAGCGTCGGCACCCCGTTTCTGCTGCTCGCCGGGATGGAACCGGATCTCAAATGGGAGCGCTTCATCACCGCGGTGCGTCTGCTGGCCGAACGGCTGGGCGTGCGCCAAACCATCGGCCTGGGCACCGTCCCGATGGCGGTCCCACACACGCGGCCCATCACGATGACCGCGCACTCCAACAACCGCGAGTTGATCACCGATTTCCAGCCGTGGATCTCCGAGATCCAGGTCCCGGGCAGTGCGTCGAACCTGCTGGAATACCGATTGGCACAGCACGGGCACGAGGTGGTCGGATTCACGGTTCACGTTCCGCATTACCTGACGCAGACCGACTATCCCGCCGCCGCGCAGGCGCTGCTCGAGCAGGTCGCCAAGACCGGGTCGCTGGAGCTGCCGCTGTCGGCGCTGACCGAGGCGGCCGCCGAGATCCGGGGCAAGATCGACGAGCAGGTCGAGGCGAGCGCCGAGGTCGCTCAAGTGGTGGCCGCACTCGAGCGCCAGTACGATGCCTTCATCGACGCTCAGGAAAACAGGTCGTTACTAACGCGCGACGAGGACCTTCCTAGCGGCGACGAACTTGGTGCCGAGTTCGAGCGATTCCTAGCCCAACAGGCGGAGAAGAAGCGCGACGACGACAACCCGGCTTAACCGCCCTGCGGGGCGCGACAACAAGGGTGGGCGAGATGACTGAGCGGAAGCGCAAGAGCAATCTTCGTCCAGTGCGCGAAGTGACGACTCCCAGGCTCGAGTTCCGCACCATCCACGGATACAAACGTGCCTTTCGTATCGCCGGCTCCGGGCCGGCGATTCTGTTGATTCACGGCATCGGTGACAACTCCACGACGTGGAACACCGTGCAGGCCAAGCTCGCTCAGCGGTTCAAGGTGATCGCCCCCGACCTGCTGGGGCACGGACGGTCCGACAAACCTCGCGCGGACTACTCGGTGGCCGGCTACGCCAACGGAATGCGCGACTTGCTGTCCGTGCTCGATATCGAGCGCGTGACCATCGTCGGTCACTCCCTCGGCGGCGGGGTGGCGATGCAATTCGCTTACCAGTTCCCACATTTGGTCGAGCGGCTCATCCTGGTTGCCGCGGGCGGTGTCACCAAGGACGTCAACGTCGCCTTCCGGTTGGCTTCGCTGCCGATCGGGACGGAGGCGTTGGCACTGCTGCGGCTGCCCCTGGTGTTGCCGGCAGTCCAGCTGGCGGGGCGGCTGGCGGGCCTGGCGATCGGATCGACCGGCTTGGGCCGCGATCTTCCGAACGTGTTGCGCATCCTGGACGACTTGCCCGAGCCGACGGCCTCATCGGCCTTCAGCCGGACTCTGCGGGCCGTGGTCGACTGGCGCGGGCAGATCGTCACGTTCCTGGACCGATGTTATTTGACCGAGGCCATCCCGGTGCAGATCGTCTGGGGCACCAAGGATGTGGTGGTTCCCGTCCGCCATGCCTGGATGGCACACGCCGCAATGCCCGGCTCGCGCCTGGAGATCTTCCAGGGTTCCGGCCACTTCCCGTTCCACGAAGACCCGGCCCGTTTCATCGACGTCGTCCAGCGCTTCATCGACACCACCGCACCCGCCGAATACGACCAAACCGCGCTGCGCGAGCTGCTGCGCACCGGCAGCGGTGAGCGCACGGTCACCGGCCCGGCCGACACCCGCGTCGCTGTGCTCAACGCGATGGGTTCCGACGAGCGCAGCGCGACGTAGACAATTCGTTTGACCGGGCCCGTACAGTCGGGCCATGGGCATCGACGTGACGGTGTTGCGCGTCTTCACCGACCGAGACGGCAACTTCGGTAATCCGTTGGGCGTTGTCGACGCCGGTCAGGTCGCGCCCGCCGATCGCCAGCAGCTGGCCACCCAATTGGGTTACAGCGAAACGGTATTCGTCGATCTACCGCCGGCCGGAGCCACCACCGCCCGTACCACGATCTACACGCCGCGCACCGAGATTCCGTTCGCCGGGCACCCGACCGTCGGGGCGGCATGGTGGCTGCGCGCGAACGGTACGCCGGTCAACACGCTTGCGGTGCCGGCCGGCATCGTGGGGGTGCACTACGAGGACGACGTGGTGGGTGTGCGCGCCCGCCCGGAATGGGGCCCGGAGGTGGGCTTCCACGAATTCGAGTCCGTTGACCAGGTCCTCGCTGCCGACACCAGCGAATTTCCCGACGACTCCGCGCATTACCTGTGGGCCTGGATCGATCAGTCCGCCGGGGTTGTGCGTTCCCGGATGTTCGTCGCGAATCTCGGTGTGCCAGAAGACGAAGCGACCGGCTCGGCGGCCATGCGGATCACCGGCCATCTCTGCCGCGACCTGAGCATCATCCAGGGCAAGGGATCGATGCTGGAAACGTCGTGGAACCCCGAGGGCTGGGCCCGCGTTGCCGGCCGCGTCGTCAACGACGGTGTGACGCAACTCGACTGAGATTCAGGACTTGCGGTGCAGCTCCGCGGACAGATGATGCTGCAGGGGCTGCCCGACCGCACCCATCCGCACCGAGTAGGAGAGCTGGTCGCCGTCGATTCGCACGGTTCGGCCTAACGCGGAAACCTCTTTGGCGGTCGGGGTCAATCCGACCGACGTGGTGGCCAACTCGATTTCGATGACGCCGCCGGTCACCCGGTAGGACCCGACCTCGATTTCGGTCACGCCGCTGGGGTGGGCCAGCACCATCTCGACGTGGCCGGGCCGCGGCACCCGAAGGTAGCCGGTCTCGGCATGCATCGGCTTGCCGTCGTCGGCCCCTTTGGTCTTTTGCCCGTATGCCAGAAACGGTTTCCCCACATGGGAAAACACGATTTCCTCGAGATAGTCGAAGGGCTGGATGGTCGGGTATTCGCCGGAACCGCGGCCGGCCCAGGTGCCGAGCAGCGGCGCGAGCGCCTCGAGATCCGGATGCAGGTCCGGGGGCATCGCGGTCAACTCGGTGTCGATACTTGGCGGTGCTTGCGGAGCGCGGCGATCTCGCGCTCGAAATCGTCGGCCGACGAAAAGGACCGGTATACCGAGGCGAACCGCAGATAGGCCACCTCATCCAGGTCACGCAACGGGCCGAGGATCGCCAAGCCGACCTCGTGGCTGGGAACCTCCGGCGATCCGGCGGCGCGGACGGTGTCTTCCACCTGCTGAGCCAGTAGATTCAGCGCGTCCTCGTCTACCTGGCGGCCCTGGCAGGCGCGCCGCACACCTTTGATGACCTTTTCGCGGCTGAACGGCTCGGTGACACCGCTGCGTTTGACGACGGCCAGGATCGCGGTTTCCACGGTGGTGAACCGGCGTCCGCACTCCGGGCAGGATCGGCGGCGCCGAATGGCTTGGCCTTCATCGGTTTCCCGGGAGTCGATCACCCGGGAGTCGGGATGGCGACAGAACGGGCAGTGCATGACCGCTCCTTCGCTGTGCCGGCATCTCGGAAGAACACTCCGAGCGTACCCGTGCGCTCCCCGGGCGGGCCAATGTAGCCACGACGCATGCGCCGTCACTGACGGCAGGACCGAGGAGCCTTGGCGTAGAGCGGTTTTCGCGATACGCGGCTACGGTCAGCCGACCGGCGCGATCAGGGTCTGGCCGGCAGCCAGCGCCGGGGAACTCAGGTTGTTGAGTTCGCGGATGCGGTCGGCGACCTGGCGGGCCGGCGCTTCCGGCGCGACCCGGTGCGCTACATCCTGAAGCGATTCGCCCGGCTCGACCTGCACGACCGACAGCCGGTCCGGAACAGGAGCAGCCGCGGAGTCGCCGTTGGCGATCTGACCGAGATTCGCGACCAGGCCCAACCACAGCGTGATGACGCCGGCCATCAGGGCCAGACCCACCGTCGTCCCCAGCGTGACCGGGCGGCGGCGATGCGGTGCTTGCGACTCCGCGACACCGGTACCGCGGTAGCGCATCGGCGCTCCCGCCGGCCGGGCCTGCACCGACCGGCGCGACCGCAGCACGCGCTCCTGCTCGTAGCGGGGCCGTGCGACGTCATAGCGAGGCCGCGCGACGAGCCCATCGCTGGGGCGCCGCATGGTGCTGGTCCGCGGCGAGACTGTATGCATGAGCGTCATGGTGCGTTCCTCCGGTCGTCGAATCCTCGCTCGTGTGTTCGACACTATCGCTCGTGTGTTCGAAATCCGAACATTTGAGCGAAGCGTGTCGCACGGGCCAAACGCTAGACCCCGCCACCGACAACTTCTGCCGGTCGCCGTCCCTTCCATGCAGCACAGGTACCCGGTCTACGCAAAAGTTACACACGTGTGATTCGGCCGTTCTAGGGTCTTTAGCCACTATGTGCTTGCCATGACACGCCAGTCGAACACATGTTTGATTCTTCGGGTCAGGGAGGCTACATTCAGTGCCATGAGCGACAGCAACGACACCTCGGCAACCGGCCCGGACGGCCGCACGCGTTCCGTGGATTCATCGCTTACCCAGCGGCAACGCACCATCTTGAATGTCATCCGGGAGTCGGTGACCACCCGTGGTTACCCGCCGAGCATCAGGGAGATCGGCGACGCCGTCGGCCTGACATCGACCTCTTCGGTGGCCCACCAGCTGCGCACCCTCGAACGCAAGGGATATCTGCGCCGGGACCCGAACCGCCCCCGGGCCGTCGACGTCCGCGGCGCCGACGACGCGGTGGCGGCCGCGCCGGCCACCGAGGTCGCCGGGTCGGACGCGTTACCGGAACCCACGTTCGTCCCCGTGCTCGGGCGCATCGCGGCCGGTGGACCGATCCTGGCCGAGGAAGCCGTCGAGGACGTCTTCCCACTCCCCCGCGAGCTGGTCGGCGAGGGCACGCTGTTCTTGCTCAAGGTGGTCGGCGACTCGATGGTCGAAGCCGCGATCTGCGACGGCGACTGGGTGGTGGTGCGGCAGCAGAATGTCGCCGACAACGGCGACATCGTCGCCGCCATGCTCGACGGTGAGGCCACCGTCAAGACGTTCAAGCGCGCGGGCGGTCAGGTGTGGCTGATGCCGCACAACCCGGCGTTCGATCCCATCCCCGGTAATGACGCGACCGTGCTCGGCAAGGTCGTGACGGTGATCCGCAAGGTATAGCGCCGTGCGCTACGGCGTCAGTCGGCTTTCACGAAGCCGTTGACCAGCGCGGCTTCCTCGCTGGAAAGCCAGATCTCGGCGAGCGTGTCGTGGTAGAGGTCGCTGCCCGGCGTGTAATAAAGGCCGAAGCGAGCACTCGCCTTGATCGGGTAGCCGTCGGGCATCTGATACGGGTCCTCCAACGGCAGGTGGATCGTCGGGCGCCCGGCGGGGCCTAATGCCCCGATCGCCGCCACCGGTACTACGTCCGCCTCGTCGTCGGCATCCGCGGCTGCATGCCGCCCCGCCGCTCTGGGTGCGACGCCGGCCGCGGCGCCCAGCGCCGCCGCCAGGCTGGCTGCGGCACCACCCGCGGCGGCTCCAGCGGCCCCGCCGGCAGCACCGGACGCGCCACCGGCGCCGGCCAGATCAGGAGGCGTGTGCGGCACGGCGACATCGGGGTACGCGGTCTCCTGCTCCTCGGCGGGGTAGGCGGCCTCGTCCTCCTCGGCGCCCGGGAAGCCCGCCTCCGGGTAAGCGGCGGACGGGTAAGCGGCGCCCGGATAGCCCGCCTCCGGGTAAGCGGCGTCCTCGTCGAGGAGTTCGGGATAGCCGGCCTCCGGATAGGCGCCTTCGGGTGAATAAGCGCCTTCCGGGCCCGCGGCAGCGGCGTATTCGTCCTCGGCGACGACGTCGGGATACGCGCTCTCCGGTACGTCGGGACTAGCCGGATAGCCGACTTCCGGCAGCTCATCGCCGTAACCGGCGTCGGACAGATCGTCGGCCGACACGACTGGGATGGAATCGGTGTCGACCGAGTCGGGATCCCGCTCGTCGACCGCCAGCTCATCCCATTCTTCCTCGGTGACGGGATGCGACGGCTCGTCATACCCGCCGTCCTCGTCGATTTCGGCCGTTTCGGGTGCGTGCGGCCACCTGGCCAGCGGCGCGTGCTCGGCGTCCCGGAGATCCTGTTCGTGGGTGTCGGTGAACGACATGTGCTCGGCGTAGTCGGGACCCCAGCGCGGCTCACCCGTGTCCCCGTAGCCGCCGACGGCGTCGCGCTCCAGGTCGTAGGGTGCGCTGTTGCGACCGGCACGATGCCGGCGCCAGCGCAACGCCACGAACACCGCCAGCAGCACCAGAATCAGCAGCGGAACCAGGGCGAACAGATACCACCAGCTCCAGCTGAACCACTTCTTGGCGTGCGCGGGCATCGCCGAACCGCTCGGCTGGTTCTGCCCCGACACCTGCAGACCCGATAGCAGCGGAGCCAGGTTGGCCGGGTCCGTGGAGAAGGTGTTCTTCGCGCGGTTCCACGAGATTTTGCCGCCGGTGAACTTCTGCGAGATCACGTCGCCGTCGACGGTCTGATCGCCGACCGGCGCGCCCAGCTTTCCGGTGGGACCACGCAGCTTGTCCCAGGCGGCCTTCATGGCGCCGCGCACCACGAAGGCGCCGTGGTCGGAGGTCCAGAAGATGACCGGCTTGTCGGCCCCGGAGAAGGTGGCGATCCGGCTGTTGGGGCTGATGCCGCCGTCGGATTCGTTAGCGGTCGGGAAACCCAGGTCACTGCTGACCGGGCCACCGACCGACTCGTACTTCGCCAGGATGTCGCTTTCCAGCGCGCTCGCACCGGTCGCCGGGCTGAAGAACACCTTGCCGCCGGCGAAGTTCTGGACGATGCCGTCACCGCCGATGGGGTTCGGACCGCCCTGCTTGGCGCCCAGCGGACCGTTGGCACCGCCGGCCGCGCGCCAGGCCATGTTGATGGCCGCGGTGGGATCGATCGCTACCTGCAGGCCCTTGAGCTGCTCGGCCAAATTCGCTGGCTCAGTGGTGAATTCCTTGGTTTTGCGGTTCCAGGAGATCTGGCCGCCGCTGAACTTCTGCGAGGACACTTCGCCGTCGTAGGTCTCATCGGAGACCGGGGCTCCCAGGACGCCACCGGAGCTGCCGAGTTTGTCCCAGGCGGCGTTGAGGGCGCCGCGCACGACGAACGCGCCGTGATCGGGCGTCCAATAGATCACCGGCTTGTCGCTGGCCGAGAACGTCGCCACCCGACTGTCCGGGCCCGCCAGACCGGGCACCTCGTTGATGGTCGGAAAGCCCAGATCGCCGCCGGCCGCACCGCCGAGCATGTCGTATTTTTCCAGGATCGGCCCGTAGATGAATTTCGCCCCGGTGGCCGTGGTGAAGAAGAACTTGCCGCCGTCGAAGTCACACGCGAAGCCGTCGGCAACCGGGTAGACGTCGCCCTTGCGGGGACCCAGCGGAGAGGTGTCGCCGCCGGCCTTGGTCCACTCGGCCATGATGGCGGCTTCGGCGTCACCGATCGGAGACGCCGAAGCGGTAGGTGCCAACAGCACGATGGCCAACGCTGTGGTCGCCACGCTGATGAGCGCCCGACCAGCGAGCCTGCGCACGTGACCTCTCTTCCCGTTCACCAAGCCTCCCAGCCGACGGATATGCCCTTTTGTATGGCCATGCCCGTACCCTGCGGCCCCTGCGCGCGGTTGGTGCCCCAAACGCGGGTTACGAACCCCACCGAGTTCGTATTATCGCCGGGCTCGCATAACTTTGCTCCAGCGAACAAGAAATACGAAGGCAATTCGCGAATATTACGAAAACGGAGACCACTCCGATGTCGAAATGATGCGGGACGACGATCATGTCGCGACCGATCCTGCCTCAAGACACGCCGGGGGCGGGTGATTACGCGCTCCGAGCACCCGATGGACATGCGCCGACCGTACGCGAGGCGCCGGCTATCCACTCGAGCAAAGGAGCTATTCATGGGCATCGACTATTTTGCCGTAAACCCAAGCAATGACAGCGTAAGCCGACTATTTGTGCGTGGTTCGTGTCACCATCCGCACGGATACCGCGCGTCTGCCGACGATTCGTTGTTGCGTGACAGCAAGATTGGTCCACCGACGCCGACGTTAGCCGATATGCGTCATGATCACGCGGCTAGACCCCGAGGCTGCGCCCGACGATCTCCTTCATGATCTCGGTTGTGCCGCCGTAGATCGTCTGCACCCGGGCATCGAGATAGGAACGAGCAACCGAGTATTCGCGCATGTAGCCATAGCCTCCGTGCAGCTGCAGACACCGGTCGATCAGATGCACCTGCTTTTCGGTGGAGTACCACTTGGCCATCGCGGCCTGCTCTGCCGTCAGCTTCTTGTCCAGGTGCAGCCGCAGGAACTCGTCGACCATGATGCGCACCACGGTTGCCTCGGTCGCCAGCTCGGCCAGCACGAAACGGCTGTTCTGGAAACTGCCGATCGGCTTGCCAAAGGCCTTGCGCTCCTTGGTGTATTGCAGCGTCTGTTCGAGCACCTGCTCCATCGCCGCGGCGGCCATGACCGCGATGTTGATCCGCTCCTGCGGCAGGTTCTGCATCAAGTAGATGAAGCCCTTGCCCTCCTCACCGAGCAGGTTTTCGACGGGAACCTTGACGTCGGTGAACGACAGCTCCGCCGTGTCCTGGGCGTCGAGGCCGATCTTGTCCAGATGGCGGCCGCGCTCAAAGCCTTCCATGCCGCGTTCGACGGCGAGCAGCGAAAAGCCTTGTGAGCCCTTGTCCGGATCAGTCTGCGCGACGACGATCACCAGGTCGGAGTTGATTCCGTTGGTGATGAACGTCTTTGCGCCGTTGAGCACGTAGTGATCGCCCTGTTTGACCGCGCGGGTCTTGATGCCCTGCAGGTCGCTGCCCGTGCCCGGTTCGGTCATCGCGATTGCGGTGATCATTTCGCCGGTGCAGAACTTCGGCAACCAGCGTTGCTTCTGCTCGTCGTTGGTCAGCTCCAGCAAATACGGCGCGATGATGTCGTTGTGCAGTCCGAAGCCAATTCCGCTGTATCGCCCGGCGGTCGTTTCCTCGGTGATGATCGTGTTGTACCGGAAGTCGGCATTGCCGCCGCCGCCGTACTCTTCGGGCACCGCCATGCCCAGGAATCCCTGCTTGCCGGCCTCGAGCCAGACGCCGCGGTCGACGATTTTCGCCTTCTCCCACTCGTCGTGGTACGGCGCCACATGGCGCTCGAGGAAGGCCCGGTAGGACTCGCGGAACAGATCGTGTTCGGGTTCAAACAGTGTGCGCTGGTACTTGATTGCACTGCCCATGGATAACCTCCGGCCGCCGGGAACTCTGCCGCCCAACATATACCAACCAGACGGTTGGTAGGCAGCCGCCCAGGTCTAGCCCTGGGGAGTCGAACCGTTGGCCGTGGCGAATTGACGCAGGCTCGCGGCCAGCGCCACCGGAACCCGGGCCTTGATCCGCGTGCCAAAGGAGTCGTGCTCCTCTTCCTCGATGCGGCCGTCGGCGTGCACCCGGGCCACCAGATCGCCGCGGTCGTAGGGAATCACCACGTCGACGGCGGCGTCGATGGGGGCGGCCAGTTCGGCCATCCGCCGGCGCAGCTCGTCGATGCCCTCGCCGGTGCGCGCGGAGACGAACACCGCACCCGGCAGCCCGTGCCGCAGCTTGGCCAGCATCAGGTCGCTCGCGGCGTCGATCTTGTTCACCACCAACAACTCCGGCGGCGGCTCCCCCTGGTGGTCGGAGACCACTTCGGAGATCACCTGGCGCACCGCGTTGATCTGGGCGACCGGGTTGACGTCGGAACCGTCCACGACGTGCACCAACAGATCGGCGTCGACGACCTCCTCGAGCGTCGAACGGAATGCCTCGACCAGCTGGGTGGGCAGGTGCCGCACGAACCCGACGGTGTCGGTGAGCACGAGCGGACGGCCGTCGGGGAACTCGGCACGCCGGGTGGTGGGCTCCAGGGTGGCGAACAACGCGTCCTGCACCAGCACGCCGGCCCCGGTGAGCGCGTTGAGGAGGCTGGACTTGCCGGCGTTGGTGTACCCGACGATCGCGACGGACGGCATATCGCTGTGCACGCGGCGACTGCGTTGGGTGTCGCGGGCCTGCTTCATGTCCTTGATCTCGCGGCGCAGCTTGGACATTCGCTCGCGGATGCGGCGCCGGTCGGTCTCGATCTTGGTCTCTCCGGGACCACGCAGCCCCACCCCGCCGCCGCTGCCGCCGGCGCGACCACCGGCCTGCCGGGACATCGACTCACCCCAGCCGCGCAGCCGCGGCAGCATGTACTCCATCTGCGCCAGCGACACCTGCGCCTTGCCTTCGCGGCTGGTGGCGTGCTGAGCGAAGATGTCGAGAATCAGCGCGGTGCGATCGATGACCTTGACCTTGACGGCCTTTTCCAGGGCGGTCAGCTGCGCCGGGGATAGTTCACCGTCGCAGATCACGGTGTCGGCGCCGGTGGCCACGACCACGTCGCGCAACTCCTGGGCCTTGCCCGAGCCGATGTAGGTCGACGGGTCGGGCTTGTCGCGGCGCTGGATCAGCCCCTCGAGCACCTGCGAGCCGGCGGTTTCGGCCAGCGCCGCCAGCTCGGCCAGGCTCGCCTGGTTGTCGGCCGCGCTGCCCTCGGTCCACACCCCCACCAGCACGACGCGTTCCAGCCGCAGCTGTCGGTATTCGACCTCGGAGATGTCGGCGAGTTCGGTCGACAGCCCGGCGACGCGGCGCAGGGCCGAGCGGTCTTCGAGGGCGAGTTCACCGACGCTGGGCTCGGACGCGGGATGGTCGGCCGGCGGATCGGGGTACGGCAGTTCGGGATGTGTCATAGGCAATTAGCAATAGTGCACGCCAATTCCGCGGCGTGCATCCGAATTATTGGGCGTTCCACCAGTCCTCGCTCACTAGGCCACGGGCCAGCAGCACCGACGGCCCGCGCAGGAAGCTGGTGGCGTCGGTGATGGTGACGACGACGTCGCCCCCGGGTACCCGGACGGTCAGGGTGCCGGTGTCGGACCCGGCGTCCGCGAGCGCGGCCACCGCGGCCGCGACGGTTCCGGTTCCGCACGAACGGGTTTCGCCGACCCCGCGCTCATGGACCCGCATCCGCACCACGCCCTCGACAGCCGCGGTGAGTACTTCGACGTTGACGCCTTCGGGGAACTGCGCCCGGTCGAACTGCACCGGCGCGGCGACATCCAGCGCGGCGAGCGCGTCGCTACTCAGCTGCGGGTCGACGCACGCCAGGTGCGGATTGCCCACGTCGATCGCCAACCCGCTCAAGCGCCGGCCGCCGACTACGGCTTCAAAGGCCGGTCCCCCGCTGCCCATCCGGTTGGCCTTACCCATGTCGACGGTGACGTCGGCGCTGGTGGCGTCGACGTGGTGCATGGTGACCATCCGCGGCCCCGCCAGCGATCCGACGACGAACTCGTCGCGGGTCTCCAGGCCGCTGGCACGCAGGTAGTGGGCGAACACCCGCACGCCGTTGCCGCACATCTGCGCGGTCGACCCGTCGGCGTTGCGATAGTCCATGTACCAGTCGTCCGCGCCGACACCGTCGGGCAGCCGATTGAGCACGCCGACTTCCACGGCCGCACCCGCGGTGGTGATCCGCAGCACGCCGTCGGCGCCCAGCCCGCGGCGGCGGTCGCACAGCGCGGCCACCCCGGCCAGGGTGAGCGACAGCTCGGCGTCGAGGTCGGGCAGCAGCACGAAGTCGTTCTGGGTGCCGTGGCCCTTGGCGAAGATCACCTGTTCAGGGTACGTGCCGCCACGCCCGCAAGGTGTCGGCGACGACCCGGGCGCGGTCGGACCCGGTCGCGGCGCCCACGTCGACCCAGTGCACGCGGTGATCACGGCGAAACCACGACCGTTGCCGTCGCACGTAGCGGCGGGTGCCCACGAACGTCAGCTCCTGCGCGTCGCGCAGCGCCGCGGGGTCGTCGGTATCGAGCGCGGCAAGGACCTGCGCGTAACCCAGCGCGCGTGACGCGGTGACGCCGTCGCGCAGGCCCTCGAGGAGCAGCGCACGCACCTCGTCGACCAGACCCTCGGCGAACATGGTGTCGGTGCGTCGGGCTAATCTCTCGTCGAGAATCGTTGTGTCACAATCTAATCCGACGATAATGCTGCCCCAGCGAGGAGCGCCGATGCGGGGCGCGGACGCCGCGAACGGCCGGCCGGTGAGCTCGACAACCTCGAGAGCGCGCACCGTGCGGCGGCTATCGGTGGGCAGGATCGCCGCGGCGGCGGCCGGGTCGCGGCGGCCCAGCTCGGCGTGCAGCGCGCCCACGCCGACCTCGGCGAGCCGTTGTTCCCAGCGGGCCCGCACCGCGGGATCGGTGGCCGGAAACGTCCAGTCGTCCAGCAGCGACTGGACGTAGAGCATCGAACCGCCGACGATGACCGGCACCGCGCCGCGGGCCGCGATCGCCTCGATATCCGCGGCGGCGGCTCGCTGATAGCGGGCGACGGTCGCGGTCTGGGTGACGTTCAGGACGTCGAGCTGGTGATGCGGGATGCCGCGACGTTCGTCGACGGGCAGCTTGGCGGTCCCGATGTCCATGCCGCGGTAGAACTGCATGGCATCGGCGTTGACGATCTCGGCGCTCACCTCGCCGCTGAGTTGCTCGACGACGTCGAGGGCCAGCTGCGACTTGCCGGTCCCGGTGGGCCCGATGATCGCCAGTGGTCTCATGCGTCGACCCTCCCCCGCAAGCGGGAGGTGCCCCCACGCGCCCGGCGGGCCGCCGAGCTTGCGATCGCCGCGGGCCTCACGGCTGCCAGGCTCCGGCGAAGTACCCCACACCGTAGGGCGCTCCCCGGTACAGCTCCTTGGCCGAACGTGGCCCCGGCTCGGTCAGCCCGGCCAGCACCTGGAATGCGACCCGCCCCAGGATCTGTTCCGGCAGCCCGGCCAGCGCGGCGATGTCACCGCTGGCCAACGCGTCGTCCAGGGCCCGCTGGGCATCGGGGCTCGCGGGGTCGAAGGCGCCCGGCGCACCCGCGGTCAGGGTGTTCGCGCCATCGGCGACGACCAGCACGCCGAGCGGATCGGACGCCCGGTCGATCTCGGCCCGCAACCGCCGACCCATCTTCAGCGCGGTGTCGGCGTCGTGATCGCCGCGATAGACGCGAACCTGCGCGTCGGCCTCGGGACGGACCTGGCCACGCAGCCAGCCGGCAATCAGCGCACAGAGCGGGAAGTCGGCCACCGCATCGGTCGGCCCGGCGGCCCGCGCCGACAGGCGGACGCGCACATCGGCGCCGTAGCCGCCAAAACTGCCGATCCCGTCGGGTCCCACCACATCGTCGGTGTCGGCCGTGCCGATCACGACCCACCGCGGCGGCAACAGCGCTGCCCCCGCCAGCACCGCCGTCGCCAGGTCGGCCAGTTCGGCGGCCGCCGCGCCGGCGAGCTCGGGAACAAGCAGCGGCGTGGCGGGAACGATCGCAATGGCGCTCAGCACGACATCAAACTAATCGACGCCCAGTACACCGACCGTCAGCTGCGGCACTCCGCCTCGGCGAGGCGCACCTCGCCCGATCGGCGCAGCGCTTTTTTCGCCAGCTTCTCCGCGAAGCTGCTCGACATGGTCGCCGCCTCACCGCGGGCCAGGGCCACGGTCGCGACCACCACCACCACGACGCCGACGGCGAGCACCACCTTCGCGGTCCCGTTGCAGTCGAGGTATTCACCGAGCACGGCCATGCCGAGGATCGACCCGACGACCGGCTTGGCCACCACGGACGTCGGCAGCGAGGCGGTCAGCGAGCCGGCGCGGAAGGACGACTGCTGGAAGATCATCCCCGCGAGGGCAGCCGCTATCCACGCGTAGAACTCGGGCGCGGTCAACAGCGCACCGACACCGTCTCCGACGATCACCACCACGGCCTTCGTCAGGACCGCGAACAGCGCCAGCGACGACCCGGCGACGATGGCCAGCAGTACGGCGGCGACCGAGCCGGGCCACTTGCGCGCACCCCACACGCAGAACACCAGCGCGGGGCCCATCACCAGGGCCACCACCAGCCAGGTTTGCACCGAACCGCGCGAGGCGCCGGGGTCCGGATCGCCGACGACGACCACCACCGCCAACGCGGCGGCCAGCAGCAGCGCCCAGGTCCATTCCCAGCGGGTGACCGCACGCCGGGTCATGCGCGCGTAGATCGGCAGCGCGAACAGCAGGGCCGTCACCTGCAGCGACGTGACCAGCATGACGGAGCCCAGTGTCAGGGCGGCGGCCTGCAGGGCGTAGTTCGCGATGGCTCCGCCGGCCCCCAGCCACCACTTGCCGTCGCGCACCGACATCCGGAAGAGCTCGAGGTGGCCCACCGGCTTGTCGGTGATCTCCTGTGCTGAACGCTGACGGACGACATTGCCCAGTGCTGACGCGAACGCGGCGAGCAGGGCGAGAAGAACCGCGATATCCGTCTTCTCCATCTGCGACCTCCTCCCCGGCACCCGGCCACGTGGGCCATCATTCGCGACGGGTATTCACTACCCGTTTCGGAGCCGTTTCCGTCGTGTGAGCGTTCAGATTGCCCGCGCCACTGCGGAAGAAACGGCCCTGCGCAATAAGTAGTTCACGAACCTATGTAGAGCCTGTGGCAAGGCTGTGGCCGGCTGGTGACGCCCGACAGGACCGACGAACCGGCCCCCATGGTGTCACAGCCCGGCGATCGCCCCCCGCCCCGGCTTGCGCGGGGATGACGATCCCGGTCGCGCAACCGCAGGCGAAATCCGCCGCCGCGGGGACCCCACCCCTGGCTATCTTGACGCGCCCCCTCCAGCCCCACAAGTACCAACAACACCAATTGTCACTACCACGGTACCGGGTGCCGCTTGCCCGCCCTACGGCCCCGGCAACGGTGGAATCGAACCGTTACCCGTTTGCTGGTCGCGACGCACCGCGCCGAACTCAGCGGGGGCAACGCGGCGATGTCCACCTTGGCCAGGTGCGGTTTCTCTCCGAAGTCGAGCGCCGTTCACCGGAAAAATGCTGGGTGCACCGGCTGTTTCACAGAGGCTGTCAAGGCGGTGACGATCAGGTTGCGGCATACGGTCCGCCAAGCTGCTTGAATACTGGTGGAATCGGTGACGGAGCAGCTGTCGAGCGCAGCACGTCTCCCGACCGTAAAGGTGCCGCTACGCGCGGCAGGTGCGCGGGACAGCGAGCGCGCGAAAGGGTGCAAGAGATGGTGACGAGCGCATGACCGATGACGAGCCCCGCTCCAGCGACGCGCCCAAACCGGCACCACGTCCTGGACCGCGACCGGGTCCCCGCCCGGGGCCGACACCGCGACCCAGCGCCCACCCGGTCGTGTTGCCACCGGCCGGCAATCCGCATCAGTACGGACGCGTCGACGACGACGGGACGGTCTGGCTGGTCAGCTCGGCCGGCGAACGCATCATCGGCTCCTGGCAGGCCGGCGACCGTGAGGCCGCATTCGCCCACTTCGGCAGGCGATTCGAGGACCTGAGCACCGAGGTCACGCTGATGGAGGAACGGCTGGCCTCCGGAAGCGGCGATGCCCGCAAGATCAAGGCCAACGCGGCCGCGCTGGCCGAGACGTTGCCGACGGCCTCGGTGCTGGGCGACATCGACGCGCTCGCCGGCCGGCTGACCATTCTGGTGGAGAACGCCGAGGCGTCGGTCGCCGCCGAACGCTCCCGCCGCGACGAGCATCGAGCCGCGCAGACCGCCCGCAAGGAGGCGCTGGCCGCCGAGGCCGAGGATCTGGCCGCCAACTCGACGCACTGGAAGGTCGCCGGGGACCGGATGCGCGAGATTCTCGATGAGTGGAAGACGATCACCGGACTGGATCGCAAGGTCGACGACGCGCTGTGGAAGCGCTATTCGGCCGCGCGCGAAGCGTTCAACCGGAGGCGGGGCTCGCACTTCGCCGAGTTGGACCGCGAGCGTGCGGGCGTGCGGCAATCCAAGGAGCGGCTGTGCGAGCGAGCCGAGGAGCTGTCCGATTCGACGGACTGGGCCGCGACGAGCGCCGAATTCCGCAAGCTGCTGACCGAGTGGAAATCGGCGGGACGCGCGACCCGTGAGATCGACGACGCACTGTGGAAGCGCTTCAAGGCTGCCCAGGATGCCTTCTTCTCCGCCCGCAATGCCGTGACAGCGGAGAAGGATCAGGAGTTCCGTGCCAACGCCACCGCCAAGGAGGCGCTGCTGGCCGAGGCCGAGAAGATCGACACCAGCAACCACGAAGCGGCCCGGGCGGCATTGCGGTCGATCGCCGACAAGTGGGACGCGATCGGCAAGGTGCCCCGGGAACGGTCAGCCGACCTGGAGCGGCGGCTGCGTGCCGTCGAGAAGAAGGTCCGCGACGCCGGCGAATCGAATCGGTCTGACCCCGAAGCGCAGGCACGCGCCGAGCAGTTCGCCACCCGCGCCGAGCATTACGAGCAGCAGGCCCGCAAGGCGGCCGCGGCCGGCCGGACCAAGGAAGCCGAAGAGGCACAAGCCAACGCCGAACAATGGCGGCAGTGGGCGCAAGCGGCCGCCGAGGCGCTGACCCGCAGGTCCTAGCGCCCGGCCGCCTGGTCCGGCGGTGCCTGGACGTCGGGACCGTCGGGGACGTCCGGGTCGCCCAGGCTCTCCAGCAGCGTCCTGGACTGTTGCTCGGCGCTGATCCGGCGCCGCTGCTCCTCGGCCGTGAGCTGCACGACCGTGCGCGACCACACCACGCGGGCCCAGTGGAACGTCAACAGGATCACCGTGATCCACGCGACCCACAGCCCGATCCCCGGACCGGGATGACCGGCGGCCGCGGTCTGGCGCGACCACACCGCCAACAGCCCGGTCGCGCTGGCTATCGACGAGCCCGCCAGTGCGATCCAGGCCAGCGCCCAGCGGCGGGTCAGCAATGCCAGCATCGAGAACCCGACACCGAAAACCAATGTGAACCAGAGGAATACCTTGGACGGCAGCGACAATGCGGCCGCACCGGCGCCGTGGCTGCTGAACAGTACATCCCAGCCGCGGACCTGGCCGGTATGCGGCAAGATGAACGACCCGAGCAGCACGAACACCAGGATGGCGACGATCAATGCCCTTGGGCCGGGGTCGATTTCGCGTGCAACTCGGCGTTCTGCGGCCTCGATCTCGGCGCGCAGCGCATCAAAGTCCGTGTGTTCTTTCGTCATCGGGCACATCCCTGAGTTTCGACTGTTTGCATTGCCGGCCCCATGCCGGGCATGCCCAAACCGACGCCGCTCGGGCGCCGTCCGGCGGCGTGCGCGTCACCGGCCCGGGTGCGGCGGTGGGTCAGGATGCCGGCGTCGGCGATCAGGTGGTGCGGCGCGGCCTCGGTGACCGCCGTGGTGATGATGTCTCCGGGGCGCACCGGGGTGTCGGCAGTGAAGTGCACCAGCCGGCCGTCGCGCGCGCGCCCGGTCATGCGGGCGGTGCGCGCATCCTTGCGGCCTTCGCCGGTCGCGACCAGCAATTCGACCTGCTGGCCGATCAGTTCGCGGTTGCCCTCCAGTGAAATTTGCTCCTGTAGTTCGATCAGCCGCATATAGCGTTCCTGCACAACGTCTTTCGGCAGCTGCCGAAATTCGGCGGCGGGTGTTCCGGGCCGTTTTGAGTACTGGAAGGTGAACGCGGCCGCGAACCGGGCCTGGCGCACGACGTCGAGAGTGGCCGCGAAGTCCTCCTCGGTTTCGCCGGGGAATCCGACGATCAGGTCGGTGGTGATGGCCGCGTGTGGCATCGCCGTCCGCACGCGGTCGATGATGCCGAGGTAGCGCTCGGCGCGATACGAGCGCCGCATCGCCCGCAGCATCCGGTCCGACCCCGACTGCAACGGCATGTGCAGTGCCGGGCACACGTTGGGCGTCTGGGCCATTGCATCGATGACGTCGTCGGTGAACTCGGCCGGGTGCGGGGAGGTGAACCGTACGCGTTCCAGTCCGTCGATGTCCCCGCAGGCCCGCAGCAGCTCGGCGAAGGCGCCGCGGTTGCGGGGCACAGCGGCATCGGCGAACGAGACACCGTATGCGTTGACGTTCTGCCCGAGCAGCGTGACTTCCAGCACGCCATCGGCCACCAACGATCGCACTTCGGCGAGAATGTCGGCCGGGCTGCGGTCCACCTCCTTGCCGCGCAGCGACGGGACGATGCAGAACGTGCAGCTGTTGTTGCAGCCGACGGAGATGGAAACCCAAGCAGCATAGGCGGATTCGCGGGCGCTCGGCAGCGACGATGGAAATTCCTGCAGCGCCTCGACGATCTCCACCTGGGCGACCTTGTTATGCCGGGCCCGCTCCAACAGGGTGGGCAGCGACCCGATGTTGTGCGTGCCGAAGACCACATCGACCCAGGGCGCCTTGCGCAGCAGTGAGTCTCGGTCTTTCTGGGCCAGGCAGCCACCGACGGCGATCTGGAAGTCGGGGTTGTCGCGTTTGCGCGGGGCGAGGTGGCTGATGTTGCCGTACAGCTTGTTGTCGGCGTTTTCGCGCACCGCGCAGGTGTTGAAGACCACCACATCGGCGTCGGCGCCCTCGTCGGCACGCTGGTAACCGGCGGCCTCGAGCAGACCCGCCAACCGCTCGGAGTCATGGACGTTCATCTGGCAGCCGTAGGTGCGCACCTGGTAGGTGCGCGCCCCCGAGACATCTCGGGCCACGGTCGAAGTCACGGGGCCATGGTACGGCGACCGGGCCCTATGCCATGAACCCCCAGCTAGACGCGGCGGCGTTCCCGCTCGGCGTTCAACTCGGCGAGGACAACTTCGCAGGCCAGGTTCTGGCCATAGCCGCGGCGAGCCAGCATGCCCACCAGCCGGCGGGTGATCCGCGCGTCGTCCCCGCTCAGCGTTTCCCGCCGCAGCTTGGCCCGCACCAGTTCTTCGGCCCGGCTTCGCTCGGCACCGGCGTCGATCCCGGCCAGTGCGGTGTTGATGACCTCTTTGTCGACGCCCTTGGTGTGCAGCTCGGCGGCCAACGCGCGCCTGCTTTTCCCCGCGTGAGCGTGCCGGGACCGCACCCATTGCTCGGCGAAGTCCCGGTCGTCCACCAGCCCGACGGCGGCGAGCCGGTCGAGCACCCGCGCACTGACGTCACCGGGATATCCCCGTTTGGCTAGCTGGCCGGACAATTCGGCCCGGGTGCGCGACCTCGCGGTGAGCAGGCGCAGGCACAGCGCCCGCGCCTGCTCCTCGCGGGCCGGCTCAGAAATCGACGGGGGCGGGGAGGACGTCGTCATCGGTCAGCACCGCGCCAATGCCCAATTTTTCCTTGATCTTCTTCTCGATCTCGTTGGCGATATCGCCGTTCTCCACCAGGAAGTTGCGGACGTTCTCCTTGCCCTGGCCGAGCTGCTCGCCCTCATAGGTGAACCAGGAACCGGACTTGCGGATGAAGCCCTGATCCACACCCATGTCGATCAGCGACCCCTCCCTGCTGATGCCGCGGCCGTAAAGGATGTCGAACTCGGCCTGCTTGAACGGGGGCGACACCTTGTTCTTGACGACCTTGACCCGGGTGCGGTTACCGACCGCATCGGTGCCGTCCTTGAGTGTCTCGATCCGGCGCACATCCAGGCGCACCGACGCGTAGAACTTCAAAGCCTTTCCACCCGTGGTGGTTTCGGGGCTGCCGAACATCACCCCGATCTTCTCGCGGAGCTGGTTGATGAAGATCGCGGTGGTCCCCGAATTGTTCAGTGCGCCAGTCATTTTCCGCAGCGCCTGGCTCATCAGCCGGGCCTGCAGCCCGACGTGGCTGTCACCCATCTCGCCCTCGAGTTCCGCGCGCGGCACCAATGCGGCCACCGAGTCGATGACCAGAATGTCCAGGGCGCCGGAGCGGATCAGCATGTCGGCGATCTCGAGGGCCTGCTCACCGGTGTCAGGCTGGCTGACCAGCAAGGAATCAGTGTCGACGCCGAGTTTCCTGGCGTAATCCGGGTCCAGGGCGTGCTCGGCGTCGATGAACGCCGCGACACCCCCGGCGGCCTGGGCATTGGCCACCGCGTGCAGGGCGACGGTCGTCTTACCCGAAGATTCCGGGCCGTAGATCTCCACGACCCGGCCGCGTGGCAGGCCGCCGATGCCCAGGGCCACGTCCAATGCGATGGATCCGGTCGGAATGACCGAGATCGGCTGACGCTGCTCGTCGCCGAGACGCATCACCGAGCCTTTGCCGTAGCTCTTCTCGATCTGGGCCATCGCCAGTTCGAGAGCCTTCTCACGGTCGGGCGCTTGCGCCATGGTGCTCTCCTATAGTCGGTGTTCTTCTGACCGGTATCGGTCGGTTGGCCGTGACACTAGAGATGGCCACCGACAAGTCGTCTTCTTCGAGTGATCCCCACAGTAGACGAACACCTGTTCGATTCAAGTTCGACACGCCGTGGCGGCCGCGTGTGGCAATATCGGCTACCGACAGTGCGCCGACGGGCCTGCATGACGAGGAAACCGGTGCGAATCCGGTGCGGTCCCGCCACTGTGATCGGGCACATTGCGACCCGAGAGCCAGATACTCACCGCCGGCGCTTCCTCACGAGACGCTGGGGCGGATCTCCCCAGAGAGGCTGGTTGCGCACGCATGGATATCTCCGGTGAGCTTGCCGAAATATCTTCCTATAAAGGGTTTTTCGCATTGACCGTGGGCGGCGGCGCCGCAGGATGGCACCCGGTCCGCCAGGACTACGCCGACGGCTTTGCGGGTTTGATCGACACCACCGCCCAGCGATACCACACGACAGACCCGCGGATCGGCGCCTCCCTGGTCCACCTCGGCCACGCCACCCGGCTGTGGTCACCGGCGCTGGCCTGCGCGTTGGCCCACGGCGTCGTCCCGGACCTGCAGCACCTGGAACGTGCCGACGACGGGGCCCAGCTGCGCCTGCCCGAGCCCATCGGAGAGCCGGTCGAGGACAGCGCGGCCGAGTTGTATCGCCTTGTGGTGCAACACCATATGCAGCCGTTCGCGGCCGGCCTGCGGGTAAAACTGGCGCCCGCCCTGCTGGCGGGCAACATCGCGTCCGCACTCGTCGGCGCATCGCGGGCGCTGCTCGCGGCCCGACCGGACCTGCGGGCACGGATCGTCGAGATCACCGCGTCCCTGCTCGACACCGGCGTGCTGTCCGGATCCGGCACCATCACCGGCTCACACCTGGGCTTCAGGCGCGACAGCTGCTGCCTGTTCTATCGCCTGCCCGGGCGATCGGTCTGCGGCGACTGCGTGTTTCGCCAGGCGCCGCGCTCGACCCGGCGTTGAGTGTGCGCTGGCGACGGCCAGTGTGCGCACAGGGCGCCGTAGCCGCACACTCGACGGGAGGCCCGGCGAGCGAAAAGCTCACCATTGCTCGCGGGGCACGTCGAAGTCGGCGCACAATGCCCGCCAGACGTCGCGGGGTTCGATGCCGTCCTCGATCGCCTGGGCGGCGGTCCGGCCGTCGAAACCCGGCAGCACGTGATCTACCAGAACCGATGCGCCGTAGGCAGCACCGAATCGCAGCACCACCCGCTCGTTGAACTCCGTCAGCCGCACGCCAGCCAACATACCGAGCCCGGCTACTTCGCGAGCGCCAGCGCTTGGTGGCACACCCGAACCGGGTCGGCGACGCGGTGGATACCGGAGGCGGCGGTGCGTGCGGCATCGCGGTAGCCCGGCGTGGACAACACGTCGTTGACCGCGTCGGCCAGGGCATCGGCGGTCAGTGGCCGAATCAGTCGCGCGCTCCCCTGCCGCTGCACCCGGTTGGCGATCTCCCACTGATCCCCGCCGCCGGGAACCACCACCAGCGGTACCCCGGCCAGCAGCGTCTTGGCGACCATGCCGTGGCCGCCGCCGCAGATCACGACGTCGGCGTGGGAGAGCAGCTCGTCCTGACGACCCAGCCCCACGACCGCCCACGGCGGCACCGTCAGGTCCGGTCCGTTCAACCGCGACACCAGCAGGCGCGAGCCCGCCGGCAACGTCTCCCCCGGCGTCAGGCACCCCAGCGCGACTTCGGCCAGCCCCTCGGTCCCGATCAAGGCCGTCGACGGCGCGATGACGATCACCGGCCCGGACTCGGCCGGCACCTCGAGGATGCGATCGGTCGGCTCGAAGTGCAGCGGCCCGACGACCACGGCCTCGGCCGGCCAGTCCGGACGGGACACCTCGAGTGCGGGCAGCGTGGCGATCAGCCGTCGCAGCGGACCGGGATCGCGCGCCGGCAATCCGATCTCGGTGCGCGCCATCTCGCGCTGCTGCAGACCCGTGCGCACCGAGCGCGCCGTCAGCGCCCGCATCGCGGCGTCGCGCAACCGGCCGCGAATGCCGGTACCCGGCGCCAGCCCGCTGCCGATCGGCGGCAACCCGCGAGACGGCAGGTACAGCGGGTGCGGGTTCAGCTCGATCCACGGGATCCCGAGCAGCTCGGCGGCCATGCCGCCGCCGGCGGTGATGACGTCGGACACCACCAGGTCGGGCGCCAGCTCGCGCAGGGCCGGAACATTGAGCACCGCCATTCGCGCCGCGCGCCGGTGGATTCGGGCCCCGGCGTCGACGTCTTCGTCGGTCGCGGCCAGCCCGTCGAGCGCGAGCGCCTCGATGCCGACGTCGCGGGCGGCTTGCAGCCATTCCTCGCCGGTGAACAGGGTCGGCTCGTCGCCCGCGTCCCGGAAGCGCTGACACAACGCGATCGCGGGAAACGAGTGCCCGGGATCCGGCCCGGCGACCACGGCGACTCGCACCGCCTTACCCTGCCACAGCGCCCCACGGAGGCGCGCCTACGCTGGCACCATGACCGAGCTGACTGGAACAGCCGTCGCGAACACGCGCACGGTCGAGACTTTTCTGAACGCCCTGATGGACGCGGACTTCGACACCGCGGATGCCTCGCTGGACGACAACCTCGTCTACGAAAACGTCGGATTGCCGACGATCCACGGGCGTGCCCGCGCCATGAAGCTGTTCCGGCGAATGGACGGCCGCGCGGGGTTCGAGGTGAAGATTCACCGCATTGCCGCCGACGGTGCCGCGGTGCTCACCGAGCGCAGCGATGCACTGATCCTGGGCCCGCTCCGGCTGCAGTTCTGGGTGTGCGGCGTGTTCGAGGTCCACAACGGACGTATCACGTTGTGGCGGGACTACTTTGACTTCTTCGACATGACCAAGGCGTTGCTGCGCGGGGTGGCCGCGCTGGTGCTGCCGTCGCTCCGAGCGTCGTTCTAGCGTCGCGGTAACCCGCCGAGTTCGTCGAACGCCTGCGCCCAGCCGGTCAGGCGGTCGGTAGCCTCTGCCAGCTCGGCCCGGTAGCGCTGGTGTGCATCGGCCAGCCCATCACCGTTCGCCGAGGAAACCAATTGCGCAGCGGCGGTGACCATTTCGTTGTACTGCCGGACGCCGGCGCCCAGCTGCGCGGTGAACGCGTTGATGCTGGGCACCAGATACGCGCGCGACGATTCCGAGTTGTGCGCCGCGCGCTCCATCGACACCACCTCCGCGGCGGTCGAGGCCATTGCCGCCGAGGTCCTGTTCGCCGCCGCGGTCAAGTCGCTGATCTCGTCCGACGGCAACATGGCGCCTCGCTCGATGACGCCCAACAGCGAGAAGAACCCGCGCTCGGAGGCGCCCAGCGCATACATCGCGGGTCGCGCCGCGGAGCCGGCTGGCGGCAGCCGGCGAGCATTGGCGGGCCGGCTGACCGGCAGCGGCTCGGCCTTCAGCCAGTGGTAGCGAAAGAACAGCAGCGTCGCGGGAATCGTCTCGAGCACCGCGATCCCGCCGGTGACCTGCAGCAGTAATACGAACCAGCCCCACCACGCCAGCACGGCCGTGACCAAACCCCAGAACACGCTGCCGATGGTGAAGATCCAGGCCCAGCGCAGGGCACGACGGCGGCGGCGCAGCAGCCGCGCTCGCGGGTCGGCCGCCGCGCTGATCTTCTGGGCGACGAAGCCGGTCAGGTCGGCGGCGGTCTCCAGCCCCTGCTGCAGCAGTGCGCGCCAAAGCCCGCGCTGCGTTGCCTTCACCGCCATCTCACACCGGCCGGCTACTGGCCGAAGGGTTTCTCGGCCACCTGTCCGCCGGCGCCCTCGGCCGGCGCGGGGGTGGCCGGCGTGGCTCCGGGAGCCGCCGCGGTTCCACCCGTCGGCAGGGCCTCGCCACGCATCGACGCCCGAATTTGCTCGAGCCGCGAGTGACCCGCCATCTCGACGCTGGCCTGCTGGACCTCGAGCATGCGGCCCTGCACCGAATTCTGGGCGAGCTCGGCCGAGCCGATCGCGTTGGCGTAGCGCCGTTCGATCTTGTCGCGGACCTCGTCAAGGCTCGGTGTGTTGCCCGGTGCGGCGATCTCGCTCATCGACCGCAGCGACGCGCTGACCTGCTCCTGCATCTTCGCCTGCTCGAGCTGGCTGAGCAGCTTGGTGCGCTCGGCGATCTTCTGCTGCAACACCATGGCGTTGCGCTCGACCGCCTTCTTGGCCTGCGCCGCCGCACCCAAGGCCTGATCGTGCAACGTCTTGAGGTCTTCCACGCTCTGCTCGGCGGTGACCAGCTGAGCCGCGAACGCCTCGGCGGCGTTGGTGTACTCGGCGGCCTTGGCGGCGTCTCCGCCGGCGGTGGCCTGGTCGGCCAGCGTCAGCGCCTGGCGCACGTTGACTTGGAGCTTCTCGATGTCGGCCAGTTGCCGGTTGAGCCGCATCTCCAGCTGGCGCTGGTTGCCGATCACCTGCGCGGCTTGCTGGGTCAGCGCCTGATGGGTGCGCTGGGCTTCCTCGATGGCCTGCTGAATCTGGATCTTGGGGTCGGCGTGCTCGTCAATTTTCGCGTTGAACAGCGCCATGACGTATTTCCACGCTTTGACGAACGGATTGGCCATGAGTTAGCTCCACCTTCGTTTCCGTGTGCCGGAGGACCCCTGCTGAGCCCTGGCGATCACCCTGCCGCTCAATTTAACGGGTTGGAGCCGTTCGCCCCACCCTCAGGCCACCGCGAGCGACGCTACCTGCGGGATGACGACCTTCGTGGTGGCGTCGATGGTGGACGCACTGGCCTCGGCGGTCTGCGCGGCCGCGGCGCGTTCCTCGTCCGCCATTCGCTCACCGGCGTCGGTGAGCACCGTCGACAGCGGGACGTCCAGCGCGTCGCAGATGGCGTTCAGCAGCTCGCTGGAGGCCTCCTTGCGGCCACGCTCCACCTCGGAGAGATAGCCGAGGCTCACCCGCGCGGTGTCCGAAACCTCGCGCAGCGTCCGTCCCTGGGTCGTTCGGGCCAGGCGCAGCACCTCGCCGATGACCTCGCGCACCAATGGCGACATCCTGCTCTCCTTCGTCCGGCAAAGCTGCTTCATCAGGTCAACGCCGGCAGCCGCCGTCTAGGTTCCCGTCCGCCGCACTTCCTTGACGGTCGACGCCACGTAGTCGATCCCGGTGACCACGGTCAGCACGATCGCGGCTCCCATCACCACCGACGCGCCGACCAGGAACGGTCCCGACAGCGGCAGCACGAACAACCCGATCGCCACCGCTTGCACAAAAGTCTTCAGTTTCCCGCCCCAGCTGGCCGGAATGACGCCGCGGCGAATCACGGCCAGTCGCAACAGCGTCACGCCGATCTCGCGGGCCAGGATCAGCACGGTCACCCACCAGGGCAGGTCGCCGAGCATCGACAGTCCGACCAGCGCCGACCCGATCAGCATCTTGTCGGCGATCGGATCGACGAACGCGCCGAATTCGGTCGCCATGCCGTAGTTACGGGCCAGCAGTCCGTCCAGCCGGTCGGTGATACACGCCACCGCGAACACCACGAAAGCCACGATCCGTGCCACGGTTTCGTGGCCGCCACCGGCGAACAAAGCGAGCAGGAAGATCGGAACCAGTACCAGCCGCACCAGCGTGAGGACATTGGCCAGGTTGGCGATGCTGACGCGTCCCGCCACCGGTCCTGTCTGCGGCTGCCCCGACACGGCATCAGAATAACGGTTGACCAGTACAGCCGCCCCCGATGTCAATACTGTTACCCGTGACCGAACGTTCTCGGGATAACCAGACAGTGGTCGTCCGGCGCGCGCGAACATCCGACGTCCCCACGATCAAGCACCTCGTCGACACCTATGCGGGCAAGATCCTGCTGGAAAAGGCCCTGGTGACGCTGTACGAGGCCGTCCAGGAGTTCTGGGTGGCCGAGCTGGACGGCAAGGTGGTCGGCTGCGGGGCGTTGCACGTGTTCTGGTCGGACCTCGGCGAAATCCGCACCGTCGCGGTCGACCCCGCCGCGACGGGTCATGGTGTCGGCCACGCGATCGTCCAGTGCCTGCTCGACGTCGCGCGCGAGCTGCAGCTGGAGCGGATCTTCGTGCTGACCTTCGAAACCGAGTTCTTCGGCAGGCACGGGTTCACCGAGATCGAGGGCACGCCGGTCACCGCCGAGGTGTTCGAGGAGATGTGCCGCTCCTACGACATCGGTGTCGCGGAGTTCCTGGACCTGAGCTACGTCAAGCCCAACATCCTGGGCAACACCCGGATGCTGCTGCTGCTCTAGCCGGGGCTAGTCGCCATCGTCGTCGCCGCCGTCGGCGTTCGCCCCGCCGCGGATCAGCGCCAGCGTTCCGGCCAGCTCGTCGGGCTTGACCAGCACCTCGCGCGCCTTGGATCCCTCGCTGGGCCCGACGATGCCGCGGGTCTCCATCAGATCCATCAGCCGGCCGGCCTTGGCGAAGCCGACGCGCAGTTTGCGCTGCAACATCGAAGTCGAGCCGAACTGGCTGGACACCACGAGCTCGACGGCCTGCAGGAAGACGTCCATGTCGTCGCCGATGTCGGGGTCGACGTCGGTGCGCTCCGCGGTGGGCTTGGCGGTGGTGACGCCCTCGGTGTATTCGGGTTCGGCCTGGTCCTTGCAGGCGTTGACGACGGCGTGGATCTCCTCGTCGGTGATGTAGGCCCCCTGCAGCCGCAGCGGCTTGTTGGCGCCCATCGGCAGGAACAGCCCGTCGCCCATCCCGATCAGCTTCTCGGCGCCCTGCTGGTCCAGGATCACTCGGCTGTCGGTCAGCGACGACGTCGCGAACGCCAGTCGCGAGGGCACGTTGGTCTTGATCAGGCCGGTGACGACGTCGACGGACGGGCGCTGGGTGGCCAGCACCAGGTGGATGCCGGCGGCACGGGCCTTCTGAGTGATCCGCACGATCGCGTCCTCGACGTCGCGCGGTGCGGTCATCATCAGGTCGGCCAGCTCGTCGACGATCGCGACGACATACGGGTACGGCCGGTACTCACGCTGGCTGCCCAGCGGCGCGGTGATCGCGCCGGAGCGAACCTTGGCGTTGAAGTCGTCGATGTGACGCACCCGCGAGGCCTGCATGTCCTGGTAACGCTGCTCCATCTCCTCGACCAGCCAGGCCAGCGCGGCGGCGGCCTTCTTCGGCTGCGTGATGATCGGCGTGATCAAGTGCGGAATGCCTTCGTACGGCGTCAGTTCCACCATCTTCGGGTCGATCAGGATCATCCTGACCTCCTCCGGCGTGGCCCGCGTCAGCAACGACACCAGCATCGAGTTGACGAAGCTGGACTTACCGGAACCGGTGGACCCGGCCACCAGCAGGTGCGGCATCTTGGCCAGGTTGGCCGAGATCATCTCGCCCTCGATGTCCTTGCCCAGCCCGATCACCAGCGGGTGGTGGTCGCGGCGGGTGGACGGATCGGTGAGCACGTCGGCCAGCCGCACCATCTCCCGGTCGGTGTTGGGCACCTCGATGCCGACGGCGGACTTGCCGGGGATCGGCGCCAGCATGCGAACGCTCTCGGTGGCCACGGCGTAGGCGATGTTCTTCTGCAGCGCGGTGATCTTCTCGACCTTGACACCCGGCCCCAGCTCCACCTCGTAGCGGGTGACCGTCGGACCGCGGGTGCAGCCGGTGACGGCCGCATCGACCTTGAACTGGGTCAGCACCTCACCGATGGCCTCGGCCATCTGGGTGTTGGCCGCGCTGCGCTTCTTCGGCGGGTCACCGGCGACCAGCAGCTCCATCGAGGGCAGCGTGTACGGGCCTTCGACCACCCGATCCAGCACTTGGGTGTCCAGCTTCTTGGCGGCACGCCGGCGGCTCTTGGCTTCCCCGGCTTTCAGCGCGGGTTCTGGAACCGTCGGCGTTTCGTCCGGCAACGGGTCGTCGAGAACGACCGGGGGCTTGCCGGCCGACGGCCACGCCTTCGGCTCCTCGTCGGGCGCGCCGTCGTCGTTGTAGCCGTCGGAGAAGCCTTCGTGCGCGTCGTCGTCGGCGTAGTCGTAGTCGTTGTCGTCCTCATCGGCGTACAGGTCATCGACGAACGGGGTGCCCACCCAGGCCCGCACCATCTCGGGCAGCTCGCGCAAGGTGGTGCCGGTCAGCAACAGCAGCCCGAACAGTGCGCCGATGAACAACAGCGGCGCGGCGATCCAGGGTGTCAGCCCGTCGGCCAGCGGTCCGCCGATCGCGAAGCCGACGAATCCTGCTGCACGGCGGCGCAATTCGGGATCACCCGGCGAACCCGACCACAGGTGGCGCAGGCCGAGCAGCGAAAAGCTGATCATGCTCGCGCCCAGGATCAGCCGCGGCCGCGCCTCGGGGTTGGGCTGGGTGCGCATCAGCACGATCGCCACCACGCCGAGCACGGCCGGCAGCGCCAGGACGCCGGCACCGATGAACGTGCGCAGCACCTGGTCGACCCACGCGCCGATCGGCCGCGCGGCGTTGAACCACGAGCTCGCGGCGATCACGACGGCAAAGGCGAGCAGTACCAGCGCGATTCCGTCGCGACGATGTCCGGGATCGATGTCGCGGGCGCGCCCGATCGACCGCGCCGCACCCCCGGTGCCGCGCGCCGCCATCAGCCAGGTGGCTCGCATCGCGCGCCCGCCGGTCACCCCGGCGGCGACGAGCAGCGACCGGTGGTGCCGCTTGGCCGGCCGGCGCACCGTCTTGGCGGCCTTCTTGCGGGCAGGTGCCGGTCGCGCACTTCGAGACCCGCTGGAGCGCGAAGTGGCCTTTGACCTGCTCGTTCGGGTTCCTGAGCGGGCAGCGGTCTTACTAGCCATGGGGTCTAGCCTAGTCGCATCAGCCCCATATTCACCATCTGCCACACGGGTCACAAACCCGTGTCGATTCGGTCGCCAACGCGCCACAGCATCCCGAAGCGGCCGCCAGGGCGCAAACCGCGGCCTTCTCCTGCTGGGTGGGCGCAGCCTGGCATCCGCCACTGTCGCCTGAGTAGGGTGACAACGATCCCCTAAGTCACCCCTCAAGGAGCTCCGTATGCCCGTCGTCGTCGTCGCCACCTTGACCGTCAAGCCCGAATCGGTTGACACCGTCCGCGACATCCTCAAGACCGCGGCCGAGGAGGTGCACGCTGAACCCGGCTGTCAGCTGTATGCGGTGCACGAGTCGGGTGAGACCTTCGTGTTCGTCGAGCAGTGGGCCGACGAAGAGGCGCTGAAGGTGCACAGCACCGCGCCCGCGGTGGGCAAGATGTTCGCCGCGGCCGGAGAGCACCTCGCCGGGGCGCCCGACATCAAGATGCTGCAGCCGGTCCCCGCGGGCGACGCGGATAAGGGACAACTGCGGCGGTGACCGCTCCCGGCCCGCTGCAGGGAAAGGTCGCGCTGATCACCGGCGCGGCCCGCGGCCAGGGCCGTGCGCACGCGGTGCGACTGGCCACCGACGGCGCCGACGTGATCGCGGTCGACATCTGCGCGCCGATCGCCAGCGTGCCCTATGCCCTGGCCACACCGGAGGACCTGGCGGCCACCGTCAAACTCGTCGAAGACACCGGCGCCCGAATCGTGGCCAAGCAGGCCGATGTGCGTGACCGCGCGGCGCTTTCGGCCGCCGTGCAGGCCGGTATCGACGAGCTCGGCCGTCTCGACATCGTGGTGGCCAACGCCGGTATCGCGCCGATGCAATCCGGTGACGACGGCTGGCGCGATGTCATCGACGTCAACCTGACCGGTGTCTACAACACGATCAAGGCTGCGATACCGACCATGGTGGCCCAGGGTGACGGTGGCTCGATCGTGCTGATCAGCTCGGCGGCCGGACTGGCCGGCGTCGGCAGCCCGGACGCCGGTTCCGTCGGTTACGCCGCCGCCAAGCACGGCGTGGTGGGGTTGATGCGGATATACGCGAATTTGCTTGCGAGGGAGATGATTCGGGTCAACTCGATTCACCCCTCCGGTGTGGAGACGCCGATGATCAACAACGAGTTCACCCGGGAATGGCTGGCCAAGATGGCCGCCGCGACCGACGCGCCCGCGGCGATGGGAAACGCCATGCCGGTGGAGACGCTGGACGCCGAGGACATCGCCAACGCGGTGGCCTGGCTGGTGTCCGACCAGGCGCGCTACATCACCGGCGTGACGTTGCCGGTCGACGCGGGCTTCTTGAACAAGTAGCCGACATGGCGCGAAACCCCGCTGCGCAGACCGCTTTCGGCCCCATGGTGCTGGCCGCCGTCGAGCAGAACGAACCGGTCGGGCGCCGGTTGGTCGACGACGACCTCGCGGATCTGTTCCTGCCGGCTCCATTGCGCTGGCTGGTCGCCACGACCCGGGCGACGCCGATCCGCCGCCTGATGATTCGTGCATCCGAATACAGCGGGCCCGGATTGTGGGCAAACCTGGCCTGCCGCAAGCGATTCATCGCCGACAAGATCACCGAGGCCCTCGACGACATCGATGCGGTGGTCATCCTCGGCGCCGGACTGGACACCCGCGCCTACCTGCTGAACCGGCGGGTCCGGATGCCGGTCTTCGAAGTGGACCTGCCGGTCAACATCGCCCGCAAGGCCAAGACACTGCGGCGGGTGCTGGGCGGTCCGCCGCTCTCGGTTCGCTTGGTGGCCTTGGATTTTGAGCGCGACGACCTGCTCACCGCCCTGGCCGAGCACGGCTATCGCACCGACTACCGGGCCTTCTTCGTCTGTGAAGGCGTGACGCAGTACCTCACCGAGGAGGGGGTGCGTCGAACGCTGGACGGACTGCGGGCCGCGGCTTCGGGCAGCCGGCTGGTGTTCACCTACGTCCGCCGCGACTTCATCGACGGGACGAACCGCTACGGCACCCGCACGTTGTACCGCACCGTGCGCCAGCGCAAACAGCTGTGGCATTTCGGCTTGGAGCCCGACGAGGTCGCCGACTTCATCGGCGAATACGGCTGGCGGCTGGTCGAGCAGGCCGGGCCGGACGAACTGGTCGCGCGTTACGTCGCACCCACCGGTCGCAAACTCAAAGCGTCACAACTGGAATGGTCGGCCTACGCCGAGAAGGTCTAACTCATTTGTTACGGCCGTAGCGGGCAGCGAACACTTCCGCGCGAGCCGCGTCCGCCTGATCCTGCGTCGTCAGGCCGAGGCCGTTCTCCATGAACTCCCGTACCACCTCGGAGCCGTCTGACCCCAATTCGCGCATGGTTTCCGCCAGGGAGTCCCCGCCCAACAAGTACGCCTGCTGGCCCGCCAGCGCCTGTCGGCGCGCCAGGTCGGCAATGATGAGTATCTCCTCGGCGAGCTCGGCTTCACTCATGCTCGTCACCTTCGCCGAAAGCGCGACACGCCCCGTTGTGCCGTCCAGCAGTGCCGATACGGACACGGTCTCCGGGGGGTTGATCACCGTGTACATGCCGACAGCGCCCTGGCCGGCTTGCGCGGTCGGTAGCGGGGCGACGGCGTCCAGCGCGGTTTCGGTGTCGTCGGGCCCGGGGCCGGTTGGCTCGGGCACGTACGTGTCCAGCGCAGCATCGGACTGCTCGACAACGTCGTCGTGGCTTGCGTGAGCCGGATAATCCAGAAAGGCCAGCTCGTCTGACTCCGCGTCCGAGGCGGGCTTGTCTTCGACGAAATCCAATGCGGCCAGCGGATCTTGGTCGTCGTACTGCGGCATGGCCCCTTCTTCCTGAAATCGCTGCGCTGCCAGCGCAATGAGCACCCGTGCGGAAACGTCAGCGGTACCGATATTCCGCAAACTGCGCCGCGAGGCTGTTGCTCATGGCCTCGTCGGTGTTTTGGTAAGCGTTCTTGGCGGTCTGCAACTTCTGGGCGAGCGCAGCCGCGGTCTTGCTGACGGCTTCCGCCGTCTTAGCGCGGGCGGCCGAAGCTTTGGTGAAGGCGACATTGGACGCCCCGCTGATGACGCCGTGGGTGACCCATACCGCGTCCCGCAGATTGGAGCCCGTAGCTCCCGCCCTCAGCGCCTGGGCTGCCGCGGATTCCTGGGCGGTCGCCAGCGCGACGATGTGTTGTGGTGTGGCGTCCAGCTTCTTGTCCATGGGCTCACTCCTTTGATTCTCTGTCTATCAGCGGCAACGACTCGGCTCCGCTTCACCCGGTCTTGGCGGCCACGCTTGACACCGGCCCGACAAACCCGGCAGCGACGTACGCATCAAGGTTCCCTAGGACCAGAGCGGGCAGGTTCTCGCTTGCCTCACCGGCACGTGCTCCGTCCGGGCCCAGAGCCGCTTCGCCCGGTCGACTCTTGCTCTGCTGGGCAGGCTGAGCGAGAAGCTGTGCCCTGGCGCGGCTGAACAGCTCCGCGTGGGGAGTCAGCTGGCTGGCCACCGACGCGGCCGACCCCGACCTCGAAGCCAGCTGAACCAGAGTGGGCATGGTGGCCGTCGCCGCAGCCGGTGCGCCGTGCTCGCGCGCCTTCGGCGTGGCAGGCGTCGCGATGCCGACCGTGGCAGCCACACCCTGCTGAGCCACGTGTCGCCCTTCCCCCCGGCCCGCATCCGAAGCGGTCACCGGATGACCGCCGACGGCCGAAACACCTTGCCCGCCTGCCGGATTGAAGTGCGGTACGGTGGACGATTTGGACTGTGGAATCGGCGTCGGCGGGGCCGAACGCTGACTGAGCGGCGTAGGGGCCAGCTCCGCATATCTGTTGGCCAAAGCGTTCGCGCCTTGGGCGCGCTGCACCGAATAGCCGAGCACGGTGGACAGGAAACCGAGCGAGGCCGCAATGGCAGCCACCGCAACTGAAATCGCGAACGCCATCGCCAACGAGGGGCCGACCGGCGCAGGCACCAACATGGTGATGGCCAGTTCGGTGACCAGAGCACCGAGCAGGGTGGCTTTCAATGCACCGAAGGCCAACCGCATTTGGGCGACCAGTTCGGCATGCTCCTTGGTCAGGGCCGCCAACTCGAGATCAAGCTGGGCCAGCTTCGCTGCGATGTCCGCCAGATTCCTGTTGACCTCGGCATAGGCTTCGGAAGCCGCGCCTGTCCAGTCGGCACCGGGGAGGGCGGACTGCAGTTCGGTGGCGAGTGCCTGGAATTCTTCCGACCCGCTTTCGACGCTGTTTCCCTCGTAGGGATATCCGAATCCGGTCGTCAGCGAAAGAAGTTCCACGATGGTGATCGTCCACGAGATGATGCTCATCCCCTGTGCATACCGCGCTGCTCCCGCCGACCCGCCCATCTTGGCCATCATCGCCTCGCGCCCGAGATGGGACGAATGTTGAAAGACCTTGCCCACGAACCCATCTGCGGCGGGAACGACCACCACCCCGAGACCGGTCGCAGCAATGCCGGTACCCGTCGCGGCCTTCGCCATCGTGCTCGGTGTCGGGTTGCTCCAACCGGTGGAATCCAGGCCGAGGGTTGCGGCCTGTCCGCCCACCGAGCCCAGATTGGCGAGGACCTGCGCGACTGCCGAGAACACGGACATCGGTGTTGGTTCCCCCTACGTTCACCCTCGGTGCCCCGCGCCGCCGAGTTTTGCCGAACAACCTAACCCGAGCCCCGCGATGTCGTGTCCGAATAGCAAACAGTTAACTGGCTCTTTGCAAGGCGTGCACCAGAACTCGGGCCACAGTCTCGGGTGGCCGGAAACACCTGCAGGCAGCGGACGAGCCGATCTACACTGCGGAGCGACCGGAGACCAAGCCAGTAAGGACACCATGACCGACGATGTGCACCCCGAGGTCGCCGATGCGCTGCGGCAGGCCCACCAGTTTCAGTCGGCCCTCGACAACCAGGTGCATCGAACG
The DNA here is from genome assembly GCF_059812735.1 of Mycobacterium sp. NGS40. Taxonomy (NCBI): domain Bacteria; kingdom Bacillati; phylum Actinomycetota; class Actinomycetes; order Mycobacteriales; family Mycobacteriaceae; genus Mycobacterium; species Mycobacterium sp. NGS40. Next base: position 38,544 of record NZ_JCALDG010000017.1, read on the forward strand.
GCCACGAATAGCGTTACCGCCACCGACGAAGCCAAGAGCGTCGAGGTAACGCTGGACGGACATCGTTGGCTATCCGGACTCTACATCGAAGAAGGCCTGCTCAGGCTCGGCGCCGAGACGGTCCAGCAGCGCGTGAACGAGGCGCTGTGCAATGCCGTGGCCGCGGCGACCGCGGCCGACGCCGCCGACGGCGAGCGTTTCGTCGAATCACTGGCCGCAATAGCCGGCTCGCTCAAGAACAGTTTCGGGCTGAACTAACCAGACCATCTCTGCCGCAACGTTTTCCGCCGACAAGCACGAGTCTCCTTGCTACGGAAATGTCCCACTGCGCTTCGACGTGATCAGCGATCCAGGAGCTGTCGGTCGATGCTCTTGCCCGCTTCGTCGTCGGCGCTTCCGTAAACGGCCTTCGCGGTGCGCAGCTTGCCGGCGAGCCCGGTCGACGCCTTGCTCATCGCGTCGGCCGTCTTCTTGCGCGCGGCGGCGGCTTTGGTGAAGGCCACGTTGGATGTCCCGCTGATGACGCCGTGGGTGACCCATACGGCGACTTCTACATTGGAGCCCGCAGACCCCGCGGTCTTGGCCTGAGTACTGGCCTGGTCTTGCTTGGTCGCCAAATTGTCGAGGTGTTCTGGTGTGACGGCTAGATCAGTCATGGTTACTTCTCCTTGAATACTGCTGAATCACATTGGTCCGCAACGAATTACACGCTGCGCTGGAATGGGCTCGGCACCTCCGCCGGTGCGGCGGCCGCCGGCGCCGCCCCGATCGGTGCGCGCTCGGTCCCATAGCCACCCGCACCGTCGTCGGCGCGGACCTCGTTGACGGGTGCAGCGGCCTCTTCGTGCGGGTCTTCTTGGGCGAGGCTGCGCACCTGCGCCTTGGCCTGGTTGACCAGGCTTTCAGGCTGGGACACCCGGCCGGACAGGTTCGTGCCGGACATTGCGGCGGCCTGAACCAGCGTGGGCATGGTGCCGGTAGGCGCATAAGCCGGTGCCGCGGGCGCCGCCGGTGTCGTGGGCGCAGCCGGTGCCGCGGCGTCTTGCCGCAGGCGCCGCTCCGGGCGATCGTTGGCCACCGGCGGTGCGACTCCCGGCGCGCCGGCGAAGACGGAATTTGCGGACAGATTGGCCGAGATGGTCTCGAAGTTCGACATCGCCGAGTTGGACTGGCGGGCGACGGCCACCTGTGCCTGAGCCACCGTATTGTTTTGAACGATTCCCGCGACCAGCGCCGCGTAGCGCTCGGCCAAGGCATCGGCCTTTTTGCCGTTCTCGATCGAATAGCCGAGCAACGTCCCCAGGAAGCTCACGGCGGCCGCAATCCCCAAACTCGCAACCGTGATCGCGAAGATCTTCGCCACGGCGGGCCCGACCGGCGCCGGCACCGCCATCGTGAGAATCAACTCGATGATCAGGGCCGTGGTGAGCAGACCGTTCAATATGCTGAAAGCCAATTGCATATGGGTGACCCACTCGCCCTGGTTTTTCACCAGAGCCGCCAGCTGGGTGTCCAGGTCGGCCATTTGCTGCGCCGCTGTCTGCAGCGCCGCGTCCAGGTCGGCATAGGCTTGCGACGCATCGCCCTGCCACTCGGTGTCGGGAAGTGCGGACTTCAGCTGCCCGGCGAGCGAAGTGAATTGTTGCGAACCGGTTTGCAGGGCAGCGCCGTCATACGGCGTCCCGAATCCGGTCGTCAGCTGCAAAAGCTGGACGGTGGTGATGGTCCAGGAGATGATGCTGGCCGCTTTGGCGAAGTCGTTGACGCCCTTTTGTCCGCCCATCCGGTTCTGCAGCTGGATCAGTTCAGCCTGAGACATGTTCTTGATGGACCGAGACATCATCTTGCCGCCGATGGCGGCCCCGATCGACCCAAGGTCGGCCGCGGTGTTGGTGGCTGTCGTCGCGTAGCCTTCAGCGCCCGGCGTTGAGCCGCTCCAGCCACTGAAATCGAGGCCCAGGCCGGCGCCCTGCTGACCCAGGTTGGCCAGGCTGGCGATGCACCTGGCGGCAGAAGCAAAGATAGACATCGGAGATTCCCTTCGTTCGAACGTTGCACCTAGGCAACAGTTGCGCATACGCAACGTAACACGGCATTTGACGCCATCCGCGCACCAATTTTTTGCGCACTAATGGCATATGAAAATTGGATTCACTCAAAAAACACTGCCTAAACAAATGCATTCGTGGCGGGTAATTCGCTTTAAACTTGAGGAGATACTGGACCGAAAACATCACCAGTTCAGCCCCCAAAAATACTGTTCCTGACAAGGGAAGGACGGCGCTGATGACCGCCCAAATACACCCGCAGGTCGCCGAGGCGCTGGCGCAAGCCCAGCAATTTCAGTCGATCATCGACGACCATATCCATCGAACGAACACCGCTACCGTTACGGTCAGCGACGAAACCCAAACCGTCGAAGTGACCGTGGACAGGCACCTGGTATTGACCGGCCTCACCATCGAGCCGGGACTGCTCAGGCTGGGCTCCGAGGCCGTCGAGCAGCGCATCAACGACGCGCTGCACAGAGCAGAGGCCGCCGCCACCGCGGCCGGCGACGCCGACGACGAGCGCCTGGTCGCGTCACTCGCCGAAGTTACCGGCTCGCTGAACAGCATTTTGGGCTTGACCTGAACAGGCTGACCAGGCACCGAAAAGTACTGCGCCAAAATATATTTCGCGAAACGGCGTCACACTTCGATGACGGTCGGAACGATCATCGGCTGGCGGCGATAGGTTTCGCCCACCCACTTGCCGACGGCGCGCCGTACGCCTTGCGCGATCCGGATCGGGTCGGTGACGTTGTCGGCGACCAGCGCTTCGAGTTCTTCGGTCACCTTGCGCACCGCGGGCTCGAGCGCCTTGGGATCCTCGGAGAATCCGCGTGAGTGCAGGTGCGGCGTCGTCACCGGTCGCCCGGTGCCGCGGGTCACCACCACAGTCACCGCGACGAAGCCCTCGGACAGAATCAGCCGCTCGCCCAGAGTGATGTCGCCGACGTCGCCGGTGATCAGCCCGTCGACAAACATCTTGCCGACCGGCACCGCACCGGCGATCGACGCCCTCCCGCCGACCAGATCGACGCTCACACCGTTCTCGGCCAACAGGATTGACTCCTCCGGCACCCCGGTGGAGGCGGCCAGCTTGGCGTTGGCGCGCAACATGCGCCAGGTGCCGTGCACGGGCATCACATTGCGGGGCCGCACCCCGTTGTAGAGGAAGAGCAATTCGCCGGCGTAGGCATGGCCCGAAACATGCACCCGGGCTTGGGCGTTGGTGACCACTCGGGCACCGACCTTGGCCAGCGCGTCGATCACGCCGTAAACGGCCTCCTCGTTGCCCGGGATCAGCGACGACGACAGCACGACCAGATCCCCCGCGGTCAGGGTGATACTGCGATGCTCGCCGCGCGACATCCGGGACAACGCGGCCATCGGCTCACCCTGGGTGCCCGTGGTGATCAGCACCACCCGCTCCGGCGCCATCATCTCGGCCGCCCCGATGTCGATCAGGTCGGAGTCGTCGACCCGCAGGAACCCCAGGTCCCGGGCGATGCTCATGTTGCGCACCATCGAGCGCCCGACGAACGACACTCGCCGGCCCAAAGCCACTGCGGCATCGATGATCTGCTGCACTCGGTCGACATTGGAGGCGAAGCAAGCCACGATCACGCGGCCTTCGGCGCCGCGGATCAGGCGGTGCAGCGTCGGGCCCACCTCGCTCTCCGACGGCCCGACCCCGGGGATCTCGGAGTTGGTCGAGTCACACAGGAACAGATCCACACCGGCGCCGCCGAGCCGCGACATGCCGGGGAGGTCGGTGGGCCGGCCGTCCAGCGGCAGTTGGTCGAGCTTGATGTCGCCGGTGTGCAGAACCGTTCCCGCGCCGGTGTACACCGCGATGGCCAGTGCGTCCGGGATGGAGTGATTGACCGCGAAGTATTCGCACTCGAACACGCCATGGCGGCTGCTCTGTCCCTCTTTGACTTCGACGAACACCGGCTTGATCCGATGCTCGCGGCACTTCGCGGCCACCATCGCCAGGGTGAACTTGGAGCCGACGACCGGGATGTCGGGCCGCAGCCGCAGCAGGAATGGGATCGCCCCGATGTGGTCCTCGTGCGCATGGGTCAGGACCAGCGCCTCGATGTCGTCGAGCCGGTCTTCGATGTGGCGCAGGTCGGGCAGGATCAGGTCGACGCCGGGCTCGTCGTGGGTGGGAAACATCACCCCGCAGTCGATGATCAGCAGCCGGCCCAGATGCTCGAAAACCGTCATGTTGCGCCCGATTTCGCCGATGCCCCCGAGCGCGGTCACCCGCAACCCACCTGTGGTCAACGGACCTGGCGGGCTGAGGTCTACATCCACTTTCTAAGCCACCCCTTGGGTCACCGAAGTACCGAGGCCGCACGCATGTCGGCGGCCAGCGCGTCGATCTGCTCGGGCGTCGCGGGCACCTGCGGCAACCGGGGATCGCCGACGTCGATGCCCTGCAGGCGCAGACCCGCCTTGGACAGCGTCACTCCGCCCAGGCGGCTCATCGCGTTGCACAGCGGCGCTACCGCGACGTTGATCTTGCGGGCAGTCGCGATGTCTCCGGAACCGAAGGCGGACAACAACTCCCGAAGCTGGCTCGGGGCGAGGTGAGAAATCACGCTGATGAAGCCCGTCGCGCCCATCGCCAGCCAGGGCAGGTTGAGCGCGTCGTCTCCGGAGTAGTAGGCCAACCCGGTTTCGGCGATGATCTGGCCGCCGCTGTGCAGATCGGCTTTGGCGTCCTTGATCCCGACGATGTTCGGGTGTGACGCCAGCACGCGGATCGTGTCGGGTTCGATCGGGACCACCGACCGCGGCGGGATGTCATACAGCAGCACCGGCAGGTCCGTGGCGTCGGCGACGGCGGTGAAGTGCGCGATCAGCCCGCGCTGCGGCGGCCGCGAGTAGTACGGCGTGACCACCAGCAGTCCGTGTGCGCCCTCGGCCGCGCTGGCCTTGGCCAGCTTGATGCTGTGCGCGGTGTCGTAGGTGCCCGCCCCGGCGATGACACGCGCCCGGTCTCCCACGGCTTCGAGGACCACGCGCAGCAGTTCGAGCTTCTCGTCGTCGGTGGTGGTGGGCGATTCACCAGTGGTTCCCGAGACGACCAACCCGTCGCAACCGGCGTCCACCAGGTGGTTTGCCACGCGCGCCGCCGCGGCGGTGTCGAGGGAACCGTCGGGGCCGAACGGCGTCACCATTGCGGTCAGCAAGGTTCCCAGACGCGCGGGGGCATCGAATCCGACAGAACTCACGGGTCCAAGATTACCTGGCGGTGCCAACCCGATTTCGCCGCCGCGCGGCTCAGGCTTCGGTGCGCGAGCCGGCGCAGTCGGCTCAGGCTTCGGTGGCCAGCGGACTGGTTGCGACCTCGGTGCCATCGGCCAGGGTGGAGATCTCGAAATCGGCGAACACCGCCGGCGCGACGTCGATGAGCTGACGCAGGCATTCGATGGCCAGCCGCCGGATCTCCACGTCGGCATGCTCGCTGGCACGCATGGCGACGAAGTGCCGCCAGGCGCGGTAATTCCCGGTCACGACGATGCGGGTTTCGGTGGCGTTCGGCAGCACCGCGCGGGCCGCCTGGCGCGCTTGCTTGCGGCGCAGCACCGCATTGGGCTGATCCGCGAACTTGGCCTCGAGCTTGGCCAGCAGCTCGGTGTAGGTGGCGCGGCTGGCGTCAGCGGCCGCGGCCAGGATCTCGCGCAGTTCGGGGTCGTCTTCCATGCCCGGCGGCACCACGATCTGCGACTCCGTCTCCGGGACATAGCGCTGCGAAAGCTGCGAGTAGGAGAAATGGCGGTGCCGGATCAGTTCGTGCGTGCACGACCGCGAGATGCCGGTGATGTAGAACGACACCGTCGCGTGCTCGAGCACCGAAAAGTGGCCGACGTCGATGATGTGTTTGATGTAACCGGCATTGGTGGCGGTCTTGGGGTTGGGTTTCGACCAGCTCTGGTAGCAGGCGCGCCCGGCGAACTCGACCAGCGCGGACCCGCCGTCGGCGTCGGTGGTCCACGGCACGTCGGGCGGCGCCAAGAACTCGGTCTTGGCGATCAGTTGCACGCGCAGCGGCGCGGTCTCGGCCACGGCGCTCACCCTAGCCCGGCGGCACGCGCGCCGCGCCGGGGGAACCGCCAAACGCGAAGGCTCAGGACAGCTCGTCGGAGGGTTCGGCATACCGCGTGACGTGGCGCAGATGCGCTCGCAGGGGCATCGGGCCGAGCGTTCTTTTCATCGCGTGCCCGACCCGAAGCCGCGGCGGCCGCTGCGGTTCGGGTGCGGTCGGCCAGACGGGCGTGGGCGTTTCGCCCGCGGTGTCCCCGAGGGGCAGCTTCTCGGTGATCGGTTCAGCGGGCACTGCCGGGTTGGCGACGGCCATCGCAGCGACGACGGCGCCCGCGAGATACAGCAATGCCGAAACCTCCAGTAGCCGGGTGAAACCGGCGTTGTTCAGTGGGCCTGCGGTGATTACCCCCAGGCACGCCACGGCGGTCAACGCGGAAGTCCGACCTACCGCGTTTTGGATCGCTGCCGCGATTCCGCTGTGGACGGGCTCAACCGAAACCAAGATGACCGAGCTCAGCGGCGTGATGGTGAGGACCAACCCGGCAGCCAGCATCAGCCGGCCCGGCAGCAGGTTTGTGAGGAAATCGAAATGATGACCGGAAGGGCAGATCGTCAGCAGTCCGATCGCGGCCAACACCGGGCCACCGGTCAGGAAGATCCGCGGGCCGACACGCGCAGCGGCGTTGCCCACCCGGCGGGCGAACAGCATCGACGCAACGGGAGTGGGCAGAGTGATCAGACCCGCCAGCAGGGCTGAATAACCCGCAACCTCTTGTAGATATAGCGCCATGGCGATGGAACCCAGCGTCAGGCCGCCGTAAATGAATGCGGTCGCCAGATTGGCCCCGGCGAAGTTGCGCATGGCGAATAGTTTCAGCGGCACCATCGGTTGCGGGGCGCGACGCTCCCAGGCCACAAACGCGAGCAGCGCCGCGACACCCACCGCTAATAGGGTCGCGACCAAGGGGTTGCTCCAGCCGCCCCGATTGGACTCGATGAGCGCGTACACGATGGCGCCGAGCCCGATCGCGGTCAACGCAGCACCGGCGAAGTCAACGCGGGCGCGTTCGACGGGACGCGGTGTCGGGCGCAGCCAGTATGTCAGCGCGAACGCAACGATGGCGGGCACCATCAGCAGGAAGTAAATCCACCGCCAGCCGAGGTAGTCGACGGCCAGTCCTCCGAGCACCGGGCCCAGCGCGAAGATCGTGCTGGTCCAGGCGGTCCACGCTCCGATGGCGGCGGGACGTTCGGTGCGGTCGAAGGTGGAATTGATCAGGGCTAGCGAACCCGGGACCAGCAACGCACCGCCCAGACCTTGGACAAGCCGAGCGACGATCAGCATCGCCGGCCACGCGGCAACGACCGCCAGGGCCGTACCCAGCGCGAAAGTCACCAAGCCGACGCGCAGCATCGGCAGTCGCCCGAACAAATCGGAAAGAGAGCCGCCCGGCAGAATCGCCACCGCGAGCGCCAGCAAATAGCCGTCGACAATCCACTGCTGCAGCGTCAAGCCCCCGCCGAGTTCGTGCGCTGTGGCGGGCAGGGCCAAGTTGATGATGTTGCCGTCGAGAAAGGTGACCATCGAAGCCACGATTGCCACAACCAGGACCCGATTCTTCGGAGCGACCTGGCGCGCATCAATGCGAAAGTTCACACGCCGCCCCTGGCATGTGTGAGATCGCCTGCAGCGCACGGCTATTTCCGCTGCATGATTAATTGCCCACGGGATCGCTTCGCAACTCTCCGGCGTGGGTGACATGCGAGTTGATTGACTTCCGTAGTGCCAAAGGCTATGCGATGCAGGCGATCTCTCCGCCAGCAGGTTGCTATAACCACCCACCGCTCCCGCCACCGCCGAGAACGCGGCCCCCGGCGCCGCCGCCCCCTTGGCGTGCGATGCAACTCGACATCTGCCCCTCCTCTCGGAACGACCACGTGTCCCCTCCCGACGAGGCGACGTCAGTGATGTATTCCAGCGTAAGGGCGATTTATGTCGACAACCTGTGAGTTGCGTGGGCATTGACTTCTGGTTTTATTACCCCCGTTATCAGCAACGGCAGCAACGCATCACGAAATGCTTCCAGCCTTGCCGACTCGGCACGTCGCGCATGGCACAGCGCGCCCGCAGCGGTGATCGTCTGTGCCGCATCGGCGCTCAGGCGCCGAACGTCGCGCACCTCGACATCGGTCAGGTCTCGCGGCTGGATGCGTTGGTGACTGGGCGAGGTTCCGGCGGCCTGTTGCTGCAGTCGATGCGAGACGTCGGGTTGCCCCACCGCGGCCCACAGCGCCGAGGTATCGACGCCGTCGGGAGTGAGCACGGCGAATTCCATACTCGCCAACGCCATTTCGCAAGGCAACTGCACGACATTCCAGATACGCGGAATCCGCGGGTTGAGCTTGGCGAACAACACGCACGGTTGCGACAACACGAACTTGTCGCTTTTCACCGTCGCCCGCTCGACGCGCCGTGCAGTGGCGCCGTCGTCGAACGCCGGAAGACTGAAATGCGCTACGAAGCCGTCGAATTGACGCGGTTTGCGAACGACCGTGGATAGTTGCGCCAGTTTCGACAGCGGTATGTGGTCACCGATCGGCTCGACAAGGCCCAGCATCAGCCGCTCGGCGGCGTTGATCACGCGTTCGTTGGACGCCACTTTGTCGTCGAAGGCGCCGAGTAGTGCGGCGATCCGCTGGCGTTGGCGTCCGGGAACGGTCCGCACCGAAACGTCGCGCAGAATCGCCTGATTGAGCAGGGGCTGGCCCGACCCGGCCCGATGATCGCCGAGCCGGCAGGTCTGTAACGCGTAATACCAGTAGCGGGTCTCGGCAGGCTCTTTGGCCCGGCACACCAGCGCGTTGTCGGTGACCCACGCATCGGAGTCGCAGTAACGCACACTGCCGCAATACGACCCGACGCGACCGAGCACGATCAGTGGGCCACTCGCGTTGGACTGCGCCGCGTACCCGATCGCGCCGTTGGCACCGTAGACGGGAAACCGCCCGCCGGGCACCCGGGCCGGCGCGCCGCTTCCGGAGCGGAAGTCGAGATACTCGCCCAGCGTCGCGTTCAGCACAGGCGACGCACCTGTTCTCGCAGCACCATTTCCATTCGCGCGGATTCATCCAGCGCCACCAATAGGTCCCGGGTCAGCCGGGCGATCTTCTCGTCGGGCGGCTCCGCGTCCTCGGCGGTCGCCGGTGTACCGACGTAGCGCCCCGGTGTCAGCAGGTAACCGGCGGCGGCGATGTCTTCCAGCGAAGCGGATTTGCAAAATCCCGGAATATCGTCGTATACAACATCTTTCGCCGACGACGACCCGCACCAGGCGTGGTAGGTGCCGCTAATCCGGACGACCTCGTCGTCGGTCAGCGCGCGTTCCGCCCGATCGACGAGATAGCCGAGCCCGCGCGCGTCGATGAACAGCACCTGCCCCGACCGATCACCTTTATCCATCGCAAAGAACCACAGGCACACCGGTATTCCGGTGCTGCGAAACAACTGAGCGGGCAGTGCGATCATGCAGGACACCAGGTCGGCGTCGACGATCCGCGCGCGAATGTCGCCCTCCCCGGCCACATTCGACGACATCGAGCCGTTTGCCATCACCACCCCGGCCTGACCCCCCGGCGCCAACTTGGCCAGGATGTGCTGAATCCAGGCGAAGTTGGCGTTGCCGGCCGCGGGAACACCGAAGCGCCAGCGCGGATCGTGCTCGTCGCGGGCCCAATCCTTGATGTTGAACGGCGGATTGGCCATCACGTAGTCCATGCGCACGCCGCAGTGCAGGTCTTCGACGAACGTGTCACCGTGGGCCAGGCCCGCGTTGTCGATGCCGTGAATAGCGAGGTTCAACTTCGCGATTCGCCAGGTCTGCTCGACGCCCTCCTGACCGTAGATGCGGACGTCGTTGGGGTCGCCGTCGCGGGCGGCGATGAAATTCTCGGTCTGCACGAACATGCCGCCGGAGCCGCAGCACGGGTCGTACACCCGCCCGCGCACCGGTTCCAGCACCTGCACGATCAGCCGCACCACGCTGGGCGGGGTGAAGAACTCACCACCCCGTTTCCCTTCTGCTCGCGCGAAATTGCCCAGGAAGTACTCGTAGACCTCCCCCATCAGGTCCCGAGGGCCCGGGCCAACCAACCGCGCGTTCTCCAACAGCTCGACCAGCTCGCCGAGCCGGCGCTGGTCGAGGTCCTCATAGATCCGCGGCAACAGTCCGGCCAGGGCCGGGTTTGCCGCCATCACCGCGCCCATCGCGTTGTCGGCGACCCGACCGATGCCAGGGGATTTCGCGTTGTCCACCAAGGTATTCCAGTGCGACGCGGAGATGTACTTCAAAAACACCAGCCCGAGCACAACGTCCTTGTACTGACCGGACGACAGGGATCCGCGCAACTTGTCAGCCGCTTTCCACAGCGTTGCTCTGAGCTCCTTGGACGACGTCATCAGCTGATCCGCTTGCGCAGTTCCGTGGCCAAGTCGCCGCGGCTCGAGACCGTAATCCCGCCCAGGCCAAGCCATGACGCCATCGACTCCAGCTCGCCGGCCAGTGCGGCGGCCACCCGGGCGCGCGGGGCTCGATCGGCTTCGGAGGGCTCGCCGAACGCCCCCACCACCCGCAGCGTGTCGGCGGTGCGATCGGCCTTGAGGTCCACCCGCGCCATCAGCTGACCGTCCACCAGCAGCGGCCACACGTAATAGCCGTACTTCCGCTTGGCTGCCGGGGTGTAGATCTCGATGCGGTAGTGGAAATTGAACAGCCGCTGGACCCGGGGCCGGAAGAAGATCAACGGGTCGAACGGGCACAGCAGCGCGGTGCCGCGATCCTGTCGGGGCACGGCGCGGCCGGCGTGCAGATATGCGGGCGCGGACCAGCCGTCGACCTCGACCCGCTCGACCTCGCCGGCCGCGGCCAGCTCGGCGATCGCCGGTTTGACCTGCTGCGCGGACAGCCGGAAGTAGTCGCGGATGTCGGCCTCGGTGGCCACGCCCAGCGCGGTCGCCGCGCGCAGGCTGAGCTCGCGGATGGCTTCGGCGTCGTCGACCTCGCGGGCCAGCACACTGGCCGGCAGCACCCGTTCCACCAGGTCGTAGTGGCGGGCGAACCCGACCCGGGTGGCCGTGGTGAGCACCCCGGAGGCGAACAGCGCCTCGGCTACCCACTTGGTGTCGCTGCGAGTGCCCCACCAACTTCCCCGCGGGCCAGCTGTTTCCGCCTCGAGATGAGCCTCGATCTGTCCGGCGGTGCTGGGCCCGAGTTCGGTGACCGCCTCGACGATCTTGTCGGCGAGCTCCGGGTTCGCCTTGACGATGTGGGTACCCCACCGGCCGTGCCGGTAGTGGCGCATCCGCCAGCGCAGCAGCGGCCAGTCCTCGACGGCCATCAGCGCGGCCTCGTGCGCCCAGTACTCGGCGAGCAACCGCGACGAGCGCGGCCCCCAGGCGGCACCGTCGAGCACGTCGCGATCGTAGGGGCCGAGCCGGCTGAACACCGGCGCGTAGTGGGCGCGCACCGCCACGGAGACTGAATCCAGTTGCAGCACTTGGATTCTCGAGATCAGCCGACGCAGGTGAGCGCGGGTGATCGCGCCGCCGGGTCGCGGCTCGGTAAACCCTTGGGCCGCAACGGCTATCCGCCGTGCCTGCGCGGCGGTCAGCCTCCTGATCGACACGCGCCGAGAATACCGGTCGACCGGTCACCTTCAGCGAAGGCTCACCCCGTGCTGACCTTCTCGTCCGCCGCGCCGGTGCTGTCCGGCGGATTCTTCTGTTCGTGGTATGCCGCCTCGAGTGCCGCCGGAACCGATTCCAGGTCGCGGTAGACGCCCATCAGTTGTTCCAGCACCTTGATCCGCCGGTCGGTCGCGGCGTTCACCGCGCGCCGCGCCTGCTCACGATCGCGGTCGATTCGCTCCTTGGCGTCGGCAAGCAGCTGCTCACGCGCCTTGTGGGCATCGTCGCGCATGCCGGCCAGTTCGGCCTCGAGCGTTTCCCTGGTTTCGCGGTATTCGGCTTCCATGGCCTTTTGCTGCGCGGCAAAATCCGCCAACACCTCGCGGTGCTTTCGTTGCTCGGCCTCGATTTCCGCTTCGGCCGCGCTGATCAGCGCCTCCGCCTCGGCTCGTGCCTCGGCCTGCATCTCGGAAATCTCCTCGACGGCGCGGCTCAGCATCTTTGCCATTCGCTGTTGCATCGCGTGCGGCGCGGGCGAGGTGTCGGTGAGCGCCGCGACCTCCTTGCGCAGCGCGGCCGCTTCCTCGCCGGAGTCCTTCAACCGGGCCCGCAGGCTCTCGACGTCGTTGAACAGCAGATTCTGCTTGGTGGTCAACATCTCGATGTGCGCATCGACCGCGGCCGAGTCATAGCCCATCCACTTGCGGGCAAACGCCGTTGTGGGTTCGGTGATCACTGCCAATTTCCCCTCCCTGGAAATTCCGTACACCGCCTAGCGCCGAGGCGAGCGGTCAGGACCGACGATAGCTGTGAAACCGATACCGCAGCCCAGAGCGGCTGACCTGCCATTCCCCCGTCTCGCCGAGCCATGTCTCGTCGAGCACCGGCGCCATCGCGTCCTCGTCCTCGCGGATCAGGTCGATCTCGATCTCGGTGACTTCACAACGGGTGGCGTGCGGCAGCGCGAGCCGATAGATCTCGGCACCGCCGATCACCCAGGCTTCGGGGTCGGTCAGGGCCCCGGAAAGGGAGTCAACCACGTCGGCTCCCTCGGCGACGAAGTCGCTGCGGCGGGACAACACGATATTGCGGCGGCCGGGCAGCGGGCGCACCCTGGCCGGCAACGAGTCCCAGGTCAGCCGGCCCATCACCACGGTGTGGCCCACGGTCACCTGCTTGAAGCGGGCCAGGTCTTCGGGGACGTTCCAGGGGATGTCGCCGTTGCGGCCGATGACACCGGATGTGGACTGAGCCCACACCATGCCGACGGTGGTCAAGCGCGCCACTCCTCCTCATCGCTTCGCTTTGCATCGTCGTCGGCGCGAGTCATACAGCGACGGGAGCTTTGATCGCCGGGTGCGGATCGTAGTTGCGCACCACAATGTCGTCGTAGGTGTAGTCGAAGATCGAATCCCGTTGGGCTAGAACAAGTTCCGGGTACGGCCGTGGATCGCGACTGAGCTGCGTGCGCACCTGCTCGACGTGGTTGTCATAGATGTGGCAATCGCCGCCGGTCCAGACGAACTCACCGACACCCAAGCCGGCCTGGGCGGCCATCATGTGGGTCAGCAGCGCATAGCTGGCGATGTTGAACGGCACACCCAGGAACAGGTCCGCGCTGCGCTGGTAAAGCTGGCAACTCAGCCGCCCGCCGGCCACGTAGAACTGGAAGAACGCGTGACACGGCGGCAGGGCCATCTGCGGGATTTCGCCGACGTTCCAGGCCGAAACGATGTTGCGCCGGGAGTTCGGATCGGTGCGCAGCATTTCCAGGGCGGCACTGATCTGGTCGATGTGCTCACCCGACGGGGTCGGCCAGGATCGCCACTGCACGCCGTAGATGGGTCCGAGATCGCCTGTGTCGCTAGCCCATTCGTCCCAGATCGTGACGCCGTGCTGCTGTAGCCAACCGACGTTGGAGTCGCCGCGCAGGAACCACAGCAACTCGTAGATCACCGATTTGAGGTGGACCTTCTTGGTGGTCAGCAGCGGGAACCCGGCCGAGAGGTCGTAGCGCAACTGCCGACCGAACAGGCTGCGGGTTCCGGTGCCGGTGCGGTCCGATTTGACCGAACCCGTCTCGAGGACCAGGCGCAGCAAGTCCTCGTAGGGTGTGGGGATCGGCACGCGGAAAGCTTACGTCTAGACCCCAGGAGTAGAACGGGTGCCATGCCGAACATCACCGACACCATCACCACCGCCGACGGGACTTGCACGGTCCACCTGTTCACCCCCGGGGGCCCAGACACCCAAGCCCCCCACCCCGGCGTGATCATGTATCCCGACGCCGGCGGCGTGCGCGACACCTTCCAGCAGATGGCGGCCAAACTGGCCGGATTCGGTTACACGGTGCTGTTACCGGACGTGTACTACCGCAACGCCGGCTGGGCCCCGTTCGACATGGCCAGCGTGTTCGGCGACGAACAGGAACGCAAGCGCCTGTTTTCGATGATCGGCAACCTGACGCCGGACAAGATCACCAGCGACGGCCGCGCGTTCTTCGACTACCTGTCGGACCGCCCCGAGGTATCCGGTGAGCGCTTCGGCGTGTGCGGCTACTGCATGGGCGGGCGCATCTCGCTGCTGGTGGCCGGCCGGATTCCCGACCGCGTCGCGGCCGCGGCGTCCTTCCACGGCGGCGGCCTGGTGTCGGACACCGCGGACAGCCCACATCTGCTGGCCGAGAAGATGACCGCCACGGTCTACGTCGGCGGCGCCGAGAACGATGCGTCGTTCACCACCGACCATGCCGAACAGCTCGACAAGGCGCTGACGGCTGCCGGTGTGCGCCACACCATCGAGTGGTACGCCGCGGCTCACGGCTTCGCGGTCCCGGACAACGCCCCCTATGACGAGGCCGCGGCCGAGCGGCATTGGCGAGCGATGGCCGAGCTCTTCGCCTCGGCGCTGCCGCGCTAAGGGCTGTTCTGACTCACCGCGTCGAGCAACAACTTCGCCGCCACCGCCGCACCGTCGCCGCGGGTCATGGCCGCCACCGCGTTCGCCCGGGCGCGGGTTTCGTCGGCCAGGACCATCTCGAGCGCGGCCGGCAGCGAGCCCGGGGGCGGCGTCGGACCGTCGCAGGCGGTGCCGATGCCCAGCTCCGCCACCCGGCAGGCCCAGTACACCTGGTCGGCCCCCTGCGGCACCACGAGCTGAGGCACGCCGGCGCGCGCTGCCGTCGTCGTCGTGCCCGCGCCGCCGTGGTGCACGACGGCGGCCACCCGCCCGAACAGCGCTTGCTGGTTGACCTCACCGACGGCGAGGCAGTCGTCGCGGTCGTCGATCGGCACCAGCTCGGCCCAGCCGTGCGAAAGCAACACACGCCTGCCCTGGGCGCGAATGGCCTCGATCGCCATCGGGACGACATCCTTGGAACCCCACAGCGGCATGCTGCCGAAGCCCAGGTACACCGGTGGCGTGCCGGCGTCCAGGAACTCCTCCAGCTCGGCCGGCAGGGGACGCGCGTCGGGCAGCACCCAGGCGCCGGTTTGCACGACGTGCAGGTCCGCGAGCGGCTGCCAGGGGCCTAAGGTCGGGTCGGCCGCCAGCCACGGGCGGTTGGTGTAGGCGTAGCCGCGCACGTCGTCCACCGGGGCGAGGCCGATCGCGGCCCGGTGACTGTTGAGCGTCGGACCGAACAACATAGTGGCGTTGTGGGCGTTGTGGTTCCACATCATCCGGTTGTCGATCTCGCTGGTCCCCATTGCCCGGCCCACGAACTCCGGCGGCGGGTGATACGGCGACGGCAGGTGGGTCGGGTGATAGCTGCCGTAGACGTAATGGATGCCGAGTTTGTCGGCCACCGAGCGTGCGCCGGCCGCCGTCCACACCAGGGCGGTCGCCACTATCGCGTCGCAGCCCTGCGCAGCGGCAGCGACCGTGTCGAACTGCGCGGCGAGCAGACCCAGCACATGCGCGCGCACGTCCGCCTCCGACGACTGCGCCGCGGCGGTCGTCATCGCGCGCACCGGCGGACCGAATCCCACCAGTGGTATCCCGAAAGCGGCTGCCCGCTCGGCGAATTCGTCGTCGGGCGGCGCACACACCACGGCCTCGGCGCCGAGCGCCTGCAGCTGCACCGCGACTGCCAGCAGTGGTTCGACACCGCCGCGGGTGTCGTACGTCGACAACAGCACCCGCATGGCGATTACGCGACCGGCAGATCGACCAGGGCGGCCAGCCGGGCCCGATGACGGTAGGCGGTGCCGAAGGCCAACTGATCGCTCTTGGCCCGCTTGAGGTACAGGTGTGCGGGATACTCCCACGTCATGCCGACGCCACCGTGCAGTTGCACGCACTCCTGCGCCGCATGCACCGCGATGCCACTGCAGTAGGCCTGCGCGACCGCCGCGGCGATGCTGGCGTCCGGATCTTCCCGAGCGCAGGCGTCCGCGGCGTGGCGCGCCGCGGCCGTCGCCGACCCGACCTCGAACCACAGATCCGCCAACCGGTGTTTGATCACCTGGTAGGACCCGATCGCGCGGCCGAATTGCTTGCGCTGCTTGGCATAAGCCAGGGTGGTCTCGAAGCACCACTGCGCCACCCCGAGTTGCTCGGAGGCCAACAGCGCGGCACCGGTCTCCAGCGCCGCGGTCAACGATTCGCCCGCCGGCCCCACAGGCGTTGACGGCGCCGCCGAAAACTGGACATTCGCAAGGGGTCTCGTCATATCCAGAGCCAGCAGCGGGGACACCTCGACCCCGGCCGCACTCCTGGAGACGGTGTGCAACTCGAGTCCGTCGGCGCCCGCGACCGGCACCACCAACACGTCGGCCTCGGCGGCGCCCGCCACGCTGCTGACCGCCCCGGTCAAGCCGTCCGGGCCGGTGCTCACGCCGGCGATCGGATCGCCGGGAGCGATGGACAGCGGCACCACCAGCGTGGCGGTCTGCTCCCCCTGAGCCAGCGCGGACAGGGTGTCGGTCTCACCGGCACGCGACAGCGCAACCGTGGCGAGCACCGCGCTGGACAGAAACGGTACCGGCGCGACCGCGCGGCCGATCTCCTCCATCACCACGGCGGCCTCGCGCGCGCTGGCGCCCGCACCGCCGAGCGACTCGGGCACTAGCAGGCCGGCTATCCCCAGGTCACCGGCCAGTCGCCGCCACACGTCGGAAAAGTCCTGTGGCGCTGGATCATAGGCCTGGGCCACCACCTCGGGTGGACACCGGTCGGCGAACAGGTGACGGACGCTGTCCCGCAAGGCGTCCTCGGTATCGGCGTACAGCAGATCACCGATGCTCATCGAGCCAAGTCCTTCCAGGCGATATCCTTGTCGACGCGGTGTTCGCCGGGCAGGCCGAGAATTCGCTCGGAGATGGTGTTGCGCAAGATCTCTGACGTGCCACCCTCGATCGAGTTGCCCCGCGCGCGCAGATACCGGTAACCGGGTTCGCGACCGATCAGGTCGACCGTCTCGGGTCTGCGCATGGTCCAGTCGTCGTACTGCAGTCCCGCCTCGCCGTGCATTTCGATCTCGAACCCCGAGATCGCCTGCGCCAGCGTCGCAAAGGCGATCTTCATGCCGGCGCCCTCCGGCCCGGGCTGGCCGGTGCTGGCCTGCTGCCCCAACCGTTCGCCGGCCAGCCGCAGCACCTCCGCCTCGACCCACAGTCGCATCAGCTCGTCGTGCATCGCGGGATTACGCAGTGCGGGCTCGTTTCGCCACGCCTGGGCGACCTTGCCGATGTGGCCGCTTTCGCGGGGCACACCGGAACGAGAGCCGATCGCGACCCGCTCGTTGTTCAGCGTGGTGGTCGCGACCCGCCAGCCACCGCCCACAGGTCCGAGCCGATTCGCGTCGGGCACCCGGACATCGGTGAGGAACACCTCGTTGAACTCGGCCTCGCCGGTGATCTGGCGCAGCGGCCGGATCTCGACACCGGGCTGGGTCACGTCGCACAGAAAGTAAGTCAGGCCAGCGTGTTTGGGCACCGTCGGGTCGGTGCGGGCAACCAGGATGGCCATCTGGGCGTTCTGCGCCTGCGACGTCCAAACCTTCTGCCCGTTGACAATCCAGTCGTCGCCGTCGCGGACCGCGCGGGTGGCCACCCCGGCCAGATCCGATCCGGCACCGGGTTCGCTGAACAACTGGCAATAGATCTGTTCACCGGTGAACAGCGGACGCAAGAACTTTCGCTTCTGCTCGTCGGTGCCGAAGGCCGCAATCGTGGGAGCGGCCATGCCCATGCCGATGTAGTTCTTCACCGTCCCGCCCACCGGTGCACCGGCCGCGGCGAGCCGGGTGTCGACGTACTCCTGAGCTTTGCGTGGCAGGTCCAGGCCGCCGAAACCCCGCGGCAGGTGGACCCAGGCCAGCCCGGCATCGAATTGCGCGCCGAGGAAATCGCGCGGGTCGCTGGCCGCCGGGTCGTGCTCGTCCAGCAGTGCCGTTACCCGTACGTCCAGGTCGTCGCTACTCATCGGTTGTCCCCGGGGCGCATTTGGAAGCCCTGCGCGCCGCCCAGCAACAGCCCCCCGTCGATCACCATCGTCTCGCCGGTAATCCAGCTCGCCGCGTCGGAGACCAGAAAAGCGACCGCGTTCGCGACATCGACGGGCTCGCCGATGCGACCCAGCGCGATCTGCGCCCCCAGCGGATCCTCGTGGTCCTTCCACAGCGCCTCAGCCAATCTGGTGCGGACGACGCCTGGGGCGATGGCATTGACTCGCACGCGCGGCGACAGCTCCAGAGCCAATTGTTTGGTGACGTGGATCAGCGCTGCCTTGGTGGCGTTGTACATCCCCATCCCCGGCGATTGGTGCAGCCCGCCGATGGACGCGGTATTGACGACGGCGCCACCGTGCTCGCCCATCCATGCCTTGACCACAAGCGATGTCCACAGCAGCGGAGCCCAGAGATTGACGTCGAAGATCTTGCTGAACCGTGCGTGATCCTGGTCGATCAGCGGGCCGAATGCCGGATTGGTACCCGCGTTGTTGACCAAAATGTCCACCCTGCCGAACTTTTCCAGGGTGATCTCCACACAGTTGCGCGCGGCGTCCTCGTCGACCGCGTGAGCGCCGACACCGAGCGCCCGTTCCCCTACTTCAGCCGCCGCCGCCTCGGCCGCTTCCTGTTTGCGGGCGGTGAGCACCACATTGGCGCCCGCGGCCGCCAGCTGTTGCGAAATAGCCAATCCGATTCCGCGCGAGGCCCCCGTGACAATCGCCGTACGGCCGGTCAGATCCAGTGTGGTCATCGTTGTACACCTTTTGTGTCGTGGGGCCCGCGTCAGCGACGAACGTCGATTGCAATCAATCTTTCGCAGAGAGGTTTTGTCCGCGCGCGTGCGTGGTATGCGAGTCGCATGTTAGCGAAATTGACCCTCCTGAAACCACTAGTCATCGGCGGCGCCGTTGCTGCTGCGATCGCCGCTGCACCGATGGCCGCGGCGGATAGTTTTGCGACCGCACCGGCAATGACCAGCCCCGCGCCCACCCACATCGTCTTCAAGGACGACCCGGGCGGCGGCGGTTGCGACCCCAACGGCAACTGCGGTTCCGGCGGCCAGAACGGCGGACCCGGTGGAGGACCCGGTGGCACCGGCTGCATCCCCGGTGTCGGCTGCGGCTCCGGCGGCCAGAACGCGGGCCCGGGTGGCGTTCCGGGCGGCACCGGATGTCTGCCGGGCGTCGGCTGCGGATCCGGCCACGCCTGATTCCCCCAGAGACGACCCTTCAGACTCTCGCGAGCCTGGTGATCCAGGCCCGGGAGTCTGAAGGGTCGATTACGTCGTCCAGCTCGAACGTGGTGGCGGCCCGAAGCGCCTTGCCGTGTTGATAGGCCGCCGCCACCAGCTTCTCGAACAGTTGCTCACGCTCCTGGGCATCGGCCGCCGCGGCCAGCTCCTTGCTGAAGCCCAGGCGCACCGCGCCTTCCAGGCCCATGCCGCCGATCTCCCCCGTCGGCCACGCGACGGTGAACTGCGGAGCGTGAAAGGAACCGCCCGCCATCGCCATTGCGCCCAATCCATATCCCTTGCGCAAGATGATCATTCCGAGCGGCACCGTCAGCCGGGCACCGAGCACGAACATCCGGCCGAACCGGCGGACGGCGGCCTGTTTCTCGGCATCCGGTCCGACCATGAATCCCGGTGTGTCGCATAGCGAGATCACCGGCAGCCGAAACGATTCGCACAGGGTGAGAAAGTCACCGGCCTTGTCGGCCGCCTCGGCGTCGATCGCGCCGCCCAGGTGATGGCTGCTGTTGGCCAGCAGCCCATAAGCCTCACCCTCGACTCGGACGAGTGCGGTGACGATGCCGACGCCGTAGTCGGGCCGCAGCTCGAGGACGGAGCCGACGTCGACGATGGCCTCGATCGCGCGGCGCACGTCGTAGGCGCGTAACCGGTTCTCGGGCACCACATGCCGGGCCAGACGTGGGTCGGGCGCGGCCCAGTCGGCGATGCTGCCCTGGAAGTACGACAGGTACTGCTTGGCCAGTGTTACCGCGTGCGCCTCGTCGCGCGCGACCAGGCTCACCACCCCGTTGTGGCGCTGCACGTCGATCGGGCCGATCGCCTCGGGCGGATACACCCCGAGCCCGCCGCCCTCGATCATCGCGGGCCCGCCCATCCCGATGTTGGCGTCCGGGGTCGCGATGATCACATCGCACACCCCGGCCAGCGCGGCGTTGCCGGCGAAGCAACGCCCGGACACGACGGACACCAACGGCACCCGCCCGCGCAACCCGGCGAGCACCCGAAACGTCGGCACGTCCAGCCCGGCCGCGCCACCGACGTCGGTGTCACCGGGCCGCCCGCCACCGCCCTCGGCAAACAGCACCACTGGCAACCCTTTTCGCGCGGCCACGTCGAAGACACGGTCCGTCTTGGCATGGTTGCGCATGCCCTGCGTCCCGGCCAGCACGGTGTAGTCGTAGGACACGACGACCGCCTCGGCCGCGGCCCGCCCGAATCGGTCGGCACCGATGGTCGCCAAGCCGGCAACCAGACCATCGGCCGGCGTGTTGGCAATGAGATCCTCGTCCGTGCGCCTGCTGCGTTGCGCCGCGATGGCCAGCGCACCGTATTCGACGAAGCTGCCGTCGTCGATCAGATCGGCGATGTTCTCCCGGGCGGTGCGACGACCCTGCTTGTGCCGTTTGTCGACCGCCGGCTGGCGGCCCTCGTCCAGGGTGATCAGGTGGCGCCGCCGCGCCTCGTCCAGGTCGGCTCGGGGCCGGTCGAGATCGACTGCGGCGCTGGCGGACTCGCGACCGACGCCGTCCCCGGTGCGGGTGAAGACCACCAGCGGATCACCGGTGCCGACGACCTGGCCGGGGGCCACGAGGTTGCGGACCGTGCGCAGCGCATCCGGCGCGACGAGCACATGCTGCATTTTCATCGCCTCCAGCACGACCAGTTGACCACCGGGCGAAAGCTCGGCACCCTCGGGCGCCACCTCCACCACGGTGCCGGCCAGCTGGGCACGCAGCGCGTCCTCACCGGGATACAGCTCGACGGACGCGACCCGGGTGTCATGCTCGTGGGTCAGCGCCGCGGCCGCCAGCTCGGGGAGCCTCGCGTCGAGGAAGGTCGTTGCCACCACACCAGATTGAACCTGACTGTCGGACAACAACTCTCGCAGAAAATTGATGTTCGTCCGGACACCCTCGACCTCGAATTCTGCCAGCGCGGTCCGCGACTTACGCAGCGCCGCGCTGAACGAGGATCCGCGGACATGGGTGACGACCTTGGCCAGCAGCGAGTCGTATCGCGTGCTCAATGTCAGGCCGGTGCGGCCGAAGGTATCCACCCGCACTCCCGGACCACTCGGCGGCGAAAACACCGTCAAGGCACCCGCCGTGGGCACCACGCTGCCGTCTGACGTCAGGGTTTCCATATTGACCCGGGCCTGTATCGCAATGCCGCGCCGAACAGCCGGCTCACCGATGACTTCTTCACCGTCCGAGGCGATTCCCGAGGGCAACCCCAACTCGTAGTAGGAGGCGCCACCGGCGATAGCCAGCTGGGCGGCCACCAGGTCTACCCCGGTGGTCTCCTCGGTAATCGTGTGTTCGACCTGAATGCGGGGGTTGATCTCGAGGAAGACGAATTTCTCACCGGCGACCAGGAATTCGACGGTGGCCAGTCCGCGCAGACCGGCCCGCGCGCACAACCGGGCCGCGGCCACCTGCAGATCACGGCGCAACACATCCGAAAGCCCCTGTGCCGGCGCAATTTCCACGATCTTTTGGTAGCGCCGCTGGATGCTGCAGTCGCGATCACCCAGGGCGAGCGCATGCGTTCTCGGCCCGGCCGGCGCGGCGACGACCTGCACCTCGATGTGCCGGGCGTCGTCGAGAATCCCCTCGGCGAATACCGCCGGATTGCCGAATCCCAGTTGCGCCTCTGCCGCACATTGGCGGTAGGCGTCGTCGATTTGAGCCGCACTGTCCACGCGGCGCATCCCGCGTCCACCCCCGCCGGCCACCGCCTTAATCATGATCGCCCCGTCTCGAGCGGCGAAAAATGCCCGGACATCCTCGACGCTGCTGGGCCCGTCGGTCGCCGGCAGCACCGGCACACCCGCGGCGATGGCGGCGGCACGCGCGGAGGTTTTATTGCCGACCGCCTCGAGCACTTCGGCATCCGGACCCACGAACGTGCACCCGGCCGCGGCGCAGGCACGGGCGAAATCGGCGTTCTCGGAGAGGAAGCCGTAACCCGGATGAATCAGCTGCGCGCCGGCGTTTCTCGCTGCCGCCAGAATCGAGGACTGGTCCAGGTAGGCGCCCGGCCCACTGCCCGGCAGACCGAGCGCTTCGTCGGCCGCATGCACGTGCGGGCTCTCGGCATCGTCGGTGGCGTAGACCGCAACTGTCGGCATACCCAATTCGGTTGCGGTGCGGACGATCCGCAGGGCGATTTCACCGCGGTTGGCGATCAGCAACATCGCATTCATCGCAGCGGGTCGCCCCATTGCACCTCACCGCGGAGCTTGGCTTTGAGCAGCTTTCCACCGGCATTGCGTGGCAACACTTCTGACGCGATCGTGACGTATTGCGGAACCTTGAAGTCAGCGAGTTGGGCACGGCAATGCTCGAGCACGGCCGGCACGTCAATCCGCGCTTCGCCGCCGAACAGCACCGCTCCGACCTTTTCTCCCATCACCTCGTCGGGTACCGCCAGCACGCAGGCATCGGCGACGCCGGGTGCGGCCAGCAGCACCCCCTCGACCTCCACGCTGGAGACGTTCTCGCCGCCGCGGTTGATGATGTCCTTGAGCCGGTCGACGATGTGCACCCGGCCCGCGGCATCGACCCGGACCACATCGCCGGTGCGCAGCCACCCGTCGACGATGGTGGCCTCGGTGGCCTGCGGCCGGTTCCAGTATCCGGCCGTGATGTTGGCCCCGCGCGCCACCAATTCGCCAACACCGGGATCCGCACCGCTGGGGATCACGCCGAGATCCACCGACGGGATCGCGTAGCCGACCGAGTCGGCGTGCTCGATGGCGTACGAGTCGGGTAGCACGGTCATCAGGGAGGCCGACTCGGTCATGCCGTAGCCGTTGAACACCGTCGCCCCCGGGAACGCGTCCTTGATCGACCGCACCATCGAAGGGGCGGTGGGCGCGCCACCGTAGCCCACCCACCCGACGCCGGACACGTCCGTAGTAGCAAACCGCTTGTGCCGCAACATCAGAGAGTAGACCGCGGGAACCGTCACCAGCTGTGAAATCCGCTCGGCGGCCACGGTGGCGATCAGTTCGTCCAGGTTGAGCGCCGGCAAGATCACCGACGTTCCCCCCGCCCGGGTGGCCACCAAAAGCTGTGTGTTGCAGCCGGTCACGTGAAACAGCGGAACCGATATCAGGGTGCGCATCCCCTCGCCGAGGTCCCGTGGAATTCCCGAGCACCGGATCGCATTCTCGGTGTTGATGACGAACGCCTCGTGGGTGGTCGGCACGCCTTTGGGGTGCCCGGTGGTCCCCGAGGTGTAGAAGATCGCGGCCGTGTCGCCGCGCGTGAGTCCTTCGGCCACATACGGTTGTCCATCGGGCAACGGCGTGCCCGCGGCCAGATCCACCCGTGCCCCCGAATCGGACAACACGAAGTCGACCTCGGGCTGCGCCGAGCGCGTGTTGACCGCCACCGCAATGCCGCCGGCCATCACCGTGCCCCAGAATGCCAACACCCAGTCGAGGCCCGCGGGGTAGCGCACCGCGATGCGGTCACCGCATTGCCCGCCGCCTGCCCGCAGCCCACCGGCGACCCGCGCCGCGCCGTCCCAGAGCTGCCGGTAGGTCAATCGGCCGGCGCCTACTTCAACGACCGCCTCGCTATCGGGACGCCGGGCGACCTGCTCGGCCAGCATGTCGAGCAGCGTGGCCGGCAGATCGTCGTAGCGCGGGACACCGTCGCGATCGCGGGAGACGCCCGTCGTGGCGAACGGGTTGTGGTCACGCGAAATTTCGATCACTGGAGGCATGCCCGGTCCTTACTATCCGGTGTCCTATCGTGATGCGGTGACGATCGACGATTCCGCCATCATGCCCGAGGCGTTCTTCACTGTCGACGGCGACTCCTACATTCCGGGCCCGCTGACCAAAGGCCCGTGGGGCGCGGCGATGGGCGGCCAGATCGTCGGAGGCCTGTTGGGTTGGGGCATAGAACAATCGGGCATCGATCCGGACTTTCAGCCCGCCCGCCTGACCGTCGACTTGTTGCGACCCGTGCTACTGCGCCCGGTGCAGATTCAGACCTCGATACAACGGGAAGGCCGCCGCATCAGGCTGATCGACGCCGCCCTGATGCAACGCGGCGAGATCGTCGCGCGGGCCAGCGCGCTGTTCCTGCGCCGCGGCGATCATCCGGACGGCCAGGTGTGGTCCTTCCCGGTGCAGATGCCGGAGCTGCCGACGTTCTACGAGGGCTTCCCGGCCGACATGCCGTTTCACATCTGGGGATACGGCGCGACCTTCGAAGGCAGTCCCGGCATCTCCGCCGGCGAATGGGAGCAGTCGCACGCGCAGAAGTTCGCCTGGGCGAGGCTGTTTCGCCCGATGGTGCACGGCCACCCGCTGACGCCGTTTACCCGTCTGGCCTTCGCCGGCGATATCACCAGCTCACTGACGCATTGGGGCACAGGCGGATTGCGCTACATCAACGCCGACTACACCGTGACCGCGAGCCGACTGCCCGACGGTGAGTTCCTGGGGCTCGCCGCCCAAAGCCACTACGGCACGGCCGGTGTGGCCACCGGTGCGGCGACCCTGTTCGACTGCCACGGCCCCATTGGCACCAGCTCCGCGCTGGCGGTGGCACAGCCCGCGGACGCATTCAAACCGACCCACGCGTAGTACCGCCGCGTGGCTTGCACATCACTATCCGTGCACAGCCGCGGGACCAACTATCTGTTCCAGGTTCGTGCGCCCGAGAAGCGGGCATTGTCTCAAATTCGACAGCTCGGACGAATTATTGCCCGCCGGTCACTTCGAAAGCTCCCAGCTGCGGGCGAGATGATCAGGCAAGGCGAACTGCGCCCGCTCGCCGCCCCGCTCGAGTTTGAACATCTCGCGCAGGAGCTCGCCCGTGAACGGACGGACAATGTCCGAGACGAAGCCATAGCGCTCGGAATCGCTTTTGCCCGGGTTGCCAAAAACGCGAACGAAAAACCAGTTGGTGATGCACTGTATCCGCCTGACATCACCCCCCAGATTGGACCGCGGCACCAGTAGCAGGTCCGCAGTCTTGTCGCCGATCAGGTGGCGGATCAGTGGCGGGATCGTCTTGTCGAAGGTGTGCCCCGGCGTCAGCTGGTCGAGCAACAAGAGGAGCGCACGGGTCATGTCCTGCCCTTCTGGCGAAGCCCTGAACTGCCTGCGCCGGATGAGGTCGATTAGCGCGTCGGCCTCGGCGACGTCAAATACCAACAGCTCATCGCGCACGCCGAGCTGATGCCCGATGACATTCCATAAATGCAGGTAGGCGTCCTTGTCCTCGGCGAGCACCGGCGTGCCGAGATGATCCATCGGTTCGCCGACGACGAACCAGAAAACCAGCAACGTCGCGGCCAGGTCCTCCTGGTTGATCGGTGTACCCCAGTGGCGACGCCATAGGTTCGGCTGCTGTTGGCTGCGCTCTTGGATCAGCCGGCGCACCGCCGCGTGCATTAGCCGAATCTTCTGGATGGTGCGCCGGCCCACACCGTTCTCATCGAGGCCGCCGGGGTTGAGCACGTCGAACAGGAACTGGGCGGTCTCCATCACCCGTCGGCGTGCGTTGGTATCCAGCTGCGCGGTCAGATACAACACCTTCACGGCTTTGGCTGCCGCGTATGCCGACGGGAGCGACGCGCAGAACAAGCACAGCGTGATCTGGAGACCCATAGTCTCGAAAAGCTTCTGTCCGCGCGCGATCTTGTCCATGTCGGCCCACTCGGGCAGGTCTACGGTGTCTTCCAGGTACCTCTGGACTGCCTCAGGCAGCTCCGCGGGGACTGGTTGGTCGACGCGCACCAGCTTGTGAAGCAACGCATTGACCTCGCTGACACCGCCGTCTTCAAACACCGCATCGACCGCGCGGTCAGCCACCGGATCGCCTTGCTTCCGCATTGCGTTGAGCTTTGCGTTCGTCAACCCGGAGTCCCCTATTGCGCGCGACATACGCACAGCATGGCAGATTTTGCGTTCTTCGCAGGTTCTATTTTGGGGTGAAAATGCCGCGAACAACAACGACCCAAGACAAACGGGACCGAGTCCCGCTCCCCGACAAACCACCAAATGACGATTGGATGGCCGGTAGGTAACTGCTGGTGTAGAAGTATTTGACAACTTGCGATGTCTAATTTCAGAGGGCAGCGAAATCATCGAGGTGAATGAATGTGGGCGTCGGGGTGACCAGAAGTGTCGCGGGTACCGATCGGTCACGTTAGTCTTGGAGATTCTTGTTGCCACCGCATTTGTCTCCGAGTCGTGAGGACTGACGAGATGGTCGACGCGAATGACGAATTCATGCACGACCCAGGACCGCACCGTGTCTGGCAAGAAAGCTTCTTTTTCAGTTGGTTCGATCCCCAGTCGGACGCAACGGGCTTGGCCCGCATCGGATATCGTCCCAGCAATCACACCGCTGACGCGCTGCTGTACACCATGCGAAACGGCCGGGTTGAGGGCGGCTACGCCAGACTCAACGCCCGCTACACCGGCACCCCCGATCCTGGCCGCCTCGGCATCGGGGCCCTGGAGTTTCACATGAGCGAACCGATGTCGAAGTGGCGGGTACTGCTGCGGGGCCGCGACGAGGTGGATCTGACCTTTACTGCGCTGCACGCGCCGTACGATTTTCGCGCCGAAGCGCCTCCGGGCCAATACATTCCGCCCGGAATTGCCGATGTGCACATAGAGCAGTCCGGGCGGGTCACAGGCACGATAACGATGAACGGAGCGACCTACGAGATTGACGGCCTCGGTCAGCGAGACAAGTCCTGGGGAGACCGCGATTGGCGCACCATCGAAGGCTGGAATTGGATTCCGATGCTGTTCGGGCCAGACTTCACCATGAACTGCACCCTGCTGATCAACGGTGGACGGGCATACCCCTGCGGCTACATCCACCACGATGGCGCGAACCACGCGGTGACGGAGTTGGCCGTGGACTACGGAATGGCCGGCCTTCATGTACCGCGTACGTCGCGGATCACGGTCACCGACGTCAGCGGCTTGCGACTCGAGATTCAAGGCAGCGCTACCGCCCAATCATGCTTGTACCGAAAGGGTTTGGTGATCCAAGAGTCGGCGGCACGCTTTGAAACGACCATTGACGGTCAGCGCCGCAACGGGATTGGCTTGACCGAGCACGCGTGGCATGGCGGGCCACTCGGTCTGCTACGGGTGCTGCCACGCCTGCGCCCAGCGGCGCGGATGGTCATGCGATGATCACCGAGCTGAGATCCGCCACCCACCCGAGGGATTTACGTTGTCCAGCCACCGAGTTGCGCTGTCATGGCATTTCTTCTGCCCAAGCTAGGTGCCCATCAAACTCAAGCGATCTCGCCCTCTCGCTGTGTCGATCTCTGAAGTACACATAAGCCTCGGCGTCGCCTCGAGCCCGCGCCAGGAGAGCTTTTAGTCGCAGCTGCCAGATGTCGCGTATCACGAGACCCTCGTGTGCTGGCGCGGCTGCTATGTGCTCGATCGCGGCCTCGGCTTCGGCCAGGTCAGCCTCGGCCCCGCGGTCTAGCAGTGTCTCGACCAGAACACCGGTCGCTGGATCCTGCCAAACCCCGCACGCCAGCAACTGTCCCTCGCGCATGAGCGATATCGCCTCGTCGCGATCTCCGCCCCTAGCTCTTTCGCGCGCCAAGTACATCTTGACGATTGGCAATTCGCCCAGGTTGTGTCCTCCGCGCACGAACGCGTCGCCGACTTCCGCCAGGAGCTCCTGCCCACGGTCGCGCGCCGAAGCCGTCTGGCGGTGCACCAACGCGACGCCCAGGGCCATCCGGGTGTAGGCCAAAGCCACGTCATCCCCGGATCGTTCGACAATCCGGAGAGCATCTTCCGTCTCGCGCACCGCGCGATCGTCTGCCGTCAGGACTCCAAGCGGTATCCCCGCGTTGTAGATGTAGGCGACGGCCAAGGCGTATGACATTGGGTCGGCGTCGCGGGCCATGGCGAGGCCGTGCCGTAGGTCGTCTCGCCATCCGGGACGGCCCAGGCAATAACGGGCAATGGCGCGCGTCGTAAAGGCGCTCGCTAGCGGAGACCCGATAATGAAGTTGCCTTTGGATGGGTCGCCGTCGGCCAGGTCGATGACTCTCTGTGACCACCGCAGCACGTTACCCAACTCACCACTTGAACCTTTGCCGTAAATAGCCGCGGTGGACAGCCCCACCGTCAGGGCCGGATCGCCGATCGACTCGGCGAGGGCCCAGACTTCCGATGCCAGCTGCGAAGCCTCGCACGTCCGGGCCTGATGCGCGTGGTCCATCACTAGCCCCGCCATTGCGATGACGAGTGACGCCTTGTCGTCGGCGATGTCACACAACTCTCGCAATTCGTCGAAGCGGTCCCCTGCCGGATGTGCATGGACTCGCCAGGCGATCCCGCACAACATG
This sequence comes from Mycobacterium sp. NGS40, assembly GCF_059812735.1. Taxonomy (NCBI): domain Bacteria; kingdom Bacillati; phylum Actinomycetota; class Actinomycetes; order Mycobacteriales; family Mycobacteriaceae; genus Mycobacterium; species Mycobacterium sp. NGS40. Next base: position 67,400 of record NZ_JCALDG010000017.1, read on the forward strand.
GTGCGCGGGGCTATGCGCATGGCGGTGCGGTGCGCGTCCTCGGCGGGAAGTGCATCGGAGATTTTCCGGGCGCGCTCCCAGCTCAGACGCGCGGCGGCGATATCGCGATTGGTCGCCCACGTTGCGGCACGCATGTGCCAGCCGAACGCGGTGTGCCCATCACCGGCGGCCTCCAGGTGTTCGGCGATAAGGGCCGCGGACTGGTCGGCCGATCCTGGCTCGTTGGCTTCGATCATGGCGGCCAGCTGCCGATGCATCTGCGCTCGATCGGATTTGAGTTGTGATTCGTAGGCCACGGTGCGGATCAGTGGATGCCGAAACGCGTACTCGGCGCGTGGAGTGAACCGCACTTGATCGATGAGCTCAGCGTTGATCAGCTCGTCGACCCGCGGGTCGATGCCCAGGCTTGCCAGCAGATCGTAGCTGAACCGCGACCCGATGACCGCGGCCGCGGCAAGGGTCTGTTTACCCGCCGGGCTGAGCCGGTCAATACGCGCAGCGATCGCCGCCTGCAACGTTGCCGGCACACCGACCGCTGCCACATCGGTGCGACAGGTATAGCCGCCACGCTGCCCCACTAGCACGCCGCGTTCGGCGAGCTCACGCGCTATCTCCTCGGCGAAGAACGGATTACCGGCAGAGCGCGCGGCGATGATTTCGGCGACCTCGCCGACGGACGGATCGGGCCCCAGCAGTTCGGCGACCAGCATGGAGGTTTCCGATTTGCTCAGGGGCACCAGAGCAATCGTCTGTGCGCCTGGGACACGGTGCAGGGCTCCGTGGTATTCGGGGCGATAGGTGATTAACAGCAACGAGTGAGTCTGGGGGAACACCGCGACGAAATCAGCAAGCATGGATTCGCTGGCCTCGTCGATCCAGTGCGCATCCTCCACGATGAAAATTGCTGGTTGGGTGCGGGCCAGCTGAGCCGTGTTGATCAGCGCGGTCAAGCGCCGACGCCGCGCGTCCGGATCGATCTTGGGCAGCTCCACGTCGGGACCGGCGATGCCCAGCAGGTCATCGAGCAACAGGAGGTCCTGCGGATCGGCGTCGGGAAATTGTGCCCGCACGCGCGCCTGCGCGGTCTGATCGTCCAGACCACTCAACTGCCCGACTGCGCGCAACAGGCGCGCCACTACCCGGAACGGAACGTCGCTGGCATGTGATTCGCAGAATGTGAAAAACACCTCGACGCCACGGTCTTTCGCCAGCTGCACGGCTTCGCGGGCAAGTCGGGTTTTGCCAATACCAGGAGGACCGGTCACGCCCACCACCGACCCGCGTCCAGCCATCGACCGATCCAGCATCGCCGCCAGTGTGCCCAACTCCCACTCGCGGCCCACCAAAGTTGAATACGACGGACCGGTCTGCTGGCGCTGCTCGACTACTCCGAGCAGCCGTCGCGTCGGCACCACGTCGTCGCCTTTAATGTGCGTCATCTCCGGCTCTCCCAGCACCGCCACGCCCTCGACCAGCCGCGCAGTGGTTTCGCTGAGCACCACCCCACTCGGCGGAGCCACGGACTCCATCCGCTGAGCCAGCCCTACCTGCTCGCCAACTGCCGTGTAGCCCAACGCAGCCGAACCGATCTGACCGGCAATCACCTCGCCGGAATTCAGCCCTATCCGCAGCTGCAGATCGACAGCGTCGCGGCCTTCGACCACAACCGCCAGCCGCTTGGCCTCATCCTGAATAGCAAGAGCGGCCAAACACGCCCGCAGCGCGTGATCTTCCAAAGCCGCGGGCGCACCAAACACAGCCATCATGCCGTCACCGGTGAACTTGTCGACCCGACCGCCGTAGCGGCGCACCACCGTGGATGAACGGTTGAGCAGCTCGGTCACGATCTCGCGCCAGCGCTCTGCGCCGACCGCTGCCGCGATATCCATCGAGTGCACCACGTCGGCGAACAGCACCGTCACCTGCTTGAACTCGGCAAGGGTGCTCGACACCGCAACTGGCCCACCGCATTCATCGCAGAACTTAGCGTTCGACCGCAATTCTGCGCTGCAGTTCATACATGCGAACGTAACCGGCATACAGCACCACCGATCCCGAAGTACCACCCAACAATACGTCGAAAGCGTAACGTCAATACGACCTGTCGCGCGCGAAATGCAAGAGTGGTATTCACAAGGCGAATGACCTTGCGAATACCAGAGGCGTGCGCTGTGGTACCGAATTGTCCGCGGAGTACAGCGCTTGTGCGCGAGCGCATCGGTCATTGTGGCCGAGGCACAGCGGGACTAAGACAAAAAGAGCGAATTCTCGGGGCGCTGAGCAACGTCATTTTGACGTCCGCCCGCGCTGGGTGCTTCCCGTCTGACGTCTGGGCCATGACCGTCGTTTGGGTGTTCGCGGCTAATCAGTCGACGCATTGGCTCCCCCGCCAGCCATCCCACCGACCGGCCCGGCCGCGTCAGCGGCCCGGCCCGCAACCTCGCAACCTGTAGCGGAAGCGCCCCCCGCGGGAGTGGGTTCGCCGTTCCTTCGCGCAATGAGTCGCGTCGAGCCCGGTGCGTCGCCACCGATCATGCGGAGATCGCTGTTGTCCACTCCACGGGCTACGGAAACACGTTCGCCCTAAGTGATTTTCACTCCATCAGCTGGGCCGCGACGCTCGCCCCGAGGTTCCAGCATGCCTCGACGTCGTCCTTGCCCGGCTTACCCGAAACCGCCACGGTCGCAGCGGCTTTCACCCACCCCAGGCCCGTCGTGATGGCATCGACGGCGCGCTCGGCACCCTCAGTGCCCTCGTTGCCGTGCAGGTACAAGCCGAACGGGCGTCCCTGCGTCGAATCGAGCAATTGGTAATAGGCGCAATCGAATGCGTGCTTGAGAGCGCCCGACATGTAGCCGAGGTTGGCAGGCGTGCCGAGCAGATAGCCGTCGGCCGCCAGCATCTCGACCGGCGAGACCGTCAGCGCCGCCCGACGCACCACGTCCACCCCTTCGATCTCGGGATCGGTCGCCCCGGCCACCACCGCCTCGAACATCTCCTGGCAGTGCGGCGACGGCGTGTGGTGCACGATCAGCAGCGTCTTGCTCACGGGCGCCCCTCCAGCTCGACCGCCGTCTTCATGGCTTCCCGGGCGCGGCGGCGATCTCCCGCGTAGTCGTAGGCCCGCGCCAGCCGATACCAATGCCGCCAGTCGTCGGGGTGGGCTTCCACTTCGGTGCGCACGGTGGCGAACAGCGCGTCGGCGGCATCGCGCTGGATACGACCCGACGGCCGCCGCGGCAGCTCGCCGGCATCGAGTTCCATCCCCTCCTCGGCGATCAGCCGGGCCAGCTTCTGGTGGGCGAGTCCGGCGCGCAGCGTGGAGATCATCGCCCACAGCCCGATCACCGGCATGATCAACACCGCCAGCCCGAGGCCGACGGCGGCGGCCCGGCCCGAAGCGATCATCGCGACGGCCAACCGCCCCAGCAGCACGAAGTACAGCAACATCGCCGCGCACAGGAACGCGATCAGTAATTGCGTGCGCAGCAACCTGCTCATTGCAGGTTGAGCAGGGGCTCCAGCCCCACCGTCAGCCCGGGGTGTTCTTTGATGCGGCGCACCGCCAGCAGCACGCCCGGCACGAACGACGTGCGGTCCAGGCTGTCGTGGCGGATGGTCAGGGTCTCGCCCTCGGTGCCGAACAACACCTCCTGGTGGGCGACCAGCCCGGCCAGCCGCACCGAGTGCACCGGAATTCCGTCGACGTCGGCGCCGCGCGCTCCGGGTAAGCCGGTGCTGGTGGCATCGGGGTTGGGCGGCAAGCCTTTTCGAGATTCGGCGATCAGCTTGGCGGTTCGAGTCGCCGTGCCAGACGGCGCGTCGGCCTTGTGCGGGTGATGCAGTTCGACGACCTCAACGGAGTCGAAGAACGGCGCGGCCTGTTTCGCGAAATGCATGGACAGCACCGCCCCGATCGCGAAATTCGGCGCGATCAGCACGGAAGTTTTCGGGCTGTCGGCCAGCCACGACTCCACCTGTCGCAGCCGCTCGGCGGTGAAGCCGGTGGTGCCGACCACGGCGTGAATCCCGTTGCCAATCAAGAACTCCAGGTTGCCCATCACCACGTCGGGGTGGGTGAAGTCGATCACGACCTCGGTGTCGTGATCGGTCAGCAGACTCATCGGGTCGCCGGCGTCCACCTCGGCGGACAACGTCAGATCGTCGGCGGCCCGCACACCGGCGACCATCGCCGACCCGACCTTGCCCTTGGCTCCCAGCACTCCTACCCGCATGGCCTTCACCCTAGACGGGGGTGGGTCGTGGCTTTGTCCACAGTTGGGCGTTTGTCCACAGCCTTGGTATTCGCCGGGGCCGGGCCTGATGAAGACCGATAAAATTCGAACATGTATTCGATCGAAGTGGGCACGGAAGTGGCCGCCGCCCTGGACGCACTCGACGCGGGCGACGCCGCGATCAGCGCCCTCGACTTCGAGGTTTTGAGCCCCACCGTCCGGCTGCGAGTGCTCGAACGGATGGAAGCCTCGCGCCGACGACAGATTGCGTTGAGCCACGACATCATTGCGCGCTTGTCCGACGAGGAGCCGGCGAGGGTGGGTGGCCCGATCCACCAGGTCATTGCCGACTGCCTGCGGATCAGTTATGCCGAAGCTCGCCGACGGGTCAAGGACGCCGAACAACTATCCGGCCGCACCACCCTCACCGGTGCGGACCTGCCACCGGAGCTTCCGGCCACCGCAACGGTCTGGCGAGAAGGCCGGCTCGACGCGCAGCATCTGCGGGTAATTCAGGCTTTCGTCCGCGACCTTCCGGAAGCCACACCCGCCGACGAGGTCGAGGATGCCGAACGATTTCTCGCCCGGCAAGCCACCAAGCTACGTCCCGATCAGTTGCAAAGGGCCGCATATCGAATCGCGCTGCACATCAATCCCGATGGGAAGTTCTCCGATGCCGACCGAGCGCGCCGGCGCGGCTTCGCGTGGTGCGGCCAGCGCAGCGACGGGATGAGCATCGGAAAGCTCATCGCGTCACCAGAATTGCGTGCAAATCTCGAAGCGTGGTTCGCCCGATTCGCCGCGCCCGGCATGTGCAACCCAGACGATGAATACCCTTGCACTACCGGCGAACCCGCCGAGGCGGGCGTTGGCCGGGATGCGCGTACTCCGGGGCAACGTCAGCACGACGCGCTCAATGCGTTGGTCCGGGGCCAGTTGGGCGACCCGAAGCTCGGTCAGCACAACGGATTGCCGGTAAGCGTCATTGTGTCGACCACGCTGCAGGAGCTGACGACGGGCGCGGGCCGAGCGGTGACGGGTGGCGGAACGCTGCTGCCCATGCGGGATGTGATCCGGATGGCGGGCCACGCTTACCACTATCTTGCCGTATTCGACGACCATCAGAGCCGGCCACTGTATCTCGGCCGATCGCGCCGAGTTGCCACACCGGATCAGCGGGTGGTCCTGTACGCCAAGGACCGCGGCTGTACGCACCCGGGCTGCGACGCTGCAGGGTATTGGTGCGAAGTCCACCACATCGAGGAATGGGCCGGCGGCGGCGCAACCGATGTCGACAACCTCACCTTCGCGTGTAGACCCCACCACAAACTCGCGGGAATAGGTTGGCGGACAAGGAAATCAGCCAACGGTCGCACCGAATGGATTCCACCGCCGCAGTTTGAATCCGGCCCGCGCACCAACGACTACCACCACCCGGAGAGAGTTCTGGGCGATGACGCTACCGCTTGAACCGCCCGGCGAATGCGCGCAGCGGAAGGTCGGCACTGGTGATCAGCCCGGGCGGCGCCGCTACCACCGACCTGATGGAGGCCAGGGCGGGCATGCCGGTCACCGTCATGCCGATGGAGGCGAAGTTGTCCGGGTTGGACAGGTCGACGCCGGGCTTCGGGAAGATCATGTGTTTGTTGTAGATACACGGGTCGCCCTTGATCTGGGTGATGTAGCAGCCCTTGATATCCCAGTGCGGATCGGTGTGCGGGGTCATCTGCCATTCCAGGTGCGTCTCGACTCGGGGCACCCCGTCCACCATGCCTTGATACTTGATGTAGTTGCCGCCCAGCGAACCCTTGGGCAGGATGTACCAGCCCAGGTCGACATCCTTTGTGCACGCGCCCAACTCGTAACTGAACTTGACCTCGTCGAGTTTGACGTCGAAGCAGTCGGCCATCAGCAGCACACTGTCGGCGAACACGCGGGTGTACTTCTCAAGCTTGCCCGGGATCGACGGATCGTCAACCGGCAGGCCGTAACCCACCTCGATCCAGGTGTCCTTGGAGTGGTGACACGACACATCGACGGACTCGATCGTGGTGACGTTTTCGATGTCGGCGACGTCGGCCGAGCACACCACACCGAGAATCTGGTTGAGCCCCGGGTTCATCCCGGTGCCGTAGAAGGTCGCACCGCCCTTCTCGCACGCCTCGGCCAGCAACTGGGTCACCAGTTTGCCGGACGGGTGCGGATGGTTGGTGTCGCGGTGCCAGCCGGTGATCCAGTCGGCGGTGGTGACGATATCGATGCCCGCCTCAAGCACTTTGACATAGAGGTCCTCGTCGGGAAACACGCCGTGGAACGTCAGCACGTCGGGCTTGGCAGCGATGATTTCCTCGATGCTCCCGGTGAACTTCACCCCGTTGGCCCCCATGCCGGCGAACTCGCCGGTGTCCTTTCCGACTTTCTCCGGCGAATAGGCATGCACACCAATGAGTTCGAGATCAGGCTGGGTCGCGATCCGCCTGATCATCTCCGACCCGACGTTTCCACTTCCGACTTGGAAGACGCGAATCGGTCCAGCGGGTGCATTCATTGCATTCAGCCTTTCTGGGATGCTGCGTACACTTCGGCGGCGCTGCCACCGATTCCGTCGGGATAAAACTGCTTGGCCCACTTACGGATTGCCGTGAACCCTTCGTACTCGTCATTGGCGAGCGCGGGCGGATCCGAATAGCGCTGGTGTCGCCAGATTTCGATGTCCTGCTCGAACTGCCGGATGACTTCTCGGCCGAACTCCTGGGCCTTCGCCTCGGCGCGCACCGGATCCTTGTGCGGCGCCCGGCCGATGTACACCATGAACCGCACATCGGACGTGCACTCGTCGACCGGGGTGATCGCCGAGATGGTGCGGTTGTCGACCATGCCCCAGCTCTTGGTCACCGCGATGCCCAGCCCGCCGTTGATCGCCTCGACGCCGCTGTTCACGTCTTCGATCCGCTGCCCGTCGTCGCCCTCGAAGGTGATGGTGAAGTCCACGAAAGACACGGGTTCGCCGAAGTCGTGGCGAGTGAACACCGGCACGATCGGCGTGTTGTGCACGTACTTGAAGTGCGCGAAGTCCACCCCGTTTTCCAGCACGTACTGCGGGTGCAACTCCAGGCCGGCGCGGTACAACCGCTGCTGCGGGTAGTAGCCGTCGGCACTGCTGCCGTCGCCGAACGCGGCGAACACGTCCGGGGCGTCGAAGAACGGCTCGCGACGGTCGACGTCGTGCCAGATGTAGACCGACTCGTTGCGCTCCACCACGGGATAGGTGCGCACCCGGCGGCCGCGATTGGGGCGGTCCTGATACGGAATGCACACGTTGCGGCCCTCGTTGCTCCACTGCCAGCCGTGGAATGGGCACTGCAACACCTCGCCGACGACCTTGCCGCCGTAACCCAGATGCGCACCCAAGTGCTCGCAATAGGCGTTCATGACGGTGAGCTGCCCGGAGTCAGCCCGCCAGGCGACCATTTCCTGGTCGAAGTACTTCATCCTGTGGACGTCCCCGACGCCGATCTCCTCGGACCAGGCGACCTGGAACCATCCGGTCGGTTTCATCGACAACGGCGGCTTAGCCATCGAACTCAGGCATCAGAGCTGTCCTCCTCGCAACGAATGATAGCGGCGCCAGTCAATAATCAACGTACCCTCTATGAAAATCTAGTCCGCTCCGCCGCGGCGTGCAAACAATCGATTAGGATCGGCCGATGGCACAGCGGGCTACCAGGCACGTTTCGGAGGCCGGCATCGTGGGCCGGCGGCCGAACCGGCGCGGCAGCGCTACTCGCGAGAACATGCTCGAGGCCGCATTGCGATCGCTGGGCTCGGGCGAGCCGGGGTCGGTGTCGGCCAATCGCATCGCCAAAGACATCGGCGCCACCTGGGGCGCGGTGCAATACCAGTTCGGCGACACCGACGGGTTCTGGGCGGCCGTGCTGCACCGTACCGCCGAGCGACGGGCGGCGACGTTCTCGTCACTGTCGACGCCGGTCCAACCGAACGCCCCCCTGCACGAGCGGGTCAGCGCCATCATCGAAACCTTGTACCGCGGTCTGGCGTCGCCGGATTCGCGCGCGATCGAAAATCTGCGTGCCGCCCTCCCCCGCGACCCCGCCGAGCTGGAGCGCCTGTACCCGCGCACCGCCGCCGAGTTGTTCTCCTGGGGCAAGAGCTGGCTGGAGACCTGTCAGAACGCCTTCGCGGGGCTCGACGTCGATCCGGACCGGGTCCGGGAACTGGCCGCGCTGATCCCGGGCGCGATGCGCGGCCTGGTGTCCGAGCGTCAACTGGGCTCCTATGCCGACCTGGACATGGCGCGGCGTGGTCTGACGAACGCCCTAGTCGCTTACCTCGAGCATTCCCGGGCGGATTGACCTTAAGGTGGCCCTGTGAAATCGAAGGACGTCAAGATCCGCAGGGCCGGACCGGGCGATTTCGAGAAGGTCGCGGCGATGCACTATCCGGTGTGGCGGCGGTCGTTCGCCGGCATCCTGGACGATTACCTGCTCGACCTGATCGCAACGCCGCAATTGTGGGCCACGGTGAAGTACCCGGAAGCGCTCAATCAGCCGGGATGGGGCATGTGGGTCGCCGAGGCCCGCGGCAAGCTATTGGGGATGACGGTCTTCGGGCCTGAGTCCGCCAGCAGCGATGACCTGCAAATCGACGCCCTCTACACCTGCGACGATGCCAAGGGCCTCGGAGTCGGTGTGCGCCTGCTGAACAAGGCCGTCAATGCCAATCCGTCGGGCGACGTGGTTCTGTGGTGTGCAGAAAAGAATGACACGGCGCGACAATTCTATGAAGACAACGACTTTCAACTTGACGACCGCACGCTCGTCTGGCAGCCGCTGCCCGGCGTCACGGTGCGCCATGTGGGCTACCGGCGTCATCGGTCGGCGCCCGCAGGCTGAGCGCTCAGGCGTCGATGACGAGCCGGCCGGCTTTCGCCCGCGACACGCAGACCAGCATCTCGTCGCCGCCGACCGCCGTGCGCCCGCGGTGGTCGACCTGTCCGGCAAGCACTTTGACTTTGCATGTCCCGCAGAAGCCTTGCTGGCAGGAATAAGGCGTGGTCGGGTCAAGGTCTCGCATCACGTCGAGCGCGGACCGATTCGCCGGAACATCGAGGCGCCGCTGTGAGCGCGCGAGCTCAAGTTCGAATGCAACGCCGTCGACGACCGGTGGCGGACTGAATCGCTCGTAATGCAAAGGCGCATCGGCGTGTTCGTTGCGGGCTATGCGAACCGCCTCGAGCATCCCGGCCGGGCCGCACACGTAGACGGCGGTCATCGGCCCGGCGCCGACGAGCAGGTCATCGACGGCGGCACAGCGGCCCTGTTCGTCGTCGGCCCAGATGGTCACCCGGTCCGGGGCCACCGCCGTCACTTCGTCGAGCAACGGCATGTATTCCCTGCTGCGCCCGGCATAGATTGCGCGCCAATTGATTCCGCGTTGCCGGGCGATCTGGATCATCGGCAGAATGGGCGTCACGCCGATGCCGCCGATCACGAACAACACGTCACGCTCGGCCGAACCGAGATAGAAGGCGTTACGCGGGCCTTCGAACTCACATGTGGAGCCGACGTCGAACGCGTCGTGCATTTCAATCGAACCGCCTCCGCCGTCGGCGATTCGCCGTATCGCGATGCGGTAGTCGGTGCGCCGGCCGGGCGGACCGCACAGCGAGTACTGGCGGCGCCGGCCCGAGGGCAGCACCATGTCGATGTGACCGCCGGGCGTCCAGGACGGGAGCAACCCGCCATCCGGGTCGGCCAGGGTCAGCGCGACGACATCGGGTGCGACGAGTTCACGCTTGGTCACGACGGCGACCCGGGTGCGCCGCACCGGCTTGATCCGCGACGGCTCCCACCGCGACACCGCGCTGAATCCGTCGTACAACGCCCGGATCCCCCACAACGCCGTGCCGAGACGGTCGCGTTCGCGCCGACCGTAAAGATCGGTGGGCCTACTGGCCCAGATACTCTCCCGCACAGTCAAATCCCCCACCATGCTTACGTCGGCCGAATGTCCAGCCGGGCAAGCAGCCGCACGGCGCCCGGACTGATCCGGCGCATCGCGTAGCCGATTCTGGACTCGGCGGCGACCGGTAGCACCGCTGGCCCGGTCTTGATCGCCCTGACGATGGCCTCGGCCACGGCCTGCGGGGTGTAGTTGCGGCGCCGGTAGGCCGCGTCGGCCCTGTCCCGGGCCCGCTCCTGCTCGGCATCCGACATCCCAGCGTAGACAGTGCTTTTGGCGATATCGGTGTTGACGAATCCGGGGCACACCGCGGTGACGGCAATGCCCTCGTCGGCGAAGTCGGCGCGCAGCGACTCGCTGAACCCCAGCACCGCCGCCTTCGTGGTGCTGTAGGCGACCATGAATTTCGACGGCAGGTACGCCGACGCCGAGGCCACGTTGATGATCGTCCCGCCCTCGCCACGCTCGACCATCTGCGCGCCGAAAGCCCTGCTGCCGGTGATGACACCACGCAGGTTGACCCCGATGATGTCCTCCCAGTTCCCCGGGCTGGTCTCCAGGAACCGGCCCGCCATGCCGATGCCGGCGTTGTTCACCAAGATGTCGACCACACCGTGGTCGTTGAGGACTTGGGCGGCAAGGTCGTTCATCGACGCTTCGTCGCTGACGTCGGCTTGGTACACCACGGCCTCGGCGCACGCGGCACGAACGGCATCCGCAGTTTCGTTGGCCGCGTTAAGGTTTCGATCGACGATAATCACCTTGCGAGCACCATGGCGGGCAAGTTCCACCGCGGTGGCCCGGCCGATGCCGGCACCCGCGCCGGTGATCAACGCGAGCTTGCCCGGGATCTCGTGCGGGCCGCCTTGCACCGCGGGCTCGCCGGCGGGGGCCGCGCCGCCGACGCTGCGATCGACCCACTCGCTGGTGAGCCGGGCCACCACATCGGGGCGAGACGTCACCACCCAGTGACCACCCTCGATCGAAACCACCCTGCCCCCAGCGGGAATCGCGCCGGTGAAGCGCTGCAGCGCGGGAGTCACGAAGAGGTCCATGCGCGGCACCAGCACCTGAACCGCGACGTTGGTCTTCGGCAGTTCGCGTCCGGGCCTCAACATCGGCGCGGGCATGTTGGCCCGGTACAGGTTCAACCCGTTGACATAGTCCGCGGTCGATCGCGGCGTCGCGCGACGTTGACTGCGCGTGCTCGACCGGCCGATGCGTTCGATGGCCTCAACGACTTTGGCGCCGATTCCGGAATGAAACGCCGCTTCCGGCACGCCCGGGCACAGGAAGAAGCCGATGTAGGTCGAAGCCATCAGCTGGCCCGCGACCTGGGCCAGCCCCCGCGGGTTGCGCGCCGAGCGCAAGAACCTGCCCGCGTATTGCAGATGCGGTCCCGAGATCGAGGTGAACGTCGCGATCTTGTCCATCATCGATTCATCGGTGATGGCCGCCCAGGCCTGGATCGAGCCCCAGTCGTGGGCCAGCAGATGGACCTTCTCGACACCCAGGCTGTCGATCACCGCGCCGAGATCGGAAACCAGATGCTCGAACGCGTACCCGGATTGCTTTGCCGGACGCGATGATTCGCCGGCGCCGCGGACGTCGTAGGCAACGAAGTTGTATCGGCCGGCGTAGTTCTGCCCGAATTCCTCGGCGATCGGGTCCCAGACGTGATGGTTATCGGGCCAGCCGTGAATGGCAAGAATGGTCGGGCGCGACGCGTCGATTTCGGTGTAACGATGGACGGCCAGGGCCACACCGTTGGATGCGGTGAATCCGAAGTCAATGGTCATAGCTCAGTGCGACGCCCTCGCTGCAGGAGAGACGGCCAGATAGTCGACTGCTTGCCCAAGCCCGCCCAATTGCGACGGGTGGAAGCCCGGCCGGTAGTAATCGGCGATACCACGCAGGAATCGTAGCGGGCCGGGCAACAGGCCGCGGCGGACTGCTTTGACGTAGTCACGCCAGCGCGGCTTGGTGCCCGGCGACAGCAGCGGGTCCACCGAATAGAGGTAGCGCACGCCACGGATCCACAGCAGCAACATCGCCGGAGAGACCACCAGCTGCGCACGTACCTGCCGCCAATACCCGGCCCGCAGGTGCTTCATCGTGTCGAAGGCGACCGCCTTGTGCTCGACTTCTTCGGCGCCGTGCCAGCGCAGCATGTCCAGCATCACCGGATCGGTGCCGATCGCGTCGTGTGCGGGGGTGTTCAGGATCCACTCACCCAAGATCGCGGTGTAGTGCTCGATCGCGGAGATGAACGAGACCTGCTCGAGCAGCCAGCTGTCCTGGCGCCGTTTGCTCCACCCGGGCCGCGACCCCAGTACCTTCTCGAACATCCACCTGACCTGGCCGGTGTAGGGCGTCACGTCGATGCCGCGGGCGTCGAACCGGGCGAGCACGCCCGAGTGCGCCTGCGAATGCACCGCCTCCTGACCGATGAAGCCCTGCACATCCAGCCGCAGCTGGTCGTCCCGGATCAGCGGCAGCGCGCGCTTGAACACCTCGACGAAAAACTCCTCGCCGGCCGGCAGCAGCAGGTGCAAAACGTTGAGCATGTGGGTGGTAAACGGCTCGTCGGGCACGTAATGCACCGGCAGCGTCGCCCAGTCGAAGGCCACGTCACGCGCCTCGAGCACGAGGCGCTCACGATCGAGCGACGCGTCATGCGGACCCGCGGCCTGGTCGTCGACGGTGAACATACGGCCCCCTACCTCAGCGTTTACTTTGACTGAAAGTCGTCTCGGTGAACATCGGGCATGGCAATTATAGGTTCGCCGCACGAATATGCGAAACCGGCGGTACCGGGTTCCTCGCGAGGTCTACCCGGCTTCGGCACGCTGCTTGAGGCGCTGCAGCGTGAGCTCGATGTTCTTGGTGTTGGCGGCCACCCGGTCGGTGACGCCGGTCGCCCTGCCGGAGAGCTTGCGGAACCAGCCGGGCCGCCGGTCCCAGGTGCTTTCGGTCACCAGGCAGCCGCCGTCGGACGCGACGATGTCGTATTGCCAGCGCGCAATGGGAAAAACGGTGTGCCGCACGTCGAACGCGAACCGTCGGCCCGGCTCCGCGTCGGTGACGGTGCACCTCGTGTTCCACCGCTTGCTGCCGTTTTCGTTACGGCCGGTGAACACCGCGCCCTGACCCGCCGCGTCGCCCTTGCACCACCGCATCGCAACCGCCTCTTCGGCCAGCGAGGTCAGCGTCGGCAAATCGGTGATCAGCGAATAGACCACATCGGGACGGGCGTCGATCTGGACAGTGGCCGACACGCACGGGTCGCTCATCCGCAGATCCTAAGCCTAGATCGGCGCGGCTCCACGGAGATGTTCGAAGATCAGCGAGGTCTGAGTTCCGGCGACGTCGGCGTCGGCGTTGAGGTTCTCCACCACGAAGGAACGCAGGTCCTCGGTGTCGCGGGCGGCGACATGCAGGATGAAATCGTCGGCACCCGCAAGGAAATAGACGTCCATCACCTGGCGGCGCCCCCGGATCTGGTGGATGAAGCTGCGGATCTTGCCGCGCGCGCTGGATTGCAAGGTCACCGAGATCATCGCCTGCAGCGGCATTCCCACCGCGACCGGATCGATGTCGGTGAAGAAACCGCGAATCACGCCGAGGTCGACCAGCCGCCGTACCCGCCCGTGACACGTGGACGCCGCGATGCCGACCGCCTCGGCCAGGGCGTTGTTGGTTATCCGGGCATCGGCGTGCAGCAGGCTCAGAATTCTGTGGTCCACCGCATCGAGATCGGCGGGCCGAAGATCCTTCGGCCTGTCGCCCGCCAGGCCCACGAGTTCCGTTGACTCATCAGTCATACGCCGATCTTATGGAATTAACATCAGCCTGTTTGCCGCTTGCCCGAACTTTCTTCACAATTGACGGCATGCGAGTCGGCATTCCCACCGAGACCAAAAACAACGAGTTCAGGGTGGCCATCACCCCGGCAGGCGTCGCCGAACTGACGCACCGCGGCCACGAGGTGCTGGTGCAGGCCGGCGCCGGAGAAGGGTCGGCAATCACCGACATGGAGTTCAAGGCCGCGGGTGCACAGCTGCTCAGCTCCGCCCAGCAGGTGTGGGCCGATGCCGACCTGCTGCTCAAGGTCAAGGAACCGATGCCCGCCGAGTACGCGCTGCTGCGCGCCGGGCAGGTGCTGTTCACCTACCTGCATCTGGCCGCGTCGGACACCTGCACCAACGCGCTATTGTCTTCCGGCACAACGTCGATCGCCTACGAGACCGTGCAGACCGCCGATGGCGCACTGCCGCTGCTGGCCCCGATGAGCGAAGTCGCGGGCCGGCTGTCGGCTCAGATCGGCGCCTACCACCTGATGCGGACGCAGGGCGGACGCGGCGCATTGATGGGCGGGGTGCCGGGCGTCAAGCCCGCCGACGTCGTGGTCATCGGCGCCGGCACGGCCGGTTACAACGCGGCCCGGATGGCCAGTGGCATGGGGGCCAGTGTCCGGGTGCTCGACCTCAACATCGACAAGCTGCGACTTCTCGACGCCGAGTTCACCGGCCGTATCCAGACCCGCTACTCGTCGACCTACGAGCTCGAGGGCGCGGTCAGACACGCCGACCTGGTGATCGGGGCCGTGCTGGTGCCCGGCTCCAAGGCGCCGAAGTTGATCTCGAATTCGCTTGTCGCACAGATGAAAAAAGGCGCCGTGCTGGTGGACATCTCGATCGACCAGGGCGGCTGCTTCGAGGACTCGCGGCCGACCACCCACGACGACCCGACGTTCACGGTGCACGACGTCCTGTTCTACTGCGTGGCGAACATGCCCAGCGCGGTCCCGAAGACCTCGACCTACGCGCTGACCAACGCGACGATGCCGTACGTGCTCCGGCTCGCCGACCAGGGCTGGCAGCAGGCCTGCCGGTCGGATCCGGCTCTGGCAAAAGGCCTTTCGACACACGAAGGCGCGCTGCTGTCCGAGCGGGTGGCCGCCGACCTGAGCCTGCCGTTCACCGACCCGGTCGGCGTGCTGGCCTGACGCTCAGCCGGTCAGCCATCTCAGCACCGATTTCGTCACCTCGACGATCAGCGGCCGCAGCGCATCGGCGTTAGAGTTGGCCGACCGCGAACGCGTCATCACCGACAGCAACGCGCGCTGCCCGGCCGGCCCGTACACCATGCCGACGTCGTTGGTGCTGCCGTAGTCCCCGGTGCCGGTCTTGTCGGCGCTGGTCCACCCCGGCGGCAGGCCCGCCCGCATGCTCGAGGTCACATTGTCGCGCATCCACTGTTCCAGCTGACGGCGCTGCGCGTCACCCAGAACCGTTCCGCTGAGCAGGTTTTGGACTCCGGTGCCAAGCGCGCGCGGGGTGCTGGTATCGCGGGGGTCGCCGGGGATCGCGGTGTTCAATTCGATCTCGCAGCGATCGAGCCGGGTGCGCTCGTCTGCAATGGAGCGAGCGAAGTCGGTGATGGCGGGCGGTCCGCCGATCTGCGCCAGCAGCAGGTTGGCGGCCACGTTGTCGCTGCGCTGCAACGCGGCCGCGCACAGTTGCGCGAGAGGCACGGTGTTGCCGGCCCGCGGCGCGGTCACCGGCGAGTTGGGCAGTAACGCGGCGGGATCGATGAAAATCGGTTGCTGCAAATCCAATTCGCCGTGCTGTGCCATCTGCAACACCCGCGCCGCGGCGTAGACCTTGAACGTCGAGCACATCGCGAAGGGATCGTCGTCGCGATGGGCGCAGGTGCGCCCCGACCCGGGATCTGCCGCGAAAAGGCCGATGTAGGCGTCGTATTGGCGCTCGAGCTCAGCCAGGCGACCGTAGACCGGCGGCGGATCGGCATGTGCGGGTGGTGCGCACGCGCTCAGCACCGGGGTCGTCATCGCGGCCACCAACAACCGCCGGCGGGTTAGTTCTGACACGCTCGGTTAGTCGTCGGGGTTCAGGCTCGCGACGATGTCGGCCACCGGACCCGCCTGCGCCTCGCGGAACGACGTTCCCGCCCAAAGGCTCATGCCCTGGGGATCTTCCCGCTCGGTCGCCGCCTCCCGAATCGGCAACGTCATCTGGTTCACCTCGGGATAGCCCAGGGGCGCCACGTTGTCGAACAGGCGAATGAATTCGTTCTCCAGGCTGCGCGCATACCGTCCCGAGAACGCCCGCGTGACGATGGTCTTGGAAAAGAGTTGATTCTTCATGGCGACGCGTTGACCGGTGCTGGTGCCGGCTTCGTCGCTGAGCAGCAGCGCGGTGCCCACCTGCGCGGCCACCGCGCCCCGGCGCAGCACACCCGCGACATCCTCGGCGGTGCCCAGGCCACCCGCGGCGATGATCGGGACGTCGCGATGTGCCCGATGGATGCGGTCGATCAGCTGATGCAGCGACTCGCCGCCGGGATCCATGTCGGGTGCGAAGGTGGCGCGGTTCCCGCCGGCATTCGGACCCTGGACCACCAGGCTGTCCGCGCCGGCGGCGACGGCCACCCCGGCTTCATAAAGCGACGTCACCGTCACCATCACCAACAGTCCGAGAGCACCGAAGCGCCGGATCACATCCGGCGACGGCACTCCGTAGGTGAACGACACCAGTTCCGGGCGCAGGTCGGCGACGACTTCGAGCTTGCGCGCCCAGTCGTCGTCGTGCCCGAATTCGGGCCGGCCCACATAAACCTGGTAGTGCTCGGCGATCGCTTCGAGGGCCTCCGCGTAATAGTCCAACGCCACCCAGTCGGCGACACTGGGTTGCGGCACAAGCAGGTTCACCCCGAGCGGGCCGGTGGTGGCAGCGCGCGCCGCGGCGACATCCTGCGCAAACTGGTCGGCACTGACGTACCCGGCGGGAACGAAACCGAGTCCGCCCGCGTTGGACACCGCCGCCGCCAATGCCGGGCTGCCGGGTCCGCCCGACATCGGTGCGCCCACGATGGGCACCGCGATATCCCAAAAACCCAGCACCATCTGGCTAGTCCGGCGACGACGAGCGCCGGCACGGCGGAAGTGATAAGACGGACATTGAGCTACCGTACCATCGCCCGAAGTTGTTGCGGCAGTGATCGTTTCGAAGCATACGGGCCAACCACCGCGGCGCCGTAACGCTTGGTCAGCAGCTGGCTGGCCACCGCGTTGACCTCGTCGACGGTGACGTCATCGATCTTCCGCAGGGTGTGCTCGATGCTGCGGTGCTTGCCATAGTTCAATTCGCTACGACCGATGCGGCTCATACGAGAACTGGAGTCTTCCAGGCCAAGGACGATCCCGCCACGCATGGAGCCCTTGGCGATGCGGCACTCCGCCTCGGTGATGCCGTCGCGGGCCACCGATTCGAGCACCTCGGTGGTCACCCGCATCACGTCGGCGAACCGCTCGGGCAGGCAGGCCGCATAGACCGACAGCGCGCCGCTGTCGGAGAACATGTCGACCGAGGAGTAGACCGAGTAGGCCAGTCCGCGCAATTCGCGAACCTCTTGAAACAGCCGGGAGCTCAACCCGCCACCCAGCGCGGTGTGCAGCACCGACAGCGCCCACCGGTGTTCCCACCCGCGTCCGGGCGTGCGCACCCCCAGCAAGACGTGGGTCTGCTCGGCGTCGCGTTTGGCCATCGACAGTCCCGGTTGGCCGTTCACGCGCCCGGTGCCCTTGCGCGGCGAAATGGGCTGGCGCCCACGCACCAAACGAGATCCGAAGTGCCGGCGCACCAAGGCGACCACCTCGTCGTGGTCGACGTTGCCGGCTACCGCGACCACCATCCGCTCGGGTGTATAGCGCCGCACGTGGAAGGAGTGCAGCTGCGCGCGGGTCATCGCCGACACCGATTGCGCGGTACCGATCACCGGGCGCCCGACCGGATGATCGCCGAAGAGCGCCGCGAGGAACATGTCCCCCAGCGCGTCTTCGGGGTCGTCATCGCGCATCGCGATTTCTTCGAGGACGACGTCACGTTCGAGCTCGACGTCTTCGACGGCGCAGCGGCCGTTGAGGACCACGTCGGCGACCAGGTCGACGGCCAGCGCGAGATCGCTGTCGAGCACGTGCGCGTAGTAGCAGGTGTGCTCCTTGGCGGTGAACGCGTTCAGTTCGCCGCCGACGGCGTCCATCGCCTGGGCGATGTCGACCGCGGTGCGCGTCGGCGTCGACTTGAACAGCAGGTGCTCGAGGAAGTGCGCCGCACCGGCGACGGTCGCGCCCTCGTCCCTCGACCCGACACCGACCCACACCCCGACCGACGCGGACCGCACCGCGGGCAGGTATTCGGTGACCACCCGCAGACCACCCGGCAACGTGGTGCGGCGCACCGTGGCCTGCAGCGCAGGTTCAGCCTCGGCGGCGTGCTTGCCCCGCCGCAGGGCACCCACTCGACCGGGGCGCGCCCCGGGTAAGTCAGCTGCTGGCTGTCGCGGCATCGGCCGGCGCGGTCTCCGGGGAATCGGCAGCGGGGGCTGCGCTGTCATCCTCGACCAGGACCAGCGAGATCTTGCCCCGCTTGTCGATGTCGGCGATCTCCACGCGCAACTTGTCACCGACGTTCACCACGTCCTCGACCTTGGCGATGCGCTTGCCCTTGCCGAGCTTGGAGATGTGCACCAGACCGTCGCGGCCCGGCAGCAGCGACACGAAGGCACCGAAATCCGTTGTCTTGACCACGGTTCCGAGGAATCGCTCACCCACCGTCGGCAGCTGCGGGTTGGCAATGGCGTTGATCCGGTCGATCGCGGCCTGTGCCGAGGGACCATCGGTGGCGCCGACGAACACCGTGCCGTCGTCCTCGATGGAGATCTGCGCGCCGGTCTCCTCGGTGATCGCGTTGATGACCTTGCCCTTGGGCCCGATGACCTCACCGATCTTGTCGACCGGCACCTTGATGGTGGTCACCCGCGGGGCGTACGGGCTCATCTCGTCGGGGGCGTCGATGGCCTCGGCCATCACCTCGAGGATCGTCAACCGCGCATCCTTGGCCTGGGCCAGCGCACCCGCGAGCACCTGCGACGGGATCCCGTCGAGCTTGGTGTCCAGCTGCAGCGCGGTGACGTAGTCCTTGGTGCCGGCGCACTTGAAGTCCATGTCGCCGAAGGCGTCCTCGGCACCCAGGATGTCGGTCAGCGTGACGAAGCGGCGCTCGGTCGTACCGTCGACTTCGACGTCGTCGGAGACCAGGCCCATCGCGATACCGGCCACCGGCGCCTTCAGCGGAACCCCCGCGTTCAGCAGCGCCAGCGTCGACGCGCAGACCGATCCCATCGACGTCGAACCGTTGGAGCCCAACGCTTCCGACACCTGACGGATCGCGTAGGGGAATTCCTCGACGCTGGGCAGCACCGGGATCAGCGCCCGCTCGGCCAGGGCGCCGTGCCCGATCTCACGCCGCTTCGGCGAACCGACGCGGCCCGTCTCGCCGGTGGAGAACGGCGGGAAGTTGTAGTGGTGCATGTACCGTTTGGAGGTTTCCGGCCCCAGCGAATCGATCTGCTGAGCCATTTTGACCATGTCCAGCGTGGTCACCCCCAGGATCTGGGTCTCACCCCGCTCGAACAGCGCGCTGCCGTGCGCCCGCGGCACGATGGCCACCTCGGCCGACAGGGCGCGGATGTCGGTGATGCCGCGACCGTCGATGCGGAAGTGATCGGTCAGGATGCGCTGGCGCACCAGCTTCTTGGTCAGCGAGCGGAACGCGGCGCTGACCTCTTTCTCACGGCCCTCGTAGGTCTCGGCAAGCCGCTGGGCCACCTCGGCCTTGAGCTCGTCGGTGCGCGCGTCGCGCTCGGCCTTGCCGCCGATGGTCAGCGCCTTGGCCAGCTCGTCGGTGGCCACCGAGGCGACCGCGTAGTAGACGTCTTCGGCGTAGTCCGGGAACGTCGGGTAGTCACCGACGGGCTTGGCGGTCGCGTCGGCCAGCTCCTGCTGCGCGGTGCACAGCGCCGCGATGAACGGCTTGGCGGCTTCCAGGCCTTCCGCCACAACGGTTTCCGTCGGCGCCTTGGCGCCGCCCTCGACGAGCTCGATGAGCCGTTCGGTGGCCTCAGCCTCGACCATCATGATGGCGACGTCGGGCTTGCCGTCGGCGTCGGTGCCGACAATGCGGCCGGCCACGACCATGTCGAACACGGCCCGCTCGAGCTGCTCGACGGTCGGGAACGCGACCCACTGGCCGTCGATCAGCGCGACCCGCACGCCCCCGACGGGGCCGGAGAACGGCAGCCCGCTGATCTGGGTGGAGGCCGACGCGGCGTTGATCGCCAGCACGTCGTACAGGTCGTTGGGGTCCAGGCTCAGAATCGTGACGACGACCTGGATCTCGTTGCGCAACCCGGAGATGAACGAGGGCCGCAGCGGGCGGTCGATCAGCCGGCAGGTCAGGATCGCGTCGGTGGACGGTCGGCCCTCGCGACGGAAGAACGAACCGGGGATTCGCCCGGCGGCGTACATCCGCTCTTCGACGTCGACCGTCAGCGGGAAGAAGTCGAAGTGTTCTTTGGGTGCCTTGCTGGCGGTCGTGGCCGACAGCAGCATGTTCTCGTCGTCGAGGTAGGCGACGACGGCACCGGCGGCCTGCTGGGCCAGCCGGCCGGTCTCGAAGCGAATGGTGCGGGTACCAAAGGTCCCGTTGTCGATTGTGGCGGTCGACTCGAACACGCCCTCATCAATTTGAGCTACAGACATTAGGTGTCCGTACAGCCTCTCTGAGTATTCAGCTATTTCGCGTCGTCACGCGCGAGTGCCCAAAGAGCTTCCCGGAAGGAAAAGTCTGAATACGGCTACGGCCATCGATCGAAGCGGCCGACCTGCCCCTGATCCGGGGAGCCCGGCTGCCACTACCGAAGACCGCCCGATACAGACTGGGCTGCTCTCTCGGAACGTGCGCAGTGACACGCTGGAACGGCACCCGCGGATCTGCGTGGACCGCACCATTTGCTCGGGCCAGACAGGCCCAGAACGCATCCACTCTACATGGGCGAACTTAGCCCGCCAGAGTGACGTGGGGGTGGCGCCGCGTCAGCGACGCAGGCCCAGCCGATCGATCAGCGAGCGGTAGCGCTCGACGTCGACCTGCGAGATGTACTTGATCAGCCGGCGCCGGCGACCGACCAGCAGCAGCAGACCGCGCCGCGAGTGGTGGTCGTGCTTGTGCACCTTGAGGTGCTCGGTGAGGTCGGCGATCCGCTTGGTCAGCAGCGCGATCTGCGCCTCCGGCGATCCGGTGTCGGTGTCATGCAGGCCGTACTGGCCCAGAATTTCTTTTTTCTGCTCGGCAGTAAGCGCCACGAAATTAACTCCATCGATCGGTCCGCGAATGTTCACAATCAAGGCACGGCCGCCGCGAACCGCAGCACGCGCCGATGTCGTCCGGAAGTTTAGCAGCCGCGGGCTGCCAGGCCCGAATCGTGGCTAGTCGCCGACGAAGTCGAGGGTGCCCCTGAGCGCGTCGTCGAGGGCATCAAGAGTGTCCTGGAACGCGTCGCGCAGCGCATCGGCGTCCAGCTGCGGCTGGATGCCCGAGGTCCCGGACAATCCCGGTGCACCCGCCAAGGCGGGCAGCCCCGCCGTGCCCCCGGGAGCCGGCGGCAGCGCTGCCGGCGGCAGCACCCCGGGCGCGACGGTCGCGGGACCGAACAGGCCGGTGGGCCCCGACGAACCACCGGGGTAGACGGTGATGATGTCGCCCACGCCGACGGTGAAACTGCCGCCGTCGGTGATGGGGACCGAACTGCCGGCGTTGACGGTCAGGTAACCGCCGCCGTCGACGGCGAGGGTGCCGCCGCTGTCGACGACCAGTGTGGCGGTCGCGCCGTTGCCGCCCACGCCGACGGTCATAGTGCCGTCGGGGCTAATGGTGAGGGTGGCGCCGTCGCTCACGGTGAGGGTGCCGCCGTCGGCGAGAGCGAGGCTGCCACCACCGTCGACGGTGACGGTGCCGCCGTCGGTGAAGATGCCGCCGTCGACGAGGCTGCCGCCCGGGGAGACCGTCAGGCTGCCGCCGTCGCCGACGCCGAATGTGGCGCCGCCGTCGACGGTGAGCGTGCCGGCGTCGATCAGCGTGCCGCCCGGTCCGACGGCGACGACGCCCTGGTCGGCGAAGGTAGCGCCGGGGTCGACGATCAGGCTGCCGCCGTCGTCCAGGAGGCCGCCTGGGCCGACCGTCAGCGAGCCGGCATCGGTCAGGACACCGCCGGGGTTGACCGTCAAAGTCCCCGCGTTCGCCAGGAAGCTGTCGGGGCTGACGGTCAGCGTGCCGCTGTCGGACAAAACTCCGCTGGCGTCGACGTTGAGCGTGCCGGCGTCGATCAGCGTGGCGCCGTTGTTGACGGTGAGGACGCCGGTGTCGTTGAGGATGCCGCCGTTGGAGATGGTGAGCGTCCCGTATTCGTTGAGAGCGCCACCGGTGTCGACGTTCAGCGTCCCGTTGAGATTCACGATGAGGTGGCTGTAGTCATTGAGCGCGCCGCCGGCGTGAACCGCGAGAACCCCGGGGTCGGTGAGCGCACCGTTGTTCACAGTAAGGGTGCCGTAGTTGTCGAGAATGCCGTAGTCGTCCAAGCTGCTGCCGGGATAGACGGTGAGGGTGCTGCCGTGGTCGAGGGTGAGCGTGCCGCTGTTGCTGACAAATCCGAAGTCGTCGAAGGTGCCGTCATTGGTGAGCGTGCCGCCCGCATCGACGGTCAGCGTCCCGGTGTTGGTCAGGGTGCCGCTGTTGGTGAAGGTGCCGAAGTCGTTCAGGCCGCTGTCGGGGAAGACGTTCAGCGTGCCGCTGTTGGCCAGTGAGCCACCTTGATCGATGGTGAGCACCCCGGCGTCGTCGAGGGTGCCGCCGGCCTGGACGGTGACGGTGCCGCCGTCGCTGAGCGAAGCGCCCGGGTTCAGGTCGAGCACGGCGCCGTTGCCGACGGTCACGGCACCGCCGGAGTCGACGTTGAGGGTGCCGCCGTCGGTGACCCCGAGGAAACCGCCGTCGGTGAGGGTGCCACCGTCGGCGACGGTGAGCGTGCCGCCGTCGGTGGACAGCACGCCACCGGAGTCGACGGTCAGGCTGCCGCTATCGGTGAGGGTGCCGTAGTCGACGAGCACACCGCCGTCGCTGACGGTGAGGATGCCTTGAGAATTGACGATCAGATTGCCGTCAAGGTCGACCGTCACCGTGCCGGCGTCGGCGAGAGTGCCCCCGTCGACGACGGTGAGGCTGCCGCCGTCGCCGAGGGTGAGCGTGGCGCCGTCGTTGACCGTGAGCATGCCACCGTCGGTCACGACGCCGCCGTTCTCGGAGACGAGACTGCCGTCGGCGATGACGTTGATGTTGCCGCCCGAGTCGATCGTCAGGCTCCCGAAGTCGGTGAGAGTGCCGCCGTCGGTGACGAAGCCGCCGTCGGCGACGGTGAGGGTGCCGCCGTTGCTGACGGTGAGCGCGCCCGAGTCGTCGACGGTTATGGTGCCGCCGGCGTTGACAGTGAGGACGCCGTCGTCGTTGATGGTGCCGCCGGGGAACGCGCTGAGGCTGCCGCTATCGGAGAGGACACCACCGTGGTTCACGGTGAGGATGCCGCCCGGGTCGACCGTGAGGGTCCCACTGGGGTCGATGGTGGCGGTCCCGCCGTCGGTGACGTTGAACGTACCGAAGTCGTTGACGGTGCCGCTGTCGAGGAACGCGCCGCCGTGGCCGACGGCGAGGGAGCCTCCGTGGTCGACGGTGAGCGTGCCGCCGGAGTCGACACTGAACGTGCCCAGGTCCGTGACGGTACCGCCGTCGGTGACGGTGAACATCCCACCGTCGTTGAGGATGCCGCTGGTTTCGATGTAGAGGTCGCCGCCGGAGTTGACCGTCAGGGCGCCGCCGTCGTTGACCGCGAGGGTGCCGCTGTCGTCGAGGAAGCCGCCGGTGTCAACGGTGAGAGTGCCGCCGTCGGCGACGTGGAAAGTCCCGGCGTTGTACAGGTTGCCGCTGCTGGTGATCGTGCCGCCGTCGTTGAGGGTGCCCCCGGCGGAGACGTAGAAGGTGCCCCCGTGGTCGATGGCGACGGCTCCTTCGTTGGTCAGGATGCCGTCGTCGAGGAAGTTGCCGCCGGATTGCACGATGATGCTGCCGTTGTTGGCGAGGACGCCTTCGTTGTCGAATACGCCGGCGTCGGTAAGGGTGCCGCTGTTGGTGAGGGTGCCGTAGACGGTGAAGTTGCTACCGCTGTTGAGGTTGGTAAGGGTGCCGCTGTTCGTGAAACTGGCGTCGGTGTAGACGTTCAGGCCGCCGTTGACGGTGAATTGGCCGGCGTTGGTGACACTTCCGGAGTCGAGAAGCGTGCCGTTGCTGGTCAGGACGCCGCCGTTGGAGAGGCTGCCGCCCTGTGCGACTTCGATGAACCCGCCGGTGTCACTGGTGACGGTGCCGCCGGACTCGACGGTGAAAGCGCCGCCGGACTGGATGTTGAGACTGCCGGCGTCTTCGAGCGTGCCGGTGTTGGTAACGCTGAGCGTGCCGGAGTCGTAGATGGCCCCACTGTTGGTGAATGTGCCGCTGTCGGTGAGGATCCCGCCGTGAGCGACCGTGAGCGAGCCGCCGTTGTCGACGGTCAGGGAACCCGCGTCGGTGAGCGTACCGCCGCTGTTGACGATGACGTAACCGCCGGTATCGACGGTCACGGTGCCGCCGGGGTCGACGACGAGGCTGCCGTTGGCGGTGAGGACTCCGCCGTCGGTCAGGGTGCCGCCGCTGGAAACGGTCAGGGTGCCCTCGTCGGTCAAAGTGGCACCGGGGCCGATGGTCAGCGTCCCGCCGTCGGTCAGCGTGCCGTTGTTGGTGAGGATGGCGCCATTGCTGATCGCGACGGTGCCATTGTTGTTAAGGATGCCGCCGTTGCTGACGGTCAGGGTGCCGCCGTCGGTAAGCGTGCCGCCGCTGACGTTGAGCGTGCCGCCGTCGGTGACGGTGCCGCCGGTATCGATGGTCAGGGCGCTGTTCGAATAGATGTTGATGCTGCCGTAGTCGCTGAGGGTGCCGCCGTCGGCGACAGTCAGAGTGCCCGGCTTCAGGCCGAGCATGTCGCCGTCGTTGAGGCTGCCGCCGGCGTTGACGGTGAGGTCGCCCGCGTCGGTAATGGTGCCGCTGTTGGTCAGCACACCGCCGGAGTTGACCGTGAGGCTGCCGCCGTCGTCGATGTTGAGGGGGCTGCCGGTGCTGACGGTGACGGTGCCGGCGTCGTTGAGTGCACCCCCACTCTGGACGGTCACGGTGCCGCTGTCGGTCAGGGTGCCGCCGCTTTGGACCGTCAGGGTGCCGGCGTCGTTCAGCGTGCCGCCGGATTGGACAGTCACGACGCCGTGGTTGTAGACGAGGAGGGTGCCGGCGTCGTTCAGCGTGCCGCCCGATTGGACCGTCAGGGTGCCGACATCGCTGAGCGTGCCACCAGTTTGGATTGTGACGGTGCCGGCGTCGTTAAGAACGCCCCCGGTGTAGATGTTCAAACTGCCGGAGTCGTTCAGGGCGGCGCCGCTTTGGACGTTAAGGATGCCTTGGTTATTGACGATCAGAGTGCCGGCGTCGTTGAGAGTGCCGCCGGATTGGACGGTCAGCGTGCTGGCATCGTTCAGGGTGGCACCGGTTTCGACGGTCAGGGTGCCGTGGTTGCCGACCGTGAGGACGCCGCCGTTGGTGAGCGTGCCGCCGTTGTTGACGGTGACGGTACCGGCGTCGTTGAGGGTGCCGCCCGATTGGACAGTCAGGGTTCCGGCGTCGTTGAGCGTGCCGCCGCTTTGGACAGTCAGCGTGCCGTGGTTGTAGACGACGAGGGTGCCGGCGTCATTGAGAGTTCCCCCGGTTTGGACGGTCACGGTTCCGGGGTCGCTGAGAGAGCCGCCGCTACTGACGGTGACGGTGCCGCCGTCGTTAACCGTGAGGGCGCCGGAGTCGTTGAGTGCGCCGCCGGTACTGACGGTGACGGTGCCGCCGTCGTTAACCGTGATGGTGCCGTTGGATGGGACGGCCAGGGTGCCGCTGTCGGTGAGGCTGCCGTTGACGGTGAGCGTGCCCGCGTCGGTCAGGCTGCCGCCGGTGTTGATGGTGACGGCGCCGCCGTCGTTAACCGTGATGGCGCCGTTGGACTGGACGGTCAGGGTGCCGCTGTCGGCAAGGGTCCCGCCGTTGTCGACGGTGATCGTGCCCGCGTCGGAGAGGGTGCCACCGCCCTGGACGTTCACGGTGCCGCTATTGGCAAGGGTGGCCCCGTGATTGACGTTGAAGGTCCCAGCGTTGTTGAGGGTGCCGCCGGCCTGGACATTGAGCGCGCCGGCGTCGGTGAGCGTGCCGGGGTTGGTGAATGTGCCCGAAGCGGCGCTGGTGCCCTGGTAGACGTTGAGAGTGCCGCCATCTTGGATATTCAGGGTGCCGGTGTCGGTCAGCACTGCGCCGGTGGGGTTGATGGCAGAGCCGTTGAAGACGTTGACTGTGCCGGCGTCGTTGAGGGTCCCGCCGGTCGGGACGCTGAGGGTGCCGTAGTCATTGAGCACGCCGCCGTTCACGTTCAGCGTGCCAGCGTCGGTGAGCGTGGCGTTCTGGCTGATGGTGAGGCTGCCACCGCTCTGGACGTTGAGGGTGCCAGCGGCGTTGACGGCGAGCTGACTGGTGGAGTTGATATTGAGAACGCCGGCGTTATCGAGCGTGCCGCCGTTGACCGTGACGTTGCTTGCGACGCCGACCGTAACGGTGCCGTTGTTGGTGAGCGTGCCGGTGTTGGTCAGGGTGCCGGTGTCGGACAGATTGATGAGGGCGCCGTTGTTGACGGTCAGGGTGCCGCCGTTGGCCAGATTGCCGGCGCTGTTGACGGTGATAGTGCCGCTGTTGGAAATGGTGCCACCGGAGCTGATGTTGAGATTGCTGTTGCCGACGACGGTGATATTGCCGATGTTGGTAACGCTGCCGCTGTTGGTAAGAATGCCGGTCCCACTGCTGACGGAGAGGGTGCCGCTGTTGGTGAGAACGCCACCGGGACTGATGGTCAGGGTGCCGGTGTTGGTGAGGATTCCCCCGGTGTTCACGGTGAGCGTGCCCGCGTTGGTAAGGAGACCGCCGTTGGTGAGGGCGCCGTTGACGGTGAGGCTACCGGCATTGGTGAGGGTACCGCCGGTCTGAACCGCCAGGCTGCCGCCGGTGTTGACGGTCAGGGTGCCGCTATTGATCAGGGTGCCGCCGGCTTGGACGGTGATCGAGGTGTACGTCCCGCCGGGACCGACGGTGACCGTTTCGCCGGAGCCGATGGTCACGGTCTGTTGCCACCCGATGGTGAGGTTTCCCCCGGCATCAACGGTTCCGCCGTTGGCGGCGGGTTGTGCCAGCTGGGTCAGGTTTTGGGTCTCGGCCTTCGCGGAGTCGGCCGCGCTCTGCGCCACCGCACGGGCCTGAGCATCCTGCCCGCTGTCGTTGGTCCTTTGCGGGGGCTCGTCATAGGAGGTCAAGTCGCCGGCGACCGAGGAGTCGGCGGCATAGCCGTACATGGCGGTGGCGTCTTGGACCCACATCTGCGCGTACTCGGCTTCGGTCGCGGCGATCGCCGAGGTGTTCTGGCCGAAGAAGTTCGTGGCGACGAGCGTCATCAACTGCACCCGGTTGGCCGCGATGAGCGGCGGCGGGACCGTCATCGCGAACGCGGCGTCGTACGCCGCGGCGGCCGCGTATGCCTGGGCCGAGGTTTGGGCCGCTTGGGCAGCGCTGGTCTCTAGCCAGGCCACGTAGGGCTCGGCCGCCGCGGACATCGCCAGCGATGACGGGCCGGACCACGCCGAACCGGTCAGCCCCGAGACTTCGGACGAGTAACCCGCCGCAGCGGCTTCCAATTGTGCGGCCACCGCGTCCCAGTTAGCCGCGGCGTCGAGCATCGGCCCCGACCCGGGGCCGGTGTACATCAGCTCGGAATTGATCTCAGGCGGAAGCAAGCCAAAATCCACGACAAGTCCCCCAGTCGGCGCGTCGGTATCAGCCCAAAAAAGCCCGCGCTGCGAAACTAACACGGATCAAAAGTGATCACTTAGTGAACCATCGTGAACATCTTGAGAATCCCAAGCGGTCACTTAATTAAGTGAGCTCAAAAACAGAGTCGGAGCCGAAGGAGATGCGTGATCAGTCGCCGAGCAGAGTGCGGGTCCGGTCGGTGTCGACGCCGATCTCGTCCACCAGTTCTTTTACCGAATTGAACTTGTGCTGGCCGCGGATGCGCGCGACGAAGTCCAGCGCGACGTGCTGTCCGTACAGGTCAGCCGTCGTATCGAGAACGAAGGCCTCGACGGTTCGGGTACGCCCGGAGAACGTCGGGTTGGTGCCCACCGAGACCGCGGCCCGG
The DNA here is from genome assembly GCF_059812735.1 of Mycobacterium sp. NGS40. Taxonomy (NCBI): domain Bacteria; kingdom Bacillati; phylum Actinomycetota; class Actinomycetes; order Mycobacteriales; family Mycobacteriaceae; genus Mycobacterium; species Mycobacterium sp. NGS40. Next base: position 95,894 of record NZ_JCALDG010000017.1, read on the forward strand.
TAGCGCTCCCCCGGGACGACGGTGCCGGTCACCGGTCCATGCCCCAGCACGGTGAACCAGGCCGCGTACACGCCGTCGGCCGGGATCGCCGAGTACATCGGCGGGGCGACGTTGGCGGTGGGAAAGCCCAGCTCGGCGCCCCGCCCGTAACCGCGTACAACGACGCCTTCGACGCGGTGCGGGCGGCCCAGCGCCTCGGTGGCCGCCACCATGTCGCCGGCGTCCACGCAGGAGCGGATGTAGGTCGACGAGAACGTCACGTTCTCGTTGCTGTGATGCTCGGACAGCAGCGACATCGACTCGACCGCGAATCCGAACCGGTCACCGGCCTTGCGCAGGGTGTCGACCGTGCCGAGCGCCTTCTTGCCGAAGGTGAAGTTCTCCCCCACCACAACCTCGACGACATGCAGGTTCTCCACGAGCAACTCGTGCACGTAGCGCTCCGGCGTGAGCTTCATGAAATCCGTGGTGAACGGCATCACGAGGAAGACGTCGACACCCAGCTCCTCGACGAGCTCGGCGCGGCGGGTCAGAGTGGTCAGCTGCGCCGGGTGACTGCCCGGATAGACCACTTCCATCGGATGCGGATCGAACGTCATCAGCACGGCCGGCACATTGCGTGCCCGTCCGGCTTTCACCGCGTGCGCGATCAACTCCGCATGACCGCGGTGCACACCGTCGAACACCCCGATCGTGAGCACGCATCGGCCCCAGTCAGTGGGAATCTCGTCTTGGCCGCGCCACCGCTGCACGATCGCAAGCCTACGGTGCGCTGCGACCCGACGCGCCGTAGGATCCGGATTCCGCAGTACCGGGGCCGGTGTTTTCGGCACGGCGACACCGGCCGGGCCGGTCACCACGCCAGACCAGACCCAGATTGCCTAAACTTTTTGTTTGTGAGGGCTGACGAAGAGGCCGGCGGTCTCACCGCGGTCGGCCAGGACTATCTCAAGGTCATTTGGAATGCCCAGGAGTGGTCGGTGGAAAAGGTCAGCACCAAGATGCTGGCCGACCGCATCGGCGTCTCGGCCAGCACGGCCTCGGAATCGATCCGCAAGCTCGCCGAGCAGGGCCTGGTCGACCACGCGAAATACGGCGCCGTGACCCTGACCGAAGCGGGCCGGCGCGCGGCGCTCGAAGTGGTGCGGCGACACCGGCTGCTGGAGACGTTCCTGGTCAACGAGCTCGGCTACGGCTGGGACGAGGTGCACGACGAGGCCGAGGTGCTCGAGCACGCGGTATCGAACCGGCTGGTGGACCGCATCGACGCCAAACTGGGCTTCCCGCGCCGCGACCCGCACGGCGACCCGATCCCGGCTTCCGACGGCCAGGTGCCCACCCGGCCGGTGCGCCAGCTGTGGGCGTGCGGCGAGGACGAAACCATCACGGTGGCCCGCATCTCCGACAAGGACCCGGAGATGCTGCGGTATTTCGACAGCGTCGGGATCAACCTCGACTCGCAGGTGCGGGTGGTGACCCGCCGCGAATTCGCCGGCATGATCTCGGTCGCGATCGAAGCCGCCGACGGCGCCGAGATCACTGTTGATCTGGGCAGTCCCGCCGCCCGGGCGATCTGGGTCGTGCCCTAACCGGCTAGCAGGCCCTTGGCGATGTGGGTGACCTGGACCTCGTTGCTGCCGGCGTAGATCATCAGCGACTTGGCGTCGCGGGCCAGCTGCTCGACCCGGTATTCGGCCATGTAGCCGTTGCCGCCGAACAACTGCACGGCCTCCATCGCCACCTCGGTAGCCGTCTCCGAGGAGTACAGCTTGACCGCCGACGCCTCGGCCAGCGTCAGCGGTTTACCGGCCTGTTGACGCTCGATCGTCATGAACACCATGTTCTGCACGTTCATCCGGGCGATTTCCATTTTCGCGAGTTTGAGCTGGATCAGCTGGAACTGCCCGATGTTGCGGCCCCACAGCGTGCGGCTCTTCGCGTAATCCACACAGAGCCGGTGGCATTCGTCGATGATGCCCAGCGCCATCATCGCGATCCCGATCCGCTCGGCGGCGAAATTGTCGCGCGCGCTTTCGCGGCCGTCACTCTGCTGTTCGCTCTCGCCGAGCAGCCGGTCCGGGGTCAGCCGCACGTTGTCGAAGAACAGCTCCCCGGTCGGCGAGGACATCATGCCCATCTTCTTGAACGGCTTGCCCTGCGTCAGGCCTTCCATCCCCGCGTCGAGCACGAACACCAGCACCGGGCGGTTGCGCTTGTCTTGCTTGTCCGGTGCCGCGTCGCCTTCGTCGAGCTTCGCGTACACCACCAGCACGTCGGCGTACGGCCCGTTGGTGATGAATGTCTTCTGTCCGTTGAGGATGTAGTCCTGCCCGTCACGCTTGACGTAGGTCTTCATGCCGCCGAACGCATCCGATCCGGAGTCCGGCTCGGTAATCGCCCACGCCGCAATCTTTTCCAGCGTCATCAGCTCCGGCAGCCAGCGCTCTTTCTGGGCCAGCGTGCCGCGGCTCATGATCGTCGCCGCGCCCAGACCGAGGCTGACCGACGCGGTACTCAGCAACCCGATGCTGACCCGCGCGATTTCGGACACCAGCACCGCGACCATCGACTGCTGGCCCCCCAGGCCACCGGAATCGTCTGCGCCGTCCCGCTTTTCAGTTTTGGGTTCACCGTTGGTCTTGGCGCGCTCGCGGTCCAGCATCTTCTTGACCGACTCGGCGGCCATCGCGTCCAGGCCGAACTGGCTGAAGAACTTGCGCGCGATCGGATACGGCGACAGCGCACCGGTTTCCAGTTCGTCGATATGCGGGCGGATCTCCTTGTCCACGAACTGACGAACGGCATCGCGCATCATCAGATCGGTCTCGGACCATTCGATCATGCTCAGCGCTCGGCCCGCTGGTATGCGGTGACGACGGCGGCGCCACCCAGGCCGATGTTGTGTTGCAGTGCGGCACTGACGTTGTCGACCTGACGCTTGTCGGCGCGGCCCCGCAGCTGCCAGGTCAGCTCGGCGCACTGCGCCAGCCCGGTCGCGCCGAGCGGGTGACCCTTGGAGATCAGGCCACCGGACGGGTTGACCACCCAGCGTCCGCCATAGGTGGTGTCGCCGTTGTCGATCAGCTTCGGCGCCTCGCCCGGCCCGCACAGCCCCAGGGCTTCGTAGAGCAGCAGCTCGTTGGCCGAGAAGCAGTCGTGCAGCTCGATCACCTGGAAGTCCTCCGGGCCGAGACCCGATTGGTCGTAAACCCGTTGTGCCGCTTGCACATTCATGTCGTAGCCGATCAGGCCCTTGGCGCTGCCGTCGAAGGTGGACTTGAAGTCGGTGGTCATGGCCTGCCCGACGATCTCGACCGCCTGGCTGGCCAGCCCGTGCCGGTCGACGAAGCCCTCCGAGGCCAGGATCGCCGCGCCAGAGCCGTCCGAGGTCGGCGAGCACTGCAGCTTGGTCAGCGGGTCGTAGATCGTCTTGGCGGCCAGGATGTCGTCGAGGGTGTACTCGTCCTGGAACTGCGCGAACGGGTTGTTCACCGAGTGCTTGTGGTTCTTGTAGCCGATCTTGGCGAAGTGCTCGGCGGTGCTGCCGTACTGCTTCATGTGCTCACGGCCCGCCGCGCCGAACATCCACGGCGCCGCCGGGAAGGCGAACTCGCTGATCTCGGCCATCGCCTTGACGTGCTTGTCCATCGGATTGGTGCGGTCCTCATAGGTCGTCGCCAGCGATCCGGGCTTCATTTTCTCGAACCCCAGCGCGATCGTGCAGTCGGCCAACCCCCCGCGAATCGCCTGCGCGGCCAGGAACAGGGCCGTCGAGCCGGTCGAACAGTTGTTGTTGACGTTGACGATCGGAATTCCGGTCAGGCCCAATTCGTAGAGGGCGCGCTGCCCGGAGGTCGACTCGCCGTAAACGTAGCCGACGTAGCCCTGCTCAACGTCGCTGTAGTCGATGCCCGCGTCGGCCAGGGCGTTGGTGCCCGATTCGCGCGCCATGTCCGGGTAGTCCCAGCCCTCGCGGCGGCCCGGCTTCTCGAACTTCGTCATGCCGACGCCGATGACGTAAACCTTGTTGGACATAGCGAGCCTTCCGGAGATGTGGGCGAGTTGACACCCGTCTAGTCCGGAGCTTAGCCAGCGGGTCAAGCGGGGTCGACGAAGACTGGGTCCTCCCCCGACATTCCGGCCACCACCGCGGCAAGCTGATTGGGTTTGCCGATCAGGCCGATCTGCAGCTCGGATTCGAGTTTGAGCGCGCCGGCGGCGTCGTTGCTGACCCATGTTTCGTCGTAGAGACGCTTGGCGGCCCGCACGGCGTCCGGGGATTTCCGCACGATCTCATCGGCCAGCGCCAGCGCGGAAGCCAACGGATCATCACTGGTCCGGGTGACCAGTCCGAGCGCCAAAGCCTCGCTGCCGGGCAGCACGCGGCCGGTGAACGTCAGCTCCTTCGCCACATCGATACGGACCAATCGCGGCAGTGACTGCGTGATGCCCATATCGGGAACCAGCCCCCACTTGACCTCCATCACGGACAGCTTCGCGTCCGGCGTGGCGATCCGGATGTCGGCGCCCAGCGCGATCTGCAGACCGCCGCCGAAGCAGTTCCCGTGAATCGCGGCGATGACCGGCGCCGGCACCAGCGACCAGTCGTAGGCCACGCGCTGCGCGAAGTTGGCCAGCCGGTCGCCGTCGCGTTCCAGCAGCACGCCGGTGCCACCCTGTCCGGACATGAAACTCGCGATGTCCAGGCCGGAGCAGAAGCTCTTCCCCTCGCCGTGCAGAACGACCGCACGAACCGAACTATCTTGTGCCAGTTGATCTGCGGCACCCATCAAGCCTTCGAACATGGCTTGGTCAAGTGCATTGTGTTTGTCGCTGCGCACCATCGTCACGGTGGCTACGCCACCCGCCCCGACGGAAACCCGGACCCTGTCTTCGCTCACGTGTCGGAACTTACCGCGACGTCGTCGTCCCCTGCTCGTTCCCCCGGGTTTGCGTAGGCTCGGAGCATGAACGCAACGGTCACCCCCGAAGCCACCAAAGCCGTTGGCGAGATCGCCGCGCGTCACGGACTTTCCCGCGACGCGGTGCTGAGCATGTTGTTCGCCCTGCGCGCCGGCAACGGCACCATGGCCCAGTTCAACATCCCCGAACTCGGCGGCAGCGGGCAATGGATGCGGGGTGGGATGACGATGGTCGGCGACATGTTCGACAACGCGCTCAAGGCACGCGTCGACGCGCTGTGTAACGAGTTGGTCCAGCTGCTCGCGACCACTACGGTCTTTCCGGCGTCGACTACGCAGTCCCAGATCGGATTCTCGGCGAACAACTGGTGGCCGGCCGATCTCGGCGTCCCGAGTGCGGTGGGCGCGCAGAACGACGTGCGCTACGCGTTCTTCCCGTCCTCTCGGCGGTTGGTGATCGAGATCGGCGGCGTGACAAGGGTTTTCGATACCGGCGAGCACCACATCGGTGGCGTGCAACAGCAGCAGGGCGGCGGGATCAGCTCGGTCGGCTTCACCAGCCAGCTCGGCACGTTCGGCGTCCTCAGTTTGCGCGAGCTCGGTGCGCAACCCGCCGAAACACCCACGCCGGAGACACCAGCGCCCGCGGCAGCCGCGCCGAGCGCCGCAGCAGGCGGGCCCCCGGACGCCGCAGCAGCCGCGCCCACAGACGCCGCGGCCATCATTGCCGCCATCGAATCGCTGGCCGGATTACACGAACGCGGCATCCTCTCCGACGAGGAATTCGCCACGAAGAAGGCCGAACTGCTCGGCCGGCTCTGAGGAGCCACAGCGTCGCCGGGCGCCGCCTGATTGCCCGACTCCTCCTCAGAACGTGCCGTTCTGCATCGTCGCCGGGCGCCGCCTGATCGCCCGACTCCTCCTCAGAACGTGCCGTTCTGCATCGTCGCCGGGCGCCGCCTGATTGCCCGACTCCTCCTCAGAACGTGCCGTTCTGCATCGTCGCCGGGCGCAACACCACCACCGACTTGGTTCGCGAACCCTCGTCGCGCAGCAGCGCGATCACCCGGCCATCGTCGTCGCTGGCGGCATAGACGCCGTCGATTCCGGTCGGCGACAACGGCCGGCCGTGCCTGGTCGCCTCGACCTCCTCGGGCGTCAAGACGCGGCGCGGGAACACCAGCAGGCACGCCTCGTCCAACGTCCAGCTCAGCCGCGGCCGCTGCGCGAGTTCGTCGAGGGTAAGGGCCTGGTCAAGCTCGAAGCGCCCGACCCGGCTGCGCCGCAACGCCGTCAGGTGCCCACCCACCCCGAGCGCGGCGCCGACGTCGCGCGCCAGCGCGCGGACGTAGGTCCCCGACGAGCAGTCGACGTCGACGTCGAGATCGATCACGTCGCCGCAGTGCCGCGTCGCCGACACCTCGAACCGGTCGATGCGCACCGGGCGCGCCTTGAGCTCGACGGTCTCGCCCTCGCGGACCCGTTGGTATGCGCGCTTGCCGTCGACCTTGATCGCGCTGACCGCCGACGGCACCTGCTCGATGTCGCCACGCAGCCCGGCGATCGCTTCGGCGATGGCCTGGTCCGTCACATGTGCGGCCGAAATGGTTTGCAGCAGTTCACCTTCGGCGTCCTCGGTGGTGGTGGTCTGACCGAGGCGGATGGTTGCGGCATACGACTTCTCCGATGCCGTGAGCAGGCCGAGGATCTTGGTGGCGCGGTCGACTCCGATTACCAGCACACCGGTGGCCATCGGGTCCAGCGTCCCCGCGTGGCCCACCCGCCGGGTGGAAAACATTCGCCGGCAGCGCCCCACCACGTCGTGACTGGTCATTCCGGCGGGCTTGTCGACGACGACCAATCCCGGACCGGTGGGGCTTACGCTCATAACACGATCGCGGTCAGCACGAGTTCTCGCTCGACCGACCAGCGGCCCCGCAGCGCCGTCAGCGGCGGACCCGACAGCGCCTCGGGATCGATCAGGATCCGGGAGACGAACGTACCGGATGCCGGACCGTCGGCCTCGAAGCTGATGTGGGCGTCTTCGAAACCCAGCCATCGCTTGGTCAGCGGGAACCACGCTTTGTACGTTGCTTCCTTGGCGCAGAACAGGATTCGATCCCAATGCAGACCATCCGGCATCGCCTGCGGAATTTCGGTGCGCTCGTCGGCCAGGCTGATCGCGTCCAGCACGCCGCCCGGCAACACGTCGTGCGGCTCGGCGTCGATACCCACCGAACGCACCGCGGCACTGCGCCCCACCACCGCACCGCGATACCCCGCGCAGTGCGTGAGGCTGCCGACCACGCCCTCGGGCCAGCAGGGTTCGCCCTTGTCGCCCTTGAGGATCGGCACCGGCGGCAGGCCCAGCTCGCCCAGCGCAATCCGCGCGCAGTACCGAACGGTGACGAACTCGTTGCGCCGCTTGGCCACCGACTTGGCGATCAGCGGCTCCTCCTCGGGCAGCGGGGTCAGGCCAGGCGGGTCGGAGTACACCTCCGAGTACGCCATCGCATCCGCGATCTCGACGGTCGCCGGCAACACCGACGACACCAACGTTTCTGCGCTCATCGTGACTGTCGCTGCCGCAACTTTTCCCGGAACTGTTCGGACTGCGCCTTCATCTCGGGGGTGATCACGAAGTGACCGCCGAAGTCGTTGAGGTAGCCGGGCGCGTATTTCGGATCGGGAAGGATCTGGCGCAGCCAGCTGTACGGCTTGCGGCGCCGCCACTCTCGCGGGTAGCCCACCGAGACCTCCTCGAAGCGCACGTCGTCGTACCACGTGGTCCGGGGGATGTGCAGGTGCCCGTAGACCGAGCAGACGGCGTTGTAACGGGTGTGCCAGTCGGCGGTCTTGGTGGTCCCGCACCACAGCGAGAACTCCGGATAGAACAACGCGTCGCAGGGGTCGCGCACCAACGGGAAGTGGTTCACCAGAACGGTCGGTGTCATCCAGTCGAGTTGCTCCAGGCGGGCCCGGGTGATGTCCACCCGCTCACGACACCAGGCGTCGCGGGTGGGGTATGGCTCCGAGGAGAGCAGGAATTCATCGGTGGCCACCACATTGTTCTCCCGCGCGATTTCCAACCCCTGGGCTTTGCTCAGCGCCCCCTCTGGCAAGAAGGTGTAGTCGTAGAGCAAGAACATCGGCACGATCGTCGCCGGGCCGCCGCGCTCGGTCCACACCGGGTAGGGATGTTCCGGCGTGATCACGCCCATCTCGTCGCACATGTTGACCAGGTAGTCGTAGCGAGCCTTGCCGAAGACCTGGTTGGGGTCGCGATTGGTGGTCCACAGCTCGTGGTTGCCGGGCACCCAGATCACTTTGGCGAACCGGCGTCGCAGCAGGTCAAGGGCCCATCGGATCTCGTCGGTGCGCTCGGCCACGTCACCTGCGACGATCAGCCAGTCATCCGGCGACGACGGATGCAGCGACTCGGTGACCGGCTTATTGCCCATGTGGCCGGTGTGCAGGTCGGAGACCGCCCACAGTGTCGGTTGGGGGGTCGGCTGTCCCCCATTGGCCGAGTCCTGCCCCGATTCATTCCCTACCACGACTAACCAGCCTAACGACCCGGTGCGGCGACCCTTTCCCGCTGCGGCTTTGGACCCAAGTCCGCCGCCTTTGCCACCTGCCAATTAGAACAAGTTCAGGTTTGGCTGTGACCTCGCGCACGTGACTTGTAAACTCCCCGCAAAAGGGACGGCCGAGGGCTAGGGGGTGTCATGTTTACCAAGGTGCGCCTGATCGGGGCGCTCGGTGCGGTGATGACAGCGGTCGTGCTGGGCTGGCACAGCGCGCCGCCCGCACCAACCGGCGGCGGCAACGCCGTCGATCTGCGGTCGACGGCGCTGCCGTTGGGAACCACGATGAAGAGCCCGATCATCGCCACCACCGACCCGAGCCCGTTCGATCCCTGCCGGGACATCCCGTTCGACGCGCTGCAGCGGCTCGGGCTGGCGTTCACCCCGCCCGAGCCCCAGGACGGCCTGCGCTGCCAGTTCGATGCCGGCAACTATCAGCTCGCCGTCGAGCCCATCATCTGGCGCACCTATGAGCAGTCCCTGCCCCCCGACGCCCTCGAGACCACGATCCAGGGACACCGCGCCGCGACGTACTGGGTGCTGAAGCCGACCTACCACAACAGCTACTGGTTCTTCTCCTGCATGGTGGCGTTCAAGACCAGCTACGGCGTGCTGCAGCAGGCGCTGTTCTACTCGACGGTCTACTCCAACCCCGAGGTCGACTGCCCGTCGACCAACCTGGCGCGGGCCAACGACCTGACGCCGTACTACAAGTTCTAGCCGCGCCGTGCCGATCCGCGCCGCTGAGCACGATGTTTTGTGGCCGAAATGAATTCGCGTCGGCGTCAATAACCACCGCCGGTCGGCCTTAACCTGATGAGCGTGAGCATGACATCGACGCGACCCGCCGAACCGGCGCTGCACGGCCTGACCGAGGCCGGCGTCAACGCCGCGGGCCGGCTGCTGGGTCTGCGGCCGGCCACCACCGGTTACCGCGTGAACCGAGTCGAAGTCCCGATGCGCGACGGAGTGCGGCTGGTCGCCGATCACTACGCACCGGACACGTCCAGCCCGGTCGGCACCGTGCTGGTGCGCGGGCCCTACGGGCGCGGATTTCCGTTCTCTCTGTTGTTCGCCCGGCCGTACGCCGCGCGGGGCTACCACGTCGTGCTGCAAAGTGTGCGCGGGACGTTCGGTTCCGCCGGCGCATTCGAGCCGATGGTCAACGAGGCCACCGACGGCGCCGACACGGTCGCCTGGTTGGTCGAGCAGCCCTGGTTCACCGGCAGCTTCGCCACGATGGGACCGTCCTATCTGGGCTTCACCCAATGGGCGATATTGCAGGAGCCGCCGCCCCAGCTGGTCGCGGCGGTGATCACCGCTGGCCCGCACGATTTCGCGGACTCCGTGTATGGCACCGGGTCGTTCGCGGTCAGTGACTTTCTGGGCTGGAGCGATCTCGTCGCCCACCAGGAAGACCCGATTCGCCTCCTGTCGGGCATCCGGCAAATGCGAGCGCCGCGACGGATCGCGAAGGCGGTCGCCGGGGCGCCGTTCGGCACGTCGGCCCGCCGGATGCTGGGAGCCGGGGCGCCGTGGTTCGAGTCATGGGTGGAAAACGCCGACCCGGATCACCCGTTCTGGCAACGACTGCGGTTCGGCTCGTCCCTGGATCGCGTGCAGGTGCCAGTGCTGTTGCTCGGCGGCTGGCAGGACGTCTTCGTGCGGCAAACGGTGCAGCAATACGGCCACCTGCGCCGCCGCGGCGTCGATGTCGCGATGACGATCGGCCCCTGGACACACACCGAGCTGCTCACCAAGGGGCTGCGCACCAGTCTGCGCGAGACGCTGGACTGGCTGGACACCCATCTGGCGGGCACCGCGTCGCTCGGCCGCCCCGGCAGGGTTCGCGTCTGTGTCACCGGCCAGGGCTGGCGCAACCTGCCGGACTGGCCGCCCGCCACGTCGCAGCGCGCGCTATACCTGCGGCCCGGCCGCTACCTGGACGAGACGTCGCCCACCGACCTGCCGAAGCTGCCGCCGGCGACCTTCCGCTACGACCCCGCCAACCCGACGCCGACCATCGGTGGAGGGCTGCTGTCCCCGATCGGCGGCTACCGCGACGACAGTAGCCTCGCGTTGCGCGACGACGTGCTGACCTTCAACAGCGCGACCCTGCTGCGCGATCTGTGCGTATACGGAAACCCGGTCGTCGAGCTGGCGCACCGCTCGAACAATCCGAACGCCGACCTGTTCGTCCGGGTCAGCGAAGTAGACGCCAAGGGCCGGTCGCGCAACGTCAGCGACGGCTACCGCCGACTGTCCGCGGCGACGAAGACCGTCACGATCGAACTCGACCCGATCGCGCACCGCTTCCGCGCCGGCTCACGGATCCGGCTGCTCATCACCGGCAGCTGGTCGCCGCGCTACGCGCGCAACCCGGGCACGGGCGAGCCGACGCTGACGGCGCGGCATCTGAAACCGGCTACCCACAGCATCGCTTATGGGCGCTCCCGGCTGCTGCTTCCGATCGGCCCGCTCGACCTGTCAGCCAACGGCGTCGCGAACCCGGGCGGCGACGGCGCTTAGCACCGTTTCGTCGTGAACGGGGTCGTGCATCGGCGCGGCAGCGCTGCCCCGCACGGGCAGCTGCACCCAGCTGATGCAGCCGCCGTACTCGGGAGTGCGGGGCAGGCGTATCGGCTCGACGAGCGGGCTCACCGACACCACCAGCGCGGCGAGTTTGTGCTTGGGCCGGAAATCAAGCCGGTCGGCGCGCACCGACTCGGCGGTCCAGATGTGCAGATCCTCGATCTCCGGCAGCCGCTCTGGCCGGTTAACCTGAAGTGCCGCAACTACTTTCGCCGCCGCACGGATCACCAGATGATCCACGGTGCTGTCGTCGGCCGCGGCGGCCAGCAGGTCGCGGTGCTCGGGCCGGACCCGCTCGGCGTGGCTGTGCGCAACCGTCGGGAACAGCAAGAACTCACCGGACGCGACTTCGAACCGCTTCTCTGCGATGCCACCCTTGCGCAACAGCACATACTGGCGGCCGAGCAGCAATGCGTGCACGGCCGCGCTCCACTCCTTGAGCGCGGTCGCCGTTGCGGTGAGCGTCATTTCGTTGCGGCGAGACGGGCGACGACCTCGGGTCGGCGCAACGGGGGCACCGTCTTGGGCGGTTGGCGCCGCGGCGGCAGCGACTCCAGCAAGCGCGTCGTCGTCTGCGTGACCTCGGCGACCGCGGCCTCGAAAGCCTCGACGTTGGCCGCCGACGGGCGGGTGATGCCGCTGACCTTGCGCACATACTGGCGCGCGGCCGCGGCGATCTCCTCAGCCGTGGCCGACGGCTGCAAACCGCGCAGTTCGGTGATGTTCCGGCACATGTCTCAACGATAGGCGCAGCGAGTGACCCTCTACGGTGAAGCCATGACCGACGACATCCTGCTGATCTCCACCGACGAGCGGGTGCGCACCCTGACGCTGAATCGGCCGCAATCCCGCAATGCGCTGTCCTCGGCGCTGCGGGATCGGTTCTTCGGGGCGCTGACCGACGCCGAAGCCGATGACGACGTCGACGTCGTCATCCTCACCGGGACCGATCCGGTGTTCTGCGCCGGGCTGGATCTCAAGGAACTGGGCGATTCGACGGCGCTACCCGACATCTCGCCGCGGTGGCCATCGATGACCAAGCCGGTGATCGGCGCGATCAACGGCGCCGCGGTGACCGGCGGGCTGGAGCTGGTCCTGTACTGCGACATCGTGATCGCCTCCGAGCAGGCCCGCTTCGCCGACACCCACGCCCGGGTGGGCCTGCTGCCCACCTGGGGACTGTCCGTGCGACTGCCCCAGAAGGTGGGGGTGAATCTGGCCCGGCGGATGAGCATGACCGGCGACTACCTGTCGGCCGCCGACGCGCTGCGGGCCGGGCTGGCCACCGAGGTGGTGGCGCACGACCAGCTGCTGGCCACCGCGCGTCAGGTCGCCGCCTCGATCGTCGGCAACAACCAGGACGCGGTACGCGCATTGCTGGCCTCCTACCACCGCATCGACGAATCGCAGACCAGCGAGGGCCTGTGGCTGGAGGCCACGGCGGCCAGGGCGTTTCGGACCACCGGCGACGACATCGCCGCCAATCGCGAAGCCGTGCTGCAACGCGGGCGGGCGCAGGTGCGCTAGCGGCGCCGCTCAGCCATGCGCTCGACCGCCGACATCGTCGCGACCGCCCTGCTGTTTGCCGGACAGCTGGCGGCGAGCAGTTCGATAGTGGTTGTCCCGGGGCTGCTGGGGTCGACGATGGCCGATTCGGCGGTCGCTGCGATAGCGCCGAGCTGTCCCACGTCGTCCACAGCACCTGGACCGGGGCGCTGATCATGGTGGCCGGGGTGGGTGTCGCGCTGCTGGTGGCGGCCTGCGGAACACTCGTTTCCGGTTTGCGCGGAACCTGGATGTGGAAGTGGCCCGCATTCGGGCTGACCATTGTCATGGTGTGCTTTCTGATCAACATGGGGCTGTGGGTGAATGCCTTACCCACGGCGAGATAAATGACCGGTGATCGCCACGGGTGTCAATTGCCAATACGATCCCAAGATGCGCAATGTCGTCGACCTCACAATGCGGGCTCTTTGCGTCCTGACGCTGGTCATCGCATCGCTGATCGCATCCGGGCAGCACGCGACCGCACAGCCGCCACCTCGTTTTCCCAATCTGGACGGATTCACCCCGGTGCCGGCGGACGGTTATGTTTCGACGGCGCTGCCGGGCAACGCGCCGCGAATCAGTTTCTCGACGCCGAATTCGGTGGTGTGCGACTTTTATGGCGGACCGGCGCCCGCGCCGCAGCAGTCACAAGATATTCGGTGCAATGGCGAAGTGCCCGGAATAGACGACATCACGTTTCCCGGCGGCGGCCATCCGAGGCCGGGTGACTGTGTGGAGGGGGCGGTGAATTTCAAGGGACCCGGCTACGAGTTGAGCCGGATGACTTACGGCGGATGCGGCGGCGGCCCGGCCGCCTTGCCCTTTGCCGGTAAGCCGCTGGCCGCGGGGCAGAAATTGTCCTATCTCAACGTCACCTGCGCGGTGAGTGCCGACAACGTCATCGCCTGTCTGGACACCACCAACGGGGATCACGGGTTCGTGCTGCAGTCGGTCGGAAGCTGGGCGTTCTAGACCGGCCTAGTCAAGCGCCGTGCGCAGCGAGGCCACCACTTCGGCGATCGACCCGGTGGTCGAATATCCGGCGGCCAACCGGTGGCCGCCGCCACCGAACACCGATGCCACCGCGGCCAGGTCGACGTCGGCCTTGGCCCGCATCGACACCGACCACTGTTGCGGGTCAACCTCTTTGAACACCGCGGCGACCTCGGCCTGCTGCGTGGTGCGCACGATGTCGACGATGCTCTCGACTTCCTCCGGACGTGAGGTGGTCCAGTCCTCGTTGCCGACGACCGCATACACCAGCCCACGCCCCTGCACCGCGTCCGGCACCAGTTGCGCCGAGCCGAGCACCCGCGACAGCAGCGGCAGCCACACGAACGGGTGCGTGTCCATCAGGGTGCGGCTGATCTTGGCGTTGTCCACACCGAGCTCGACCAGCCGGGCGGCCAGCCGGAACGCGCGGGCACTGGCCCAGCGGAAAGAGCCGGTGTCGGTGGTCAGCCCGGCGTAGATGCAGTGCGCGACGTCGCGGTCGATCGGCTTGTCCCAGGCGTCGAACAGTTCGGCCACTAACAGCGTCGTCGAATCCGCGGACGGGTCAACGTAATTCGCGGTACCGAACATTTCGTTGGAGGCGTGGTGATCGATCACCAGCAGCGGCTGGTCGCGGCCGAACGCGTCGCCGAGCGCGCCCAGCCTCTTGCGGCTCGGAACATCCACCGTCACAACCAAATCGACGTCTCGGCGCATCGCGTCGGGGCTCACCAGCAGCTGGCACCCGGGCAGCGAACGAAGCGACTCCGGCAGCGTGGCCGGCGCGGCGAAGCTGACCTCGACGTCTTTGCCGGTCCGGTCGAGCACTGTAGCGAGCGCCAAGCCCGCGCCGATGGTGTCGGCGTCGGGATGGACGTGGCAGATCACCCCGATTGTCGTTGCGGCCGAAAGCAACTCGGCGGCACCGACCGCGTCCAGGCGCGCCCCCGCGCCCGGGGGGCGCGCCAGCTCAGTCTTCGGGTCGATAGTCGTCACCGCGGTCCTCAGCGTCCGCTGCTCCCGTCGCCGCCCCGATCTCGCGGTAGGGATCGGCCTCCCCCGCCGGTTTGGCCCCCACCCGAACCCGCGCCACGTCAGCGTCGGCCGCACGGGCACGCGCAAGCAGCTCGTCCATTCGCGCCACGGTGTCCGTCGTCGTGTCCCGGGTGAACGTCAGCGTGGGAGTGAACCGCACACCGGTGCCCGCACCGACCATGGTGCGCAACGTGCCCTTGGCCCGGTCCAGCGCGGCAGCCGCGCCCTCGTAGTCGGGCTCGTCGTCCAGCGTCGGTCCCATCACGGTGTAGAACACCGTCGCGTCGTGCAGGTCGGCGGTGACCTTCGTGTCAACGACGGTCACCCCGTCCAGTCGCGGATCCTTGATCTCGAATTCGATCGCCGAGGCGACGATGGTGTTGATCCTCTTGGCCAGCCGGCGCGCCCGTGCAGGGTCTGCCATCAGGCGCGCTCTTTCTCGACGAGCTCGAAGGACTCGATGATGTCGCCTTCCTTGATGTCGGAATAGGTCAGCGTCATACCGCATTCGAAGCCGTCGCGAACCTCGGTGACGTCGTCCTTCTCGCGGCGCAGCGAGGAGATCGTCAAGTTGTCGGCGACCACGATGTTGTCGCGCAACAACCGGGCCTTGGCGTTGCGCCGCACGACGCCGGAGGTGATCAGGCAGCCGGCGATGACACCGACCTTGGAGGACCGGAAGATCGCGCGGATCTCGGCGCGGCCCAGCTGGTTCTCCTCGTAGATCGGCTTGAGCATGCCGCGCAGGGCCTTCTCGATCTCATCGATGGCCTGGTAGATCACCGAGTAGTAGCGGATGTCCACGCCCTCACGGTTGGCCAGCTCGGTCGCCTTGCCCTCGGCACGCACATTGAAGCCGATGATCACCGCGTCCGAGGCCGACGCCAGGTTGACGTTGGTCTCGGTGATGCCACCGACGCCGCGGTCGATGACGCGCAACTCCACCTCGTCGTCGATCTCGATTCCCATCAGGGCCTCTTCGAGCGCCTCGACGGTACCGGCGTTGTCGCCCTTGAGGATCAGGTTCAGCTGGCTGGTTTCCTTCAGCGCCGAGTCCAGGTCCTCCAGGCTGATCCGCTTGCGCGAACGTGCCGCCAGGGCGTTGCGCTTGCGGGCGCTGCGCCGGTCGGCGATCTGGCGGGCGATGCGGTCCTCGTCGACGACCAGCAGGTTGTCCCCCGCGCCGGGCACCGACGTGAAACCGATGACCTGCACCGGCCGCGACGGCAGCGCCTCGTGGACGTCCTCGCCGTGCTCGTCGACCATCCGACGAACCCGGCCGTAGGCGTCGCCGGCGACGATCGAGTCACCGACCCGCAGCGTGCCGCGCTGGATCAGCACGGTGGCCACCGGTCCGCGACCGCGGTCCAGGTGCGCCTCGATCGCCACACCCTGGGCTTCCATGTCGGGGTTGGCGCGCAGGTCCAGGGCCGCATCGGCGGTCAGCAGCACCGCCTCTTCCAGCGCCTCGATGTTGGTGCCCTGCTTGGCCGAGATGTCGACGAACATCGTGTCGCCACCGAAATCCTCTGCCACCAAACCATATTCGGTGAGCTGACCGCGGATCTTGGCCGGGTCGGCGCCTTCCTTGTCAATCTTGTTGACCGCCACCACGATCGGCACGTCGGCCGCCTGCGCGTGGTTGATCGCCTCCACCGTCTGCGGCATCACGCCGTCGTCGGCGGCAACCACCAGGATCGCGATGTCGGTGGCCTTGGCACCACGGGCACGCATGGCGGTGAACGCCTCGTGACCCGGGGTGTCGATGAAGGTGATCAGCCGCTCGGTGCCCTCGAAGTCGACCCCGACCTGGTAGGCACCGATGTGCTGGGTGATGCCACCGGCCTCGCCCTCGCGGACGCTGGCGTTTCGAATGGTGTCCAGCAGTCGGGTTTTACCGTGGTCGACGTGACCCATGACGGTCACCACCGGCGGACGGGTCTGCAGATCGTCCTCGCCGCCCTCGTCCTCGCCGTAGGTGAGGTCGAACGACTCCAGCAGCTCACGGTCTTCGTCCTCCGGACTGACGACCTGGACGACGTAGTTCATCTCGCTGCCCAGCAGCTCGAGCGTCTCGTCACCGACCGACTGGGTCGCGGTCACCATCTCGCCGAGGTTGAACAGCGCCTGCACCAGCGAAGCCGGGTTGGCGTTGATCTTGTCGGCGAAGTCGGAGAGCGACGCGCCACGGGCCAGCCGGATGGTCTCGCCGTTGCCGTGCGGCAACCGCACCCCACCGACGACCGGGGCCTGCATGTTCTCGTACTCGGCGCGTTTCGCCCGCTTCGACTTGCGACCGCGCCGCGGCGCACCACCCGGACGGCCGAACGCACCGGCCGCGCCGCCGCGCTGGCCGGGACGGCCACCACCGGGACCGCCGCCGCCGGGACGGCCCTGGAAACCGCCGCCGCCACCGGGCGCGGCACCGACGCCGCCTCCGCCGCCGCGGTAATTACCACCGCCGCCACCGCCGGGACCACCGGGACGGCCGCCGCCACCGCCGGGACGCGGACCACCGCCACCACCGGGACGCCCCGATCGCTGGAAGCCGCCGCCGCTGCTACCGCCGGGACGCGGCGGCATGCTCCCGGGCGAAGCGCCGCCGCCGGGGCGGGGTGCGCCGGGACGGGGTGCGCCCGGGCGCGGCGCCTGCGGACGCGGAATGGGCCGGTCGACGGGCTGCGCCGACGAGAACGGGTTGTTGCCGACACGCGGGGTACGGGCCGCCGGCTTCGGGATCGGGCCGGGCCGCGGGCCGGGGGTCGCACCGGGCGACGGCGGCTGCTGGCTGGGCGCCTGGCCACCGGGCGACGGCGGTTTCGGCTGCCCGGGGGACGGTGCCGAGGGACGCGCGGGTGACGGCGCGGGCCGTCGGGGCGCGGGCGTCGGCGCCGGGGCGGCATCGGCGCGCGCAGCGGGCGGAGCCGCCGGGGCGGGCTTGGCCGCAGGGGCAGCCGGTGGGTCAGCGGGCTTCGCCGGAGCGGCGGCCGCCTCACCGTTGCCGGAGGGCTTCTGAATCGCCCTGTCCAGTGCCTTGTCGAGCGAGCGGTCCGGGCTCTTCGGGGCGCTCTTGGCGCCGGCCGACGCGGGCTTGCCGCCGCCGAACGACTCCCGCAGCCGACGAGCAACCGGCGCTTCTACGGTCGACGACGCGGATTTGACGAATTCGCCCTGTTCATTCAGCCGGGCGAGAACTTGCTTGCTGGTGACACCGAGTTCCTTGGCCAACTCGTGTACGCGGGCCTTACCTGCCACTACATCTCCTGTCTATGAGGCGACAGCAGCGGGCCGCGCCTCGGGTTTAGCTATGACGCATGGTCATCGGGACTTCACGGTGTGCTCATGTTCTTCGCTACCTGTTCTGTTGCCGGGTGAGTCGAGCACCTCTAAGTACTCGACCAACGCGGATGTGTCCGGTGGACGTTCGATGCGCAGCGCCTTGGTGAAAGCCCGCCGCCGGATCGCTTCGTCTGCGCACCGCGGTGCGGGATGCAGCCACGCACCCCGTCCCGGCAGGCGAGTCGCCGTGTCAACGATTACGGCGTATTCGCCGTTCCCGTTGGACACCGCCACCACTCGGAGCAATTGGACGGCCAACTCTCGCTTCCGGCACCCGACACACATTCGCACGGGTCCGCCCGTGTGTGTGCGCGCCGAGGCCGAAGGCTCGCGCTGGATCACGGCTCAGTCTAGCGTCACGGAAGCGATGGTCAGAACCACCCGCAACCGCACCGTAACCTGCGCGCCCGATCGCCCACGCAACTGCCGAGTTTGATCGGCGTTGAACTAGAAGGGCGGCGGTTCGCCGGGGTCGGGGCGAGGGGCGGCACGGGCTTTCATGCGGGCCTGGTGGTGTTGTCGGCGTTCGGCACCGATGCGCAGGGCGCGTTCGTCGGCACGGGTGCGGCGACGTCGGGGCATCATCGCGGTACGCCCCGAACAGGGGTCGGCGGGCGCGAGGTCGGCCTCGGACGCAGCGATGCCGCCCACGGCGCGGCACACGCTGGGGAACAACAGGGCGCTGCCGGGGGTGGTGACGTAGGTCTGCCCGGACGGTGACGTCAGGATCAGCGTGCCGTCGGGTAACTGTTGGCCGGTCCAGCCCAGAACGTTTTCACCAGGTGATGGGTCCGGCAGTAGCACTTCAGATTGGCGGCATGCGTCTTACCGCCGTCGGCGAAGGGGACGGTGTGGTCGAGATCGCAGCGCATCGCGGGGTGATCGCAGCCCGGCCAGCGACACGTCAGGTCGCGGGCCCGCACGAATGCGGCCAGCGCCGCGGACGGCACATAGCCGGGTTCCGGCGGGGCATCTCCGGGATGTAGCAGCGGTACCAGCTTGGCGGTTTGGGCGAGTTCGATGAGCAGCTCGGGATCGATCAACCCGTCGGCGTCGAGTTCAGACGCGGGCGCGGTGCCGGTGCCGTCGACGGCGACCTGTTCGGCGATCACATGGATGGTCACCGGCGAGGCCGGTTTGCGGGCACCCGCGGCGCAATCCGCCCGCCGGCAACGACACCCGAGGCGGTCGGCGCCGGCAGCCAGTGCACCCAGCGCGTCGGCCCGGCGCTGAGTGGTGGTGCGCGGATCGTGCCGGCACACGGTGCCCGCCAGCGCGGTCAGCCGGGCGTCCAGGGCGTGAGCATCCGGGGACAACAGGGTGCCCTGGATCTGGGCGATGCCGTCGATGTCCCCGCCGATCCACACCTCACGATCGCTGCGCATCTCTTTGCGCCGGCGCACCGCGTCGATATCGACCCTCGCCACGATCGCGTCGACCTTGGCCGCTAGCCGTCCCCGCGTCATCGACGGCCAGCGCGTCACATTCGCGGCGATCCGCCCATCCACGACGGCCAGGATGTCGGGGTCCTGGATCAGATCGGTGCGGGACACGATGGTGCGGAAGGCCTCGACGTCGATGTCGCCGAGCGCGAACACCTGCCCCACCTTCGGCAGGCGTTCGCGCAGTGCACGGGCGTCCTCGACGCGGCCCCGCGCCCGAGGCTGACTGATCCTCAACGCCGCGGCAACCTCCGCGGCCACTGCGTCCACCGCGTCGACCACCCACTCCTGGGCCTGCGCACAGCGCGAATACCGGTAGGCAAACAACTCCCCGATCGCCACCAACTGCGCGGCGACGGCCTGGTTCGCCAGCCGTGCAGCGGCGCAGATGCGGCCCGTCCATTCTGGCGACTCCGGCGTACCCGTCAATGCCTCGAGTTGTGCCCGGGCCTGAGCAGCCCAGTCGTCGAAGCGCGCCGCTGACGGTGTTTCGAACATACATTCGATTATGTCACGGGGGTCCGACACGATCGGTCGTCGGTGAAACGTGAACTAGTGATCGTGAGCCATCGGGGTGCTGGCGCCGTGTTCCGGCTGGCCCTCCGGCTGCCCGGCCGCGGGCGAATCGCCGCGGATGTCGATGCGCCACCCGGTGAGCCGGGCGGCCAGCCGCGCGTTCTGCCCTTCCTTGCCAATTGCCAGGGACAACTGGAAGTCGGGCACCACGACGCGGGCGGCACGGGCGGTCTGGTCGATCACCGACACCGACACCACCTTCGCCGGCGACAGCGCGTTGGCGACGAACCGGGCCGGGTCCTCGTCGTAGTCGATGATGTCGATCTTCTCGCCGGACAGCTCGCTCATCACGTTGCGGACCCGCTGCCCCATCGGACCGATGCAGGCGCCCTTGGCGTTCAAGCCGGGCACCCGGGACACGACCGCGATCTTGGAGCGGTGGCCCGCCTCGCGCGCCACGGCCACGATCTCCACCGAGCCGTCGGCGATCTCGGGAACCTCGAGCGAGAACAACTTGCGCACCAGATTGGGGTGGGTGCGCGACAACGTGATCACCGGCTCACGCGAACCCCGCGTCACGCCGACCACATAGCAACGCACCCGGTTGCCGTGCTCGTAGCTCTCACCGGGGACCTGTTCGGCCGCCGGGATGACGCCCTCGGAGGCCTTGGTTTCGCTGCCCATCCGCACCACGACCAGACCGCGGGCGTTCGCGCGGCTGTCACGCTGAATCACGCCGGCGACGATTTCGCCCTCGCGGGTGGAGAACTCGCCGTAGGTGCGCTCGTTCTCGGCGTCGCGGAAGCGCTGCAGCATCACCTGGCGCGCGGTGGTCGCCGCGATGCGCCCGAACCCTTCGGGGGTGTCGTCCCATTCGCTGATGACGTTGCCGTCCTCGTCGACCTCGCGGGCCATCACCTTCACCACGCCCGTCTTGCGGTCGATCTCGATCCGCGCGTCGTTCTGGTGGCCCTGGGTGTGCCGGTAGGCGGTCAGCAACGCCGACTTGATCGTCTCGAGCAGCTCGTTGACCGAGATCCCCCGGTCCACCTCGATCGCGTGCAACGCGGCCATGTCGATATTCATGCTCCGGCCTCCGTCCTGCCAGACTCACCCACACCCGCCAAATCCAATTCGGCTTGGGATGGCGACGAAAACTCAACCTGGACAACCGCTTTCGCGATCTCGGCGAGCGGGATCTCGCGCACCGCCCAGTCGCGGCCGTCGCGGATCACCAGTGCCACCGCGTCGGCACCGGTCTGTCCCACCCGGCCGGTCAATCGCGATCCGTTTGCCAGCGCCACCTCGACCTTGCGGCCCCGCGCGCGGCGGAAGTGTTTCTCGTTGGTGAGCGGACGCTCGACACCGGGCGAGGAGACCTCGAGCACGTAGCTGCCGCCGGTGCTGCCCAGCCCGTCCAGCAAAGCCGATGCCGACCGCGACAGGGTCGTGACGGTGTCCAAGTCCAGAGGGGTGTCGCCGTCGGCAATCACCGTGATGCGCGGCGGGCGCACCCGGGCATCGATGACCACGTCTTCGATCTCATAGCCGGCGCGCGCGAACTCTCCACCGAGTAGCTCGATCACCTGCGTCTGCGACGGTAGCCCGGTGGTCACGGCGAGCTCCTCATCTTGAGTTGTCCGGTCAACTGGCTTCCGGCGTCGGTGGAACCGCTTCAAGTTCCGCGAGAACCGGGTACCAACGATACGCCAGGAATCGCGTATGACGAGGTGATCGCGTAGGTCGAGGTCCTGGCGGCATGCCCGGCCGGCACCCAATGGCAGGATGTTGGGCGTGCCTAGCGCTGTACCCGTCACCAGTCGGCGGGGTGTGCTCGCCGGGGGTGCGGCGCTTGCTGCGCTCGGGGTGGTCGTCTCCGCCTGCGGTGAGTCCCCGCCGAAACCCCCAGCGGTCGAACAATTATTGGGTCCGTTAGACCAGGCCAGACACGACAGCGTGCTCGCCGGTGCGGCCGCCGCGGCCGTCGGCGTCGCGCCGCAGATCGCGGCCGCGCTGTCGGTGGTGGCCAACCAGCGCGCCGCACACGCCCGCGCACTGTCCACGGAGATCGCCCGGGCGGCTGGCAAGCTCAGCGCCTCCACGAGCGAAACCACCAGCGCCGCTCCCAGTCCGGCCGCGCCGGCGGGGCCGCCACCGCCGCCACCCCCGGTGTCCGACGTAATCAATGCGCTGAAGACCTCGGCCGACAACGCCGCCCGGTTGGTGTCGGCCGAGTCGGGCTACCGGGCCGGGCTGCTGGCGTCCATCGCCGCGTCGTGCACGGCGTCCTACCTGGTGGCACTGGTGCCCGGGGGACCGTCGATATGACCTCCGGCAAGGACGCCGACAACCAGGCGCTCTGCGATGCCCTGGCGGTCGAGCACTCGACGATCTACGGCTACGGCATCGTGTCCGCGCTGTCGCCGCCCAGCGTCAACAACCTGGTGGTGGAGGCACTGCTGCAACACCGCCAGCGTCGCGACGACGTGATCGCCATGCTGGCCGCCCGCAAGGTCACCCCGCCACCGGCCGCCGCGGGCTATCAGCTGCCCCTGCTGGTGGGCAGTCCGGCCGACGCGGCTCGCCTGGCGGTGCGGATGGAGAACGACGGCGCGACGGCGTGGCGCGCGGTCACCGAGCACGCCGAGACCGCCGACGACCGTGCGTTCGCCTCGACGGCCCTGACCCAGAGCGCGGTGATGAGCGCGCGCTGGAGCCGCATCCTGGGCGCCTGGCCGATCACCAGCAGTTTCCCCGGCGGCAACGAGTAAGCCCGCTTAGCCGGTCACCGCGTTCACGATCTCAGTGGCCAGCGAGACACCGGCCGCCAGTTCGCGCGCCTGCCCGCCGAAGCGGTCGCGAAGCTCCACGACGCCATTGGCCCAACCCCGGCCGACCACGACGATCCAGGGCATCCCGAGCAGCTCGGCGTCCTTGAACTTGACCCCGGGCGAGGCGGTGCGGTCGTCCAGCAACACCTCGAGGCCCAGTCGGCTCAGGTCGGCGGCCAGCGTCGTGGCGCCTTCGCGGGCCTGCGCGTCCTTGTTGGCGATCACCAGGTGCACGTCGAACGGGGCGATCGACGCCGGCCAGCGCAGGCCCAGTTCGTCGTGCTGCTGCTCGGCGACGACGGCAACCAGACGCGACACCCCGATGCCGTAGGAGCCCATGGTCAGTCGCACCGGCTTGCCGTCCTCGCCGAGCACGTCGGCGGCGAACGCGTCGGTGTACTTGCGGCCCAGCTGGAAGATGTGCCCAATCTCGATGCCGCGCGCCATGACCAGCGGGCCGGCACCGTCGGGAGACGGGTCGCCTTCGCGCACTTCGGCGGCCTCGATGGTGCCGTCGGCAGTGAAGTCGCGGCCGGCCACCAGCCCGACCACATGGCGGCCCGGCTCGTCGGCCCCGGTGATCCAGCTGGTGCCGTCCACCACCCGCGGGTCGACGAGATAGCGAACCTCGTTGTCCAGCAATGCCTTCGGACCGATATAGCCCTTCACCAGGAACGGGTACTTGGCGAAATCCGCGTCGCCGAGCAATTCGTATTCGGCCGGCTCCAGCGCGGCGCCCAGCCGTTTGTCGTCGACCTCGCGGTCTCCGGGCACCCCGATGGCCAGCAGCTCCCACTCCCCGCCCGGCGCACGGACCTTGACCAGAACGTTCTTCAGCGTGTCGGCCGCGGTAACGGTGCGGCCCAGTCCGGCGCCGTTGGCCCACTGGACCAGCGCGGCGATGGTCGGGGTATCGCCGGTGTCGTGCACCTGCGCCGCGGGCTGACCGTCGATGGGCAGCGCCTCGGGGCGGGCGGTGAGCACCGCTTCGACGTTGGCGGCATACCCCGACTCCGCGCACCGCACGAAGGTGTCCTCACCGATCGGGCTCTCGGCCAGGAACTCTTCGGACGCGCTGCCACCCATCGCGCCCGACACCGCCGACACGATCACGTAGCCAACCCGCAACCGGTCGAAGATGCGCTGGTAGGCCTCCCGGTGCGCGTGGTAGGCGGCCTTGAGCCCGGCGGCGTCGATATCGAAGGAGTAGGAGTCCTTCATCACGAATTCTCTGGCCCGCAGGATGCCGGCCCGCGGCCGCGCCTCGTCGCGGTACTTGATCTGAATTTGGTACAGCGTCAGCGGGAAATCCTTGTAGGAGCTGTACTCCCCCTTGACGGCCAGGGTGAAGAACTCCTCGTGCGTGGGCGCGAGCATGTAGTCGTTCCCGCGACGGTCCTGCACGCGGAACACCCCGTCGCCGTACTCGGTCCAGCGATTCGTCGTCTCATACGGCCCGCGCGGCAGCAGCCCGGGGAACAGGATCTCCTGCCCGCCGATCGCGTTCATCTCTTCGCGGACAACGCGTTCGATATTGCGCAGCACCCGCAGCCCCAGCGGCAGCCAGCTGTACAGCCCGGGGGCGACCTGCCGGATGTATCCGGCCCGCACCAGCAATTTGTGGCTGGGCACTTCGGCGTCGGCGGGATCGTCGCGCAGGGTGCGCAGGAACAGCTCGGACATCCGGGTGATCACAGCGGGCCAGCCTAGCGTGATGACTCACGGCATCCGGCCGTGGGAAAGACGTTGCGAGTTACAGCTCGCCGGCGTCGATGGCTTCCTTGACCTCTTGGGCGTGCGCGACCTGCTCCGGGGTGTACCCGATGAACAGGGCGGCAAGGCCGACGATGACGGCCGTGCCGGCCACCCACAGCAGCCCGTAGGTGTAGCCGTGGTCAAGGGCTCGCAATTGTGCGTCGTTCATCACCTTCACCGGGCCGGTGGTGCCGCCCAGGTACAGCGTGCGCGAGGTGATGACGGCCTGGATGACGGCCAGCACCAGCGGCCCGCCCAGGCTTTGCAGCATCAGCGTCATCGCCGACACCGGGCCGATCTGGTCGAAACCGACGCCCGCGATCGCGGCCAGCGTCAGCGGCACCACGACCATGCCGATGCCGATTCCGCCGACGACGATCGGCAGCACCAGATTCGGGAAGTACGGCACGCCGCGGTGCATGAACGCCCAGCCGTAGATCATGGCCAGCAGCAGCAGCCAACCACCGCCGATGGTCAGCACTCGCGGCGAGAACCGCGACACCAGCTGCGAGGAGATACCCAGACCGATGCCCATCGCGATGACGAACGGGATGAATCCGACGCCGGCACGCAGCGCGCTGTAGCCCAGGATGTCCTGAACGTAGAGGCCGATGCAGACGGTGAGGCTGAACATCACGCCGCCGGCCAGCAGGATCGCGGTGAACGTGACCAGGCGGTTGCGGTCGCGGAACAAGCCGAACGGCACGACGGGGTTCTCGGCGGTGCGCTCGACGATGGCGAACGCGATGGCGGCGGCCACGGCCACCGCACCCGAACCCAGCGTGATCGCCGATATCCAGCCCTTTTCCGGGCCCATCGAGAAGGCGAACACCGCAGCCGTGCAGGCCAAGGTGGCCAGCATGGCCCCGGTGGCGTCGAGCTTCATCCGCTCCCGGTTGGTCTCGCGCAGCGCGGTGCGGGCCAGGTAGATCATCACCAGCCCGATCGGCACGTTGACCAGGAACGCCAGCCGCCAGGAGACCTCGGTCAGCGCGCCGCCGACGACCAGGCCCATCACCGAACCGATCGCGGTCATCGCGGCGAACACGGCGGTGGCCGCGTTGCGCGCCGGACCCTTGGCAAACGTCGTCGCTACCAGGGCCAGACCGGTGGGCGACGCGATCGCCGACCCGACACCCTGCAGCAGCCGGGCGATGACCAGCGTCACCTCGTCCCAGGCCACCGCGCACAACACCGAGGAGATGGTGAACAGCGTGACGCCGACGATGAAGGTGCGTTTGCGGCCGATGGTGTCACCGAGGCGCCCGCCCAGCAGCATCAGCCCGCCGAAGGTGAGCACATACGCGGTGATCACCCAGCTACGGCCGGCGTCGGACAGGCTCAGCTCGTTCTGAATCTTAGGAAGCGCGACGATCGCGACGGTGCTGTCCATCGTTGCCAGCAACTGCATGCCGCCGATGGCGATCACGGCCGCGATGAAGCGGCGGGAAGGCAGCCAGGTCGGGTAATACCTGCTAGTGCGGGTGGTGGCGGACCCGGAAGCGGTTTCCGACGGGCGCTCGGCGCGCTCGGGTGCCGGACGATCGGGGCGCAGAGCGGACCAATTTCGGGCCGCGCGCTCAGTGTCGTTGAGGGCCGTCATAACGAGTTACCTTACAGTAATCTTAAGAATCGTTTAAACCCCGAACGCTACTCAGGCCTACTACGGGCCCTATCACGATGATCGCGGGAGGTCTGATCCCCTCCGCCCGCACCTTTTGCGGCGTGTCGGCAAGAGTCGCCCGCAACGTGTGCTGCGCCGGGGTCGTTCCGTGCTGAACGACAAGGACCGGCGTATCCGCAGGTCGACCGCCTTCCAGCAGCGCGTTGACGAAGAGTTCGATGCGTTCGACGGCCATCAGCAAAACGATCGTGCCGGACAACGCTGCCAGTGCATTCCAATTCACTAACGATTCGGGATGCCCGGGCGCCAGATGGCCGCTGACCACCACGAACTCGTGATTTACCGCTCGATGGGTGACGGGAACATCCGCCAGCGCGGGCACCGCTATGGCACTCGTCACACCGGGCACCACGGTGACCGGAATGCCGGCGTCGGCGCACGCGATCACTTCCTCGTAACCGCGGGCGAACACGAATGGGTCACCGCCCTTGAGGCGAACGACGAAGTGCCCGGCGCGGGCCCGTTCGATCATCACGTCGTTGATCGCGTCCTGGGCCATGGCCCGGCCGTACGGGATCTTGGCGGCGTCGATGACTTCGACGTGCGGCCCCAGCTCGGCGAGCAGTTCGGGCGGGGCCAGGCGATCGGCGACCACGACGTCGGCCTGGGCCAGCAGCCGCCGCCCGCGGACGGTGATCAGCTCGGGGTCGCCGGGGCCACCCCCGATCAGCGCCACCCCGCCGCGCACGGCGTCGGAGCTCCCCGAGCTGCCCGGGGCGATCAGGCCCTGTTGCAGCGCCTCGCGGATCGCCGAGCGGATCGCCGCCGACCGGCGGTGCTCGCCACCGGCCAGCACACCCACCGACAGGCCGGCGTATTCGAACGACGCCGGGGTCACCGCGGTGCCCTCGATGGCGATGTCGGCGCGCACGCAGAAGATCTGCCGGCTGTCGGCCTCGGCGACGACGGCCTCGTTGACCGCCGCGTCGTTGGTGGCCGCGATCGCATACCAGGCTCCGTCGAGGTCACCGGCGCGGTATTCGCGCATCGTCAACGTGATTCCGCTCATCGCCTCGACGGCGGGGGTGGCAGTCCGGCTGATCACGTGGACGTCGGCGCCACTCGAGATCAGCAGGGGTAGCCGGCGCTGGGCGACCGAGCCGCCGCCGACCACAACGACCTTCTTGCCGGCCAGCCGCAGTCCGACGAGGTAGGGGCTCTCGGTCACCCGGCAAGCCTAGTGAAGACGATCGGCGCGGCCGTCACGACGGGCGCGCCGCGGCGCGGGCGACGAACCGCGCCACCGCGTCGGGCACCGCGGCCGGGTGGGTGTGCAGATACGACGCGTGCACCCCGGCGTGCACCACGCCGTCGCGCAGCGGCGCCGCGTCGCCGGCCCGGTAGACCCAGGCCGGCTGGTAGCTCTCGGTGAAGGTGATCACGGTCCGGTGGAATTCGTGTCCGACCACCCGGGCCCCGGCTGCGTACAGCGCCGAATCGGCCACCGCGACCGCGTCGCGATACGCCAGCTTCAGCGCCGCGGTGAACCGCGCCGCCCCGCCCAGCACCCCGCACATCGGGTACCCGTCGAGTTCGGAAGCCAGGTAGATCAGGCCCGCGCATTCCGCGTGCACCGGAGCCCCGGCGGCAGCCAACTCGCGGATCTGCTGTCGCACAACATCATTGGCGGAAAGATCGGCGGTGAACTGTTCGGGGAAGCCGCCGGGCAGCAGCACGGCGGCGGTGCCGTCGGGCAGCGTATCGACCAGCGGGTCGAACTCGACCACGTCGGCACCGGCCGCGCTCAACAGCTCGGCATGTTCGGCGTAGCCGAAGCTGAATGCCTTGCCCGCGGCCATTGCGACCGTGGCGCGGCCGGGCGCCGTCCCCCCCACCGCGGCAACGGGGTCCCACGGTGTGCTGGTGGTGCGGCTTGCCGCGACCGCCAGCACCGCGGCCAGGTCGACATGCCGCGCGATCAGATCGGTCATCGCCTCGACGGCGAGCCGGGCCCGCCGCCCGTATTCGACCGCGGTGACCAGGCCCAAATACCGTGTCGGCAGCTCCAATTCGGCGGTTCGCGGAATGGCACCCAACACCGGGATGCCGGTGTGCTCGCAGGCCTGTCGCAACACCTGCTCGTGCCGGGGCGATCCCACCCGGTTGAGGATCACGCCGGCGATCCGGGTTGCGGTATCGAACGTCGAAAAGCCATGCAACAGTGCGGCAATGCTGTGGCTCTGGCCGCGCGCGTCGACGACCAGGATCACCGGGGCGCCGACCAGCGCGGCGACGTGCGCCGTGGAGCCCGCCGGCGGTGTGTCGGGCCCGATTCGCCCGTCGAACAGACCCATCACGCCCTCGATCACCGCGATGTCCGCGCCGGCGGCGCCGTGCGCGTAGAGCGGGCCGATCAGCTCGTCGCCCACCATCACCGAATCGAGGTTGCGCCCGGGCCGGCCCGCGGCCAGCCCGTGGTAGCCGGGGTCGATGAAGTCGGGCCCCACCTTGAACGGCGCGACCGTGTGCCCGGCCTGGCGCAGGGCCCCGATCAAACCCGTTGCGATCGTGGTCTTTCCGCTGCCGGAGGCGGGCGCGGCGATGACGACCGCGGGGGCGTTCACCACTCGATGCCCTTCTGCCCCTTGCGGCCCGCATCCATCGGATGCTTGACCTTGGTCATCTCGGTGACCAGGTCGGCGACCTCGATCAGTCGCGGCGGGGCGGCGCGTCCGGTGATCACCATATGCTGATGGCCGGGCCTGGCCACCAATGCGTCCACCACCTCGTCGACGTCGACCCACCCCCACTTCAGCGGGTAGGTGAACTCGTCGAGCACATAGAAGTCGTGACGCTGCTCGGCCAGCCGGCGCGAGATCTCCACCCAGCCGTCGGCGGCCGCGGCCGCGTGGTCGTCCTCGCTGCCCGATTTGCGCGTCCAGGACCAGCCGCTGCCCATCTTGTGCCATTCCACCGCCGCACCGACGCCATGCTCCTCGTGCAATCGGCCCAGCCGCCGAAAGACGGCTTCTTCCCCCACTTTCCACTTCGCGCTCTTGACGAACTGAAACACCGCGACGTCGAGGCCGACGTTCCACGCGCGCAACGCCATCCCGAACGCCGCGGTGGACTTGCCCTTGCCCTCACCGGTATGCACCGCCAGCACCGGCAGGTTGCGCCGGGCCCGGGTGCTCAGTCCGTCATCCGGCACCTGCAGCGGGATTCCCTGTGGCATGGTCAGGCCGCGCCGCGGACGGCTCGTGTCAGATGGTCGGCGTGCAGTTGCTCCAGCCGGACGGTCGGTGCGCCGAGCTGGCGGGCCAGCTGCTGAGCCAATCCCAGTCGCACATACGACGTTTCACAGTCCACGACCACCGCGGCGGAACCCTCGGCCGCCAGTCGCGACGCCGCGATTCGACTGCGGCCCAACGGGTCCGGGCCCGCGGTTGCCCGGCCGTCGGTCAGCACCACCACCAGCGGACGGCGCGCGCGATCGCGGGCCCGCTCCCGCACGACCAGCTCCCGCGCGGCCAGCAGACCCTCGGCCAGCGGGGTCTTGCCGCCGGTGTCGAATCGGGCCAGCCGCCGGCCGGCGATGTGGGCCGACGAGGTCGGCGGCAGCAGCAACCGCGCTTCCTGCTGCCGGAACGTGATCACCGCGACCTTGTCGCGCCGTTGATAGGCGTCGCGCAACAGCGACAGGGCGGCACCGCTGACGGCGGCCATCCGGTCGCGGGCGGCCATCGACCCGGACGCGTCGACGACGAAGATCACCAGGTTGCCTTCGCGTCCCTCGCGGATGGCGCGGCGGATGTCACCCGGCCGCGGGCGCAGCGGTCCCGCGCCGGCCTGCTCGGCGGCCGACAGCAGAGTGGCGAACAGGTGCAGACCATGGGCGCCCGCGTCGTCGGCGCCGGCCGACGCCACGACGCTGCCCGAGGAATTGCGGGCCCGCGAGCGCCGGCCGGGCGCGCCTTCACCGACGCCGGGCACCGTCAATGCCCGGGTGCGAAACGTCTTCGACGGCGGTGCGCTGGGTCGTGTCTGGGGCGTCTGGGTTTTCCCGTTGGAAGACGACTCTTGTTGTGCGGCTGAGTCATTGGCGGACTGGCCGCCGCCGGGCGGGTCGGGATCGGGCTCCGGCTGGTCGCCGGCTTGCCGCAGCGCCTCGTCCAGCTGCTCGCGATCGATGCCCGGGTCGTCGAACGGGTCGCGGCGACGCCGGTGCGGCAGCGCCAGCTCGGCGGCCACCCTGATGTCCTGCTCGGCCACGGTTGTCGCGCCCCGCCAGGCGGCGTGCGCGACGGCGGTGCGCGCCACCACCAAATCCGCCCGCATCCCATCGACGTCGAACGCCGCACACAGCGCCGCGATGCGCCGTAATTCGTTGTCCGGCAACACAACATCGTCGACCAGTGCGCGGGCCGCGGCGATCCGCTGGGCCAGCTCGGCGTCGTCGGGGGCGTAGCGGGTGGCGAACCCGTCCGGGTCGGCCTCGTAGGCCATCCGCTGCCGGATCACCTCCGCGCGCACCTCGACGTCACGCGAAGCGTGCACCTCGACCGTCAGCCCGAACCGGTCGAGTAGCTGCGGGCGCAGTTCGCCTTCCTCTGGATTCATCGTGCCGATCAGCACGAAACGCGCCTCATGCGAATGCGAGATGCCGTCGCGTTCGATGTGCACCCGGCCCATCGCGGCGGCGTCGAGCAGCACGTCGACCAGATGATCGTGCAGCAGGTTGACCTCGTCGACGTACAGCACGCCGCCGTGGGCACGCGCGAGCAACCCGGGCGAGAAAGCATGCTCGCCGTCGCGCAGCACCCGCTGCAGATCCAGCGACCCGATCACCCGGTCTTCGGTTGCGCCGAGCGGCATTTCGACCAGGCCGGACCCGCCGCCGTTGGTTCCGGTCGCCGCGGACAACAGCGCGGCAAGCCCGCGCACGGCCGTCGATTTGGCGGTGCCCTTCTCGCCGCGGATCAGCGCGCCGCCGATTTCCGGGCGCACCGCACACAGCAGCAGCGCCAGCCGTAACTGGTCGTGGCCGACGATCGCGCTGAACGGATACGGCTTCACGGCTTGGCCGTCTGCCCGGAGCCGGGCCGCAGCATGGGGACGTGCGGCACGCCGTCGTCGATGAAATCGTCGCCGTCGCGCACAAAACCATGGTGGGCGTACATCTCGGCGAGATAGGTCTGCGCATTGATCCGGCACGGGTAGTTACCGACCTCGGCCAGCGCGGCCCGCAGCAGCCGGGTGGTGTGGCCCTGTCCGCGCACACCGCGTTTGGTGCACAGCCGCCCGATCCGGAACACCTTCTCCCCGCCCGCGTGCTCCTCCATCAGCCGCAGCGTGCTGATCACCTCGCCGTCCGCCGTCTCCAGCCAGAAGTGCCGGGTCTCGGCGAGCAAATCCCGCCCGTCCAGTTCCGGATACGGGATGGCCTGCTCCACGACAAACACCTCTACCCGTAGCTTGAGTAGCTCGTAAAGGGTCTGCGCGTCAAGGTCTTTGGCCCAGATGCGGCGTAGCGCTTCTGTCATCGGCGCCGCTCCTCCTCATCAGTTCGGTTGGCTCGCCGGCGCGGTTCATGAGCCGTTCAACTGTAATACGTTGGCGCTCCACGTTCTCACCTCGTCGTAGAGCGCCGGTTCCTCGGATAGCCGGGTCCCCAGCGAGGGCACCATCTCTTTGAGCCTGGGTAGCCAGGATTGGTAGCGGTCGGCAAAACAACTGGCCAGCACATCGAGCATGATCGGGACGGCCGTCGAGGCGCCGGGCGAGCCGCCGAGCAGACCCGCGATGCTGCCGTCCGACGATCCCACCACGGTGGTGCCGAACTCGAGGGCCCCACCCTTGCCCGCGACCCGCCGGATCACCTGCACGCGCTGACCGGCCACCGTCAGTTGCCAATCCGAATCCCGCGCGCCAGGCGCGAATTCGCGCAGCACATCCATCCGGTCGCGTTCGGTGAGGCGCAGTTGGCGAACCAGATAATTGACCAGCGTCATCTCAGTGATCCCGACCCCCAGCATCGACACCACGTTGTCCCGCCTGACCGAACGGGGCAAATCACTGACGTGACCATGTTTCAGGAACTTAGGCGACCAACCGGCATACGGCCCGAAGACCAGCCACGACTTGCCGTTGACGAACCGAAGGTCCAGATGCAGCGCCCCGAGCGGCGGGGCACCGGGGGCGGGGACGCCGTAGACCTTGCCCCGGTGCGCGGCGGTCAGCGCCGGGTTGTCGGTGCGCAGGAACCGCCCGCCGATCGGGAAGCCGGCGAAGCCTTTGACCTCCGCGATCCCAGACTTCTGTAACAGCGGCAGTGCGTCACCACCGCCGCCGACGAATACGAATTTTGCGTCCAGCTTGCGCTTTTCGCCGGTCCGCCGGTTTGCGATCCGCAGCGTCCAGCCGCCGGCATGACGGGTCAGGTTGCGCACCTCGTGGCCGAACAGCGCCGTGGCGCCGTGGCGCACGCAATAGCCGATGAGCTGCTTGGTCAGCGCGCCGAAGTCGACGTCGGTGCCGTCGGCGGCCCAGTTGAGCGCAGTCGGCTCCGAGAAGTCACGTCCGTCGGCCATCAACGGCAGCCGGCGGGCGAACTCGCCCGGGTCGTCGACCAATTCCGTCCCGGCGAACAGCGGATTCGGCGCCAGCGCCTGCTGACGGCGCCGCAGATAATCGACCTGTCGCGCGCCCTGCACGAAGCTGACATGCGGGACGGCGTTGACGAAGCCCGGATCGGTGAGGATGCCGTGCTCGACGGCATAGGCCCAGAACTGGCGCGTCACCTGGAATTGCTCGTTGATCGACACGGCTTTGGTGATGTCGATCGACCCGTCCCGCTCGGGGGTGTAGTTCATCTCGCACAGCCCGGCATGCCCGGTGCCCGCGTTGTTCCAGGGGCTACTGCTCTCGGCGGCGACCGCATCGAGTCGCTCGACCACCGTGATCGACCAGTCCGGCTCCAGCCGCCGCAGCAATACGGCCAGGGTGGCGCTCATGATCCCGGCGCCGACCAGCACGATGTCGGTGCGCGCCGTTGTGTCTGACACCGAAACGCTGGCCCTTTCTGATTCCTTTTCTAGGTCCTTTTCCAGCCGGTCATCCAGGCTATCCCGGCCGGCGCGGCCGCGCCGACCCGAACCGGCCACGACCAGCAAAAGCAGTCGCCACGCTAAGCTGGCCTGGTGACTGGCTGGGTGCCCGATGTCCTGCCTGGCTATTGGCAGTACACCATCGAATTGGGACCCGACCCCGCCGGCGAGGGCGACATCGTCGCAACCTTGATTCGGCGCGGCCCCGGCGGCGGTGACGGCGGCGGTCTCGAGCACGCGGTTCTGACGGTGCACGGTTACACCGACTATTTCTTCAACACCGCGCTGGCCGATCACTTCGCCGCCCGTGGTTTCACCTTCTACGCATTGGACCTGCAGAAGTGCGGACGGTCGCGACGCGACGGCCAGACCCCACACTTCATCACCGATCTCGCGCACTACGACACCGAACTCGACCGCGCCCTGGCCGTGATCGGCGAGCAGGCCCCCGACGTCCGGGTCCTGATGTACGGCCATTCGGCCGGCGGCCTGATCGTGCCGCTGTGGCTGGACCGGTTGCGCCGCCGAAACGCCAAGGCGCACGCGGGTATCGGCGGCTTGGTGCTCAACAGCCCCTTCCTGGATCTGCATGGCCCGGCGGTGCTGCGCCTGGGCATGACGTCGGCGATGATCGGCGGCCTGTCGCGGGTGCGTTCCAAAGTCGTGTTGCGTGGCACCAGCAAGGGCGGATACGGCACCACGCTGCACCGCGACTACGACGGCGAGTTCGACTACAACCTGGACTGGAAACCGTTGGGCGGCTTCCCTATTACCGCGGGATGGCTGCACGCCGTGCGCCGCGGCCAGGCCCGCCTGCACCGGGGCCTCGACGTGGGGGTGTCGAACCTGATCCTGCGCTCGGACCACAGCGTGACCGAATCCGCGGACGCGATGTCGATGCAACGCGGCGACGCGGTCCTCGACGTCACTCAGATCGCCCGGTGGGCGGGCTGCATCGGGCACCGCAGCAACGTCGTTCCGGTGGCCGACGCCAAACACGACGTGTTCCTGTCGCTGGAGGGTCCGCGCTCGGTCGCCTATCGGGAACTGGATCTGTGGCTGGACGGCTACCTGCGCTCCACGAACAGCGACGCCTCGGCATCGTTCGGAAAGGGGTGACGGCGTGGAGACCTACGACCTCGCGATCATCGGAACCGGCTCGGGCAACACCGTTCTCGATGACCGTTTCGCCGACAAGCGGGTGGCGATCTGCGAGCAGGGCACCTTCGGCGGCACCTGTCTCAACGTCGGCTGCATCCCGACCAAGATGTTCGTCTACGCCGCCGAGGTCGCCCAAACCATCCGTGAGGCTTCGCGTTACGGCGTCGACGCACACATCGACCGGGTGCGCTGGGACGACATCGTCTCGCGCGTCTTCGGGCGCATCGATCCGATCGGGGTCGGCGGCGAGGACTATCGCAGCTCGGCGCCCAACATCGACGTGTACAAGCAGCACACCCGGTTCGGTCCGGTCCAGGCCGACGGGCGCTATCTGCTGCGCACCGACGCCGGCGACGAGTTCACCGCCGAGCAGGTGGTGGTCGCCGCGGGGGCTCGGGCCGTGGTTCCCGCCGCGATCCTCGACTGCGGCGCGCAGTACTACACCAGCGACACCATCATGCGAATCTCGGAATTCCCAGAACATCTGGTGATCGTCGGGGGTGGTTTCGTGTCCGCCGAATTCGCCCATATGTTCTCGTCGCTGGGCGCGCGGGTCACGCTGGTGGTGCGTGGCTCCGCGTTGCTGCGGCACTGCGACGACGCCCTGTGCAAGCGCTTCACCCGCATCGCGTCGAGCAAATGGGAACTGCACACCCACTGCAACGTCGTGAGCGCCGAGAACCAGGGCTCCGGTGTCGCGGTGCGACTCGACAACGGCCACACCATCAACGCCGACGCGATGCTGGTCGCGACCGGCCGGGTTTCCAACGCCGATCAACTCGACCTCGAGCAGGCCGGCATCGCCGTCGAGGACGGCCTCGTCGTCGTTGACGAGTACCAAAGAACTACGGCGCGTGGGGTTTTCGCTCTCGGTGACGTTTCCTCGAAGTATCAACTCAAGCACGTCGCCAATCACGAGGCGCGGGTGGTGCAGCACAATCTGCTGTGCGACTGGGACGACACCGAGGCGATGGCGGTCACCGACCATCGCTTCGTGCCGTCCGCGGTGTTCACCGACCCGCAGGTCGCCTGCGTCGGACTTACGGAAAACGAAGCCATTGCACAGGGTTTCAAGATCTCGGTGAAGATCCAGGATTACGGCGACGTCGCCTACGGATGGGCGATGGAGGACACCACCGGGTTCGTCAAGCTGATCGGCGAGTGCGGCACCGGGCGTCTGCTGGGTGCCCACATCATGGGCCATCAGGCCTCGTCGATCATCCAGCCCTTGATCCAGGCGATGAGCTTCGGGCTGACCGCTCCCGAGATGGCGCGCGGGCAGTACTGGATTCACCCGGCGCTGCCCGAAGTGGTGGAGAACGCGCTATTGGGCCTGCGCTGACCTCAGCGCCGAGCCGCGGACCCGCCCTGCTGGCATTGCGGGCACAGACCCCGCAGCGTCAGCCCGGCCCGATCCGACAGAGCGAACGCACTGCCCTCCATCGCGTGCTCGAGCGCCGAGCTGAGCTGACGCGCGGGCACTTCGATGATCGAGTCGCACTGCGTGCACACCGCGTGGTGGTGCGGGGCGGTCGCCAATCCGTAGGTCGTGATCCCGCCGTCGAGGGTGAGCGCGTGCAACACCGCCTGCTCGACCAGCGTGGTCACCGTGCGGTAGATGGTGGCCACATCGGGCGGCTGAGCGCCGGCGGGCAGGCTCGCCCGCACCCGCTGGTGAATCTCCGCGACGGAGAGGTGTCCGTTCACGGGTTCGAGCACCGCCAGTACCTGGATCCGCGAGGTCATGCGCCGCAATCCGCGGGCACGCAGGAAGTCGCCGATGCGTTCGGTGACCGCGGGATCAAGCGACGACGGGTTGGACGTCACCCGCCTAGTCTTGCGCCGGATACCCCGGATTGCCAGTCTGGACCGTCCCGCCGCCGTGAGCACGCCCTGGATTCACCGGGTATCCGCGACCGCACGGGTGTAGAAACGACGTCATGGCCGCGCGCCCGGGGACCGGCGATGCATGAGCTCTCGCTGTGCGAGGCGATCGCCGGCGTGGTCAAAACACATGCCGACGGACGGCACGTCGACGTCGTCCGTGTCCGGATCGGCGCCCTGCGCCAGGTGGTCCCCGATTCGTTGGCGTTCTGCTGGACACTCGTCCGGGAGTCGGAGAACATGCCGGACGCCGAGCTGGAACTCGAGTGCGTCGGCGCCGAGGTGCGCTGCCGCGCGTGCGGCCGCCGGTCGGAGATCACCTCGGCCTGGTCGATTTGGTGTCCACGCTGCGACAGCTCCGACGTCGAGGTCGTGTCCGGCAACGAGTTCCTGGTGACGTCGCTGGACGTGTCGTGAGAAAGGGCCCGCGGCACCGTTGGCACATCGAAAGGTGTTGAGCGATGGGTAGATTTCATCGGCACGACGACGGCACCGTGCACACCCACGCGCACGAGCACGACCACGGCGATCACCGTCACTACGAGACCGGCACGCAGCGCATCGACGTACTGGAGGCGATCTTCGCCGAGAACGATGTTCGCGCCGAGGCCAACCGGGCCGCATTCGAGAGCAACGGCATCCGTGCGCTCAACCTGATGAGCTCGCCGGGCTCGGGGAAGACGACCGTCCTCGCGGCCACACTCGACGAGCTCGCCGGCCCGTTGACGATCGGGGTGATCGAGGGTGACATCGCCACCGACCTCGACGCGGCCAAGCTCAGCGGTCGCGGCGCCCAAGTGTCACTGCTGAACACCAGTAACGGCTTTGGCGGCGAATGCCACCTCGACGCGCCCATGGTCAATCGCGCACTGCCGGGCCTCGACCTACCCGGTCTGGACCTGGTGATCATCGAGAACGTCGGCAATCTGGTCTGCCCGGCGGAGTTCGACGTCGGCGAGCATGCCAAGGCCATGGTCTACTCCGTCACCGAGGGCGAGGACAAGCCACTGAAGTATCCCGTCATGTTCAGATCGGTGGATGTGGTGTTGCTCAACAAGATTGACCTGATCCCCCACCTGGACGTGGACGTGGACAGCTACATCGCGCACGTTCGCGAGGTCAATGCGACGGCGCCGATCCTGCCGGTCAGCGCCCGCACCGGCGCCGGCATGGGCGCCTGGTTCGGCTGGCTGAGACGCTTCGCCGAAGGCGCCGTGGACTGAACCCTGACTGTCTTGCAAATCATTTGCAGGACAGCGCCATTGATTCACGACGCGTGCCGGAACCGTTGACAACCCTTGAGGGCGGGAGTAGACCCAAAAACAGCGCTGCGCAAGTGGGCCGACGGTCGACTCCGGCGGCGCAGGGGCCCCAGCCCGGCCCCGGAAAGCTGCAGCATGCCAACGGAAGCAGCAGTCAAAGCAGAAGAGACGCTGATCCACGTTCTATGGATCAACGCGGGCCTCAGTTGTGACGGTGATTCGGTGGCGTTGACTGCCGCCACCCAGCCCAGCGTCGAGGAGATCGCTCTCGGGGCTCTGCCCGGTCTCCCCAAAGTCGCCGTGCACTGGCCCCTGATCGATTTCGAATGCGGACCCAACGGGGGCGCGGACGACTTCCTCGAGTGGTTCTTCAAGGCCGATCGCGGTGAATTGGAACCGTTCGTGCTTGTCGTCGAGGGATCCATTCCCAACGAGAAGATCAAGGACGAGGGCTACTGGTGTGGGTTCGGCAACGACCCCGCCACCGGTCAGCCGATGACCACCAGCGAGTGGCTCGACCGGCTGGCGCCCAAGGCCACGGCGATCGTCGCGGTCGGGACCTGCGCCACCTACGGCGGCATCCACGCGATGGCCGGCAATCCGACCGGAGCGATGGGCGTACCCGACTACCTCGGCTGGGGATGGAAAAGCAAGGCCGGGATCCCGATCGTGTGCGTGCCCGGCTGCCCGATCCATCCCGACAACCTGTCCGAGACGCTGACCTACCTGCTGTACATGGCCACCGGTCAGGCGCCGATGATCCCGCTCGACGACGCGCTGCGCCCCAAGTGGCTATTCGGCAACACGGTGCACGAGGGGTGTGACCGGGCCGGCTACTACGAGCAGGGTGATTTCGCCACCGAGTACGGCTCACCGAAATGCATTGTCAAGCTTGGTTGTTGGGGCCCGGTCGTGAAATGCAACGTGCCCAAGCGTGGGTGGATCAACGGAATCGGTGGTTGCCCGAACGTCGGGGGGATCTGCATCGGGTGCACGATGCCGGGGTTCCCCGACAAGTTCATGCCGTTCATGGACGAACCGCCCGGGGGCAAGCTCTCCAGCACCGCGTCGGGGTTATACGGATCCGTGATTCGTAGTTTGAGGGGTATCACGGCCCGAACCGTCGACAAGGAACCGCGCTGGCGCCACAAGGGCACCGAGCTCGTCAGCGGGGCACGCCGCACCTGGTAGGTCGCGGCGCGCTCGTCTTGTTTCAGCGATCTTCACGCCACCAGCCCTTGGGGCAGAGAGCAGTAATGCGATGACAACCATCATTCCCAAACCGACCGAGGAAAAAAAGGAACCGGGTCAGCTCGTCGAGATGGCGTGGGACCCGATCACCAGAATCGTCGGCAGCCTTGGCATTTACACCAAGATCGATTTCGAGAACAAGGAAGTCGTCGAGTGTCACAGCACGTCGTCGATCTTCCGTGGCTATTCGATCTTCATGAAGGGCAAGGATCCCCGCGACGCGCACTTCATCACCAGCCGGATCTGCGGCATCTGCGGCGACAACCACGCGACGTGCTCGTGCTACGCGCAGAACATGGCTTACGGCGTCAAGCCACCACACCTGGGCGAGTGGATCGTCAACCTGGGTGAGGCCGCGGAATACATGTTCGACCACAACATCTTTCAGGAGAACCTGGTCGGCGTCGACTTCTGCGAGAAGATGGTCGCCGAGACAAATCCAAGCGTGCTTGCCCTGGCTGAGAAAACGCAGGCACCGCACGCCGACGCGCACGGTTATCGGACCATCGCCGACATCATGCGCTCGCTCAATCCGTTCAGCGGCGAGTTCTATCGCGAGGCGCTGGCGGTGAGCCGCTGGACGCGAGAGATGTTCTGCCTGATGGAAGGTCGCCACGTGCACCCGTCCACGCTGTACCCGGGCGGGGTGGGCACGGTCGCGACGATTCAGCTGATGACGGACTACATGACGCGGCTGATGCGCTATGTCGAGTTCATGAAGAAGGTCGTGCCGATGCACGACGACCTGTTCGACTTCTTCTACACCGCACTGCCCGGCTACGAGAAGGTCGGGCTGCGTCGCACCCTGCTCGGCTGCTGGGGCTCCTTCCAGGATCCCGAGGTGTGCAATTTCGCGTACCAGGACATGGAGCGTTGGGGAAACGCGATGTTCGTGACGCCGGGTGTGGTGGTGGACGGCCAGCTGGTCACCCACTCGCTGGTCGACATCAATCTCGGCATCCGGATCCTGTTGGGCAGTTCGTATTACGACGACTGGACCGAACAGGAGATGTTCGTCAAGACCGATCCACTGGGCAACGCGGTGGACCGTCGGCACCCGTGGAACCAGCACACCAACCCGCATCCGCAGAAGCGCGACATGGACGGCGGCAAGTACAGCTGGGTGATGTCACCGCGCTGGTTCGACGGCAAGGACCACTTGGCGCTCGACACCGGCGGGGGCCCGCTGGCGCGGCTGTGGTCGACCGCGCTGGCCGGCCTGGTCGACATCGGCTACGTCAAGGCGACCGGCGACAGCGTGCAGATCAACCTGCCCAAGACCGCGCTGAAGGGGCCGGTCGAGTTCGAGTGGAAGGTGCCCAAGTACGGCAGCAACACGATCGAACGCGACCGCGCCCGGACCTACTTCCAGGCCTACGCGGCGGCCTGCGCGCTGCACTTCGCCGAAAAGGCCTTGGCGGAGATCCGCGCCGGGCGCACCAAGACCTGGGAGCGCTTCGAGGTGCCCGACGAGGGCATCGGGTGCGGCTTCACCGAGGCGGTACGCGGCGTGCTGAGCCATCACTTGGTGATCCGGGACGGCAAGATCGCGAACTACCACCCGTACCCGCCGACGCCGTGGAATGCCAACCCGCGCGACAGTTTTGGCACGCCGGGCCCCTACGAGGACGCGGTCCAGGGGCAGCCGATTTTCGAGGAGAACGACCGGGAGAACTTCAAGGGCATCGACGTCATGCGCACCGTGCGCAGCTTCGACCCCTGCCTGCCGTGCGGTGTGCACATGTATCTGGGGAAGGGCAAGACCCTGGAGAGACTGCACACGCCAACGCAATCACCCGCCGGGGAGTGACGATCGCAAGCGCGGCGAAGCCGGGCGCAGCGGGTCGTCACAATATTGGAGGACGCATGGCAGATCGCCCGGAAGGTCCCGACAGCGACACACAATGGCGTACTGCGGGCGATCGGATCCAGACACTGCTGGATTCCTGCGCGGCGGGTGGTGCGGCAGCGCATGAGCGCGCACAGCAGTTGGTCCGCGAGGTGGTCGGCTTGTACGGCGCCGGCCTCGAACGGATCGTGCTGTATCTTTTAGCCGGAGACCCGGCCCTAGCCGAGCGGCTGGCCACCGACGACCTGGTGGCCAGCCTGCTCCTTGTGCACGGCTTGCACCCACACGACGTGCATCGCCGGGTCTGCGACGCGCTGGACCGGGTGCGGCCGTACTTGGGCTCACACGGCGGCGACGTCGACCTGCTGGGGATCGCCGGCGGCACCGTACGGCTGGCGTTCACCGGCAGCTGTAAGAGCTGCCCGTCGTCGGCGGTGACGCTGGAGCTCGCCGTCCAGGACGCCGTTCGCGCTGCGGCGCCCGAGATTTCGGCAATCGAGGTGGTCACCGCCCAACCCGCGGCCGAGCCGTCCGTGATTCCCGCGGAATCGCTGCTGGCGCAGGTGCGTTCGAACGGTTCCCCGCCGCGTGCGCACGGGTCCCGCTGGCACCCGGTACCCGAACTGGCCGAGTTGGCGCCCGGCGAGGTGGCCGGATTCCGGATTTCGGGCGCCACGATCGTGGTGTGCCGGGTGGGCGACCTGCCGTTGGCCTACGTCGACCATTGCCCGGTGTGCGACGACACGTTGGCGGGAGCCCACCTGCGCGACACGCTGCTGGGCTGCCCGCGCTGCCGCACCCAGTTCGACGTCGTACACGCGGGCGCCGGCCCCGACGGAG
This sequence comes from Mycobacterium sp. NGS40, assembly GCF_059812735.1. Lineage (NCBI taxonomy): Bacteria > Bacillati > Actinomycetota > Actinomycetes > Mycobacteriales > Mycobacteriaceae > Mycobacterium > Mycobacterium sp. NGS40. The sequence goes on from NZ_JCALDG010000017.1 coordinate 137,431, forward strand.
CGCACCTGGAACCGTTGCCCCTGCTGCTGCGTGACGGGGTGCCATCGGTGGCACTGGCCGAACCGTTGGGAGCCGGCGCATGACAACCCCGTACGACGTGCTGGCCCGTATCCAGAGCGGCCGCGCAAATCCCGAGCCGGCCGGCGAGCGCTGCGAAATGTGCTCGGAGAGCATCGCCGACGAGCATCAGCACGTAGTGAATGTGGCCGGGCGGCAACTGATGTGTGTGTGTCGCGCCTGCTATCTGCTGTTCACCGACGCGCAAGCCGAGTTGAGCTACCGCGCGGTGCCGGACAGGTATTTGGCGTTCCCGAATTTCGCGCTGGACCGGCGCGCCTGGGACGCACTGCAGATTCCGGTCGGCGTGGCGTTCTTCTTCACCAACTCCGCGCTGCTGCGCACGGTGGCGTTCTATCCCGGCCCCGCCGGGGCGTGCGAGTCCGAGCTAGACCTCGACGCCTGGAACGCCATCCGCGCGGCCGATCCGCGGGTGGGCCTGCTCACCGCGGACGTGGAGGCGCTGCTGGTCCGGGTCAGCAACGAATACGCGCAGCCGCAAAGCTATCTCGTCCCGATCGACGCCTGTTACGAATTCGTCGGCCGCCTGCGCATGCTGTGGCGCGGTTTCGACGGCGGTCAGGAGGCGCGGCGGTTCATCGACGAGTTCTTCGCCGCGATCGCGGCCCGCGCTTTAGAAACGCCACTGGAGACGCCGCGATGAGCGCCGAGGTGGCTTACCACGTTCTAGACGTCGCGCCCGAACCGTACGCGGTCAGCCCGGTGCTGACGGCCCGCGTCGGCGTCGTGGCCGACGGGGACCCGGTGCACGCCATCGCGCTGCGCGCTCAGGTCCGCATCGAGCCGCCGCGCCGGTCGTACTCCGACGACGAGGCCGCCGGGCTGATCGACTTGTTCGGCCCGCGCGAGCGCTGGGCGAGCACCCAGCACGGGTTCCTCTGGCAGCACTGCACCGCGATGGTGCCCGGATTCACCGGACACACCACCGTGCAGCTTGCGCTGGACTGCACCTACGACTTCGAGGTCGCGGCGTCCAAGTATCTGCACGCGCTGCGCGACGGCGCGGTGCCGCTGCAATTCCTGTTCAGCGGAACCATATTCGTCAAATCCGACCGCGGCTTCTCGGTCCAGCAAGTGCCATGGGACCGCGAGCACCGCTACGACATGCCGGTGCAGGCCTGGCGGGCACTGATCGCGCAGCACTATCCCAACACCGGCTGGGTCCGGCTGAATCACGAGACCATCGCCGCGCTGGCCAACTACAAGTCGGTACAGGGCATGCTCGACCTCGATCAGGCGGTCACCTCGCTACTGGATCGCGAACGGACCACGGCATGACAACGTCGAGCTGGGACCGCGCCCGCGCCGTCGCCGACGCGGTGCTCTACGAGGGTTATCTGCTCTATCCGTACCGCGGCACGTCGAGCAAGAACCAATCTCGTTGGCAGTTCGGGGTTCTGGGACCGCCCGGGGCGGCCGCGGAAAGCCTGGGCGAAGACGACGGGTTGGCGGCGCAGTTCCTGGTCGAGGGAGCCGAGGCGCTCACGCTGGTGGTGCGGTTTCTGCAGTTGCAGCACCGCCGGGCCGAACGCGCCGCCTCCGACGATCGATTCGAACCGGTTGCCGAGCTCGCCACGCCGGC
>NZ_JCALDG010000018.1:0-126545 GCF_059812735.1 Mycobacterium sp. NGS40
CCTTGCGTGCCGACCCGAAGCACGTACAGAGCATCCAGGACTTCTGGGGCGATCCGCTGACCGCCGCGGGCGCGCAAAGCAATGACGGCAAAGCCGCGCTGGTTCAGGTGAACCTCGCCGGTAACCAAGGCGAGGCGCTGGCGACCGAATCCATCGAGGCGGTCCGCGATACCGTCGGCCGGTTGCCCAGACCACCGGGCATCACGGTCGGGATCACCGGCGGCGCGGCCTTCGCCGCGGATCTGCGGCACAGCAGCGGCGCGTCGGCGCTCAAGCTGACACTGACCACGGTTGCCGTGGTCTTTCTCATTCTGCTGCTGGTCTACCGCTCGGTCGTCACCGTGCTCGTGCTGCTCGTCACGGTCGGAATCGAATTGGGCGCCGCGCGTGGAGCCGTCGCGCTGATGGTGGACAACAGCACCATGGGACTGACTCCGTTCGCGGTCAGCCTGCTGACCTCACTGGCCATCGCCGCGGGAACCGACTACGGCATCTTCATCATCGGCCGCTACCAGGAGGCCCGGCAGGCCGGCGCGGACCGCGACCGCGCGTTCTACACGATGTACCGCGGCACCGCGCACGTCATCACCGGTTCCGGGTTGACGATCGCCGGCGCGATCTTCTGCCTCAGCTTCGCCCGGATGCCGTCGTTCCAAACCGTCGGCGTGCCCTGCGCGGTCGGGATCGTGGTCACCACGGCGGTAGCGCTCACGCTGGGGCCCGCGGTGCTGGCCGTCGGCAGCCGTCTCGGTCTGTTCGAGCCGAAAAGGCTTGTCCAGGTTGGTCGTTGGCGGCGCATCGGCACGTCGACCGTTCGCTGGCCCGCGCCAATTCTGGCCGCGACGCTGGCGGTGGCGCTGGTCGGGCTGCTCGCGCTGCCCGGATATCGGGCCAGCTACGACGACCGCGCGTATCTGCCCGCGGCCATCCCGGCCAACAAGGGATTCCTGGCCGTCGCACGCCATTTCTCCCAGGCGCAGATGAAACCCGAGATCTTGATGATCGAGACGGATCATGATCTGCGTAATCCGTCGGATTTTCTGGTCTTGAATCAGCTGGCGAAGGCCGTGCTCGCCGTCCCCGGAATTTGGCGGGTCAAAGCGATCACCCGGCCCACCGGACTGCCCTTGGAACACACCACCGTGCCGTTCCAGATGAGTCTGCGCAATTCCGCGCAGTTGCAGAATATGAAGTTTCAGCAGGAGCGCGCGAAAGATCTGCTCAGACAGGCCGACGAGATCACGAAGACGATCGCCATCACGCAGCGTCTGTATGACCTGATGCAACAGCTCTCGAGCACGACCCATGACCTCGCGCTGAATACCCATGACACCGTCGCGATCACGCATGATCTTCGAGACGATATTTCGGATTTCGAAGACTTCTTCCGGCCTATCCGCAGTTACTTCTACTGGGAGAAGCACTGTTTCGACATTCCGATCTGCTGGGCGATCAGATCGCTGTTCGACTCATTCGACGGCGTAAACCAGATCAGTGACAAACTGGCCGAACTGGCGACCGATCTCGACCGCGTCGATGAACTGATGCCGCGGCTGAATGCTGAACTGCCGGTGATGATCTCGACCATGCAGTCGCTGCGGACCATGATGCTGACCATGCACAGCACCATGACGGGCATCATCGGACAGATCGACCAGCTGGGTGAGAACCCGGCGGCCATGGGACAAGCTTTCGACGCCGCCCGCAACGACGACACTTTCTACCTGCCGCCCGCGGTGTTCGACAACACCGACTTTCGGCGGGCGATGAAGGGCTTCCTGTCGCCGGACGGACACGCGGCTCGTTTCATCATCGAGCACCGACAAGATCCGTCGACGGCCGCGGGAATCGCGAGTATCGAGCCGATTCGGATTGCGGCCGAGGAAGCGCTGAAGACGACTCCCAATGCGAATGCCGGGATTTTCCTGGCGGGGACCGCCGCCATTCTGAAAGACACATCGGAGGGCGCCAAATGGGATCTGCTGATCGCCGGTACCTCGTCACTGTGTCTCATTTTCGTCATCATGTTGGTTCTCACCCGGGCCTTTGTCGCGGCGGCGGTCATCGTGGGTACGGTCGCGCTTTCGCTGGGCGCATCGTTCGGGCTGTCCGTGCTGTTCTGGCAATACCTGATGGGCTTCCCGCTGTATTGGCTGGTGCTCGTGATGTCGGTGATCGTGCTGCTGGCCGTGGGATCCGACTACAACCTGCTGCTGGTCTCGCGGTTCAGAGAAGAGATCCATGCCGGGCTGAAGACCGGCATCATCCGGGCGATGGGCGGCACCGGAAAGGTCGTGACGAATGCCGGGCTGGTGTTCGCCTTCACCATGGCGTCCATGGTCGTCAGCGATCTGCGCGCCATCGGCCAGATCGGGACCACCATCGGGGTCGGTCTGCTCTTCGACACGCTATTGGTTCGCGCGTTGATGACGCCGTCGATCGCGGCCCTGCTGGGGCGGTGGTTCTGGTGGCCGATGACGGTGCGCCCCCGGCCCGCCAGTGCGCTGCTTCGACCGTTCGGCACCCGTTCGTCCGTTCGTTGCCTGATGCACAGCGAGTAACCCATGACTTTGCCCGGTATTTATCCGTACCGGTGGCGAAAAGTTGGGGTACGGTTCAAGATTTTGACGAAGATGTCAAATACCGTCGCGATACAGGATTAGCCCGTTGCCGTTCGTATTGGTGGTGATCGCGGCGTTCTGCTTTGCGTGCGCGGCAGTGCTGCAACACCGTGCGGTGGCGGCCGGGCCGCGCCCGGGATCGCTGGCGCTGCGCGGCCTGCGCGACGTCACCCGCAGTCCGCTGTGGCGGCTGGGGCTGCTGCTCGCCGCGAGCGGCTCGGCGCTGCACGCCATTGCGCTGGTGTTCGCGCCGCTGTCGGTGATCCAGCCGATCGGGGTGCTCGCGGTGCCCATCGCCGTCGTCCTTGCCGCGGCGCATACCCGCCGCCGGCCCACCGCCGGGATGCTGGCCGGCATCCTGCTGTCGAGCACCTGCGTCGTCGCCTTCGTCACGACGGCCGCTCGCTCGGCGGCCGGCACGCCGGCGTCCGGCGGCGACACCGCGCTGGCCGGTTTCGTCGTCGGACTGGTCTTGCTGACGCTCACGGGAATCGGGTTGGCCTGCACCGGCTGGGCGCGCTGCGTGGCGTTGGCGATGGCCGGCGCGAGCGCCTTCGGATTGGTCTCGGCGCTGGTGCGGGCCGTGTCGCAGACCGTGACATCCGGGCGGGTCGGCATCGCGGACCCGACTGTGATCGCCGGGGTTGCGGCCGTCGTCGCCGCGGTCCTGACCGGCGGCTGGCTGGTTCAGCAAGCCTTCGCCTCCGGGCCGCCCGAGGTCGTCGTCTCCTGCCTGACCGTGGTCGACCCCGTCGTCGCGGTGCTCTTCGGCGTGATCCTGCTCGGCGAGGGCTCCGCGATCTCCCCCGCCCAGTGGGCCGTGCTCAGCATCGCCGCCATCGGCGCCGTCGCCGGCATCGCGGTGCTCGCCCGTCACCATCCCGAGGCCATCACCCGCCAGCTCGCCGTCTAGGTCCCCCACCTCCGAGAGGATCCGATTTCGTGCCCTCCGCGCTGCGTGTGCTCATCGCCGCCGAGACCTATCCGCCCGACGTCAACGGCGCCGCCCGGTTCGCCGAACGACTGGCCGGTGGCCTCGCGCGTCGCGGGCACGACATCCATGTCGTCGCCCCGTCGCCGAACGGGGCGCCCGCCACGACGGTCCAGGACACCGACGGCGGCAAGGTCACCGTGCATCATGTGCGCTCGCTGCCCTACCCCGCGCGACCCGAGTTCCGGATGTGCACGCCCTGGGATGCGGGCCGGGCCGCGGCGGCCGTGACGGCCGCGGTTTCCCCCGACGTGGTGCACACCCAGACCGCCTGGATGGTCGGCCGGTTCATCGTGCGCGCCGCCGTGCGGAGCGACATTCCGCTGGTGGCCACCCATCACGTCGTACCGGAGAACATCACCGCGCACGTGCCGATGCCGCAAGCGTTGCGGCCGTTTTTCTATCGCCTGCTGTGGAAGGACTTGGCCCGCACCCTGAGTCGGGCCGATGTGGTCACCGCGCCGACACCGCGGGCGGTGGAGTTGCTGATCGGGTCGTCCGGGCTGACCGACGCGCTGCCGATCTCCAACGGCGTCGACATCGAGCACTACCAACGCGACCCCGAGCCGGGCTGCGTGCCCAGCATCCTGTACGTCGGGCGACTGGACCAGGAAAAGCGGGTCGACGAGCTGATCCGGGCGTTCGCCGCGTTACCTGAGCACCTTCCCGCCACAGTCGACCTGATCGGAGATGGTCCCGAGCGGGCCGCCTGGACTGCGCTGGCCGACCAGCTCGGCGTGGCCGACCGCGTCCGCTTCCACGGCTTTGTGCCCGAGGACGAACTGGTCAGCGCCTACGCCCGGGCCTCGGTGTTCTGCATGCCCGGCATCGCCGAGTTACAGAGCCTGGTCACCCTGGAAGCCATGGCGTCCGGCAAGCCCGTCGTCGCGGCCGACGCGATGGCGCTGCCGCATCTGGTGCATCCCGGGCGAAACGGCTGGCTCTACCAGCCGGGTGATATCGGCGAACTCACCTGCCACCTCGCCACGCTGCTCGCGGACCCCGCGTTGCGCACGCGGATGGGCGCGGCGAGCCGAGAGTTGGTGGGCGAACACGACATCGAGGCGACCCTCGATCGCTTCGAGGGGATCTACCGCGACCTGGTCACCCGCGCTGCCGCCTGATCTCGACGGCCCGCTGCAGCACCTCCAGCAGCACCCGCGCCGAGCGCTCCCAGGAGTAGTGTTCGGCGCGCGCGCGAGCCCGCGCGGACGCCGCGGCGAACGTGGCGTCGTCGTCGAGCGCGCGGACCGCGCGGACGAAACCCTCGACGTCGTCCGGCTCGACGTAGCCGGCGGCATCCGCCCCGACCTCACGGAACACGGGAATGTCGCTGACCACGAGCGGGGTCCCCACCGCCATCGCCTCGACCAACGGCAAGCCGAAGCCCTCCTCACGCGAGGCTGTCACCAGCGCGGTCGCCGCGCGCAGGACCTCGCGGTAGGTGGCGTCGTCGGCGCCGTCGTGAAACACCAAATCGGCTCCGGCGCCGAAGGCGGTGAGCCGGTCGCGCTCGGCCACGGTGACCTTGCTCATCAGGTGCAGCTGATAACCCGGCAGCCGCGCGGCAGCCCGCACCAAGGTTTCGACGTTCTTGTAGGGCATGAACGAACCCATGTAGACCAGCGAGCGGGTGCGCGGCAGCCGGGTGGGATCGGGCACCGGATCGGCCGCGTTGGACACCACGGTGACGGGCCGCCGGGTCAGCCGGTGGGCCGCGATCAGCGCCGCCGAGGTGTCGGAGACGGTGACGACGGCGTCGGCCCGGTCGAGCAGTAGGCGCTGCGGCCACCAAGCCAGGTGGTAGAGCCGCCACAACAGCCGGATCGGGGCGGCGAACTCCGGCGGCGGTGTGCGGTGGCGGTAGTAGATCAGGTCGTGCAGCGTGAGCAGCAGCGCGTAGCGGCGTCCCCAGGTGCCCATGGTCTGCATCGGGGAGAACACGACGTCCGGTTCCAGCCGGTTGACTTGCCTGGCCACCAGCGGCTCCCGAATGCTCGTCGGCGCGCTGATGCGTGCCCAGGGCATGTTCGGCAGTTGCGCGAGTTGCCGCTCGTCGCTGATCAGCATCGTCAGCGGATGCATCCCGGCCAGCGCGTGCACGAGTCCGGTGGTGTAGCGGCTGATGCCGTTGTGCAGCCCGGGCGTGACGTAGCGGCAGTCGACTACAACGCGCACACGAACTCCGAGATCGCGTCGGCCACGGCGGCCGGTGCTTCGTAATGGGCCAGGTGCCCGACGCCGGGCACCTCGACCAGGCGCGCGTCACGGAACCGCCCGGCGAGTTCTCGCTGCGCGGGCAGCGGCGCGATGTCGTCGTGTTCGGCCGCCACCAGCAGCGTCGGGACGGCGATCTCGGGCGCAAACTGCGCGACATCGTGCCCGATCGACGCGTAAAAGGCTTCCAGCAGCACCCGGCGGTTGGCGAACCCCGAGAAGTAGCGCCGGTGCTCGGCGTGAATCCAGCGCCGCAGAGCCGGGTCCCGCGTGGTGGTCATGGCCGAGCTCGCGATACGCGTGAGCAGCGGGTGCCGCAGCAGTGCCGTGCCCGCCGGCTCCGGCAGCGCCGCGGCGAGCCGGTGGTACCCGACGGTCAGCCCGGTCAGGCCGCGGCGGGGACCGGCCAGCGCCGAGCCGGCGATCGGATTGACCAGCACCAGCCCGGCGATGTCCGCGGTCCGGGCGGCGGCCGCCGCGACGATGGACCCGAACGAGTGGCCCGCGAGCACCGGCCGGCCACCGAGCTGCGCCAGCAGGTCGGCCACCCAGCGCGCGTAACCCTCGACATCGTGCCGGCCGTCTTGCAGCGGCCCCGCAACGCCGAAGCCGGGCAGGTCCGGCACCACCGACCGCAATCCGGGCAGGTGAGTGACGATCGGCTCCATCCCGTGGTGGTCGCCGCGCAACCCGTGCACGAACACGACCGTGCGCGCGGCATCGGCGGCGCCGTAAGTCCAGCACGCACGGGCGGAACGGTCTGCCATCAATCCTCGTTCTACAGGGAAGTGCGCAACGGCGCGCACGCGCGAAACTACCGACCTCCGGCCACCAGGTACGCCAGAAGTCGGCGGGATCCGCAACTCGAGGTGGGCGATCTCACACTCGCGACCGCAGTCGGGAGCATTGTGGAATACCTTTAGCTTCGCTAACGTTCTTTAGGTCGGCGCAGTGTGGCGCCCCAAGGATCCCAATTCTCAGTGATGCGAGGACTGTTATGTCGACGACTACGCGTGAAGAGCGGCTGGAACGCCGCATCGAAGCCCTGACCGCTAACGACCCACAGTTCGCCGCCGCCAAGCCCGACCCGGCCGTCGCCGAGGCCCTCGAGAAGTCCGAACTGCGCCTCCCGCAGGTCATCCAGACCGTTCTCGATGGTTACGCCGACCGCCCGGCCCTTGGTCAGCGCGTGGTGGAGTTCGTCAAGGACCCGAAGACCGGGCGCACCTCAGCCGAGCTGCTCCCCCGCTTCGAGACCATCACCTACCGTCAGCTGAGCGATCGCGCCGCCGCGCTGGGCCGTGCGCTGAGCGCCGACTCGGTGCACGTCGGCGACCGCGTCGCCGTGCTGGGCTTCAACAGCGTCGACTTCACTACCATCGACGTCGCCCTGGCCCAGATCGGCGCGGTATCGGTTCCCCTGCAGACCAGCGCCGCGATTGCGCAGCTCAAGCCGATCGTGACCGAGACCGAGCCGGCTGTGCTCGCCGCGAGCGTCGACCAGCTCTCCGATGCCGTCGAGCTGATCCTGAGCGGCGACCACCGTCCCGCCAAGCTGGTGGTCTTCGACTACCACCCCGAAGTCGACGACCAGCGCGAGTCCGTTCAGAGCGCGGCCACCCGGCTGGCCGAGGCCGCGGTGACCGTCGAATCGCTGGGCGAGTTGCTGGAGCGCGGCACGGCATTGCCTGCCACCCCCGCCGCCGACGTCGAGGACGACGCACTGGCATTGCTGATCTACACCTCCGGCAGCACGGGCGCGCCCAAGGGCGCGATGTATCCGCGGGGCAATGTCGGCAAGATGTGGCGACGGTCGAGCCGTAACTGGTTCGGTGAGACGGCCGCCTCGATCACCCTGAACTTCATGCCGATGAGCCACGTCATGGGACGCGGCGTGCTCTACGGCACGCTGGGCAACGGCGGCACCGCGTACTTCGCCGCCCGCAGCGACCTCTCCACGCTGCTGGAGGACCTCGAGTTGGTCCGGCCCACCGAGATGAACTTCGTGCCGCGCATCTGGGAGACCATCTACGCCGAATACCTGCGCAAGGTGGCCCGCGGCGACGACGAAGCCGACGTGATGAACGAGCTGGCACAGGGCCTGCTGGGCGGGCGATTCATCTTCGCGATGACGGGCTCGGCGCCCACCTCTCCCGAGCTGAAGACCTGGGTGGAGAACCTGCTCGACATGCACCTGCTCGACGGCTACGGCTCCACCGAGGCGGGCATGGTGCTGTTCGACGGCGAGGTGCAGCGTCCGCCGGTCATCGACTACAAGCTGGCCGACGTCCCCGATCTGGGCTACTTCGCCACCGACCGGCCCTATCCGCGCGGCGAATTGCTACTCAAGACCGAGAACATGTTTCCCGGTTACTACAAGCGCCCGGAGATCACCGCGGACGTGTTCGACGCCGAGGGTTACTACCGGACCGGCGACGTCGTCGCCGAGATCGCGCCTAACAAGGTCGTCTACGTCGACCGCCGCAACAACGTGCTCAAGCTCGCACAGGGCGAGTTCGTCACCGTGGCCAAGCTGGAGGCGGTGTTCGGCAACAGCCCGCTGATCCGGCAGATCTACGTCTACGGCAACAGCGCTCACCCCTACCTGCTGGCGGTCGTCGTGCCCACCCAGGAAGCGCTGTCGCACTACGGCGTCGACGAGGTCAAGGCGCCGATCGCCGATTCGTTGCAGGCCGTCGCCAAGGAGGCCGGTCTGCAGTCCTACGAGGTTCCGCGCGACTTCCTGATCGAGACAACGCCTTTCACGCTGGAGAACGGTCTGCTCACCGGTATCCGCAAGCTGGCGTGGCCAAAGCTCAAGCAGCAGTACGGAGAACGGCTCGAGCAACGCTACGCCGAGCTGGCCGAAGGTCAGGCCAACGAGTTGGGCGAGTTGCGCCGCAGCGGCGCCACCGGCCCGGTGCTGCAGACGGTGACCCGGGCCGCGGCCGCGCTGCTGGGAGCCGCGACCACCGAGCTGACCCCGGATGCTCACTTCGCCGATCTGGGTGGAGACTCGTTGTCGGCGTTGACGTTCGGCAACCTGCTGCACGAGATCTTCGACATCGACGTGCCGGTGGGCGTGATCGTCAGCCCGGCCAGCGACCTGGCCTCGATCGCGGCCTACATCGAAACCGAGCGCGAGGGCACCAAGCGACCCACGTTCGCGGCGGTGCACGGTCTTTCCAGCAAGGACCGCACGGGCGAGGTACACGCCAGTGATCTCACGCTGGACAAGTTCATCGACGCGGCGACGCTGGCTGCCGCACCGGACCTGTCGGCACCGGCAACCGAGGTCCGCACGGTCCTGCTGACCGGGGCGACCGGCTTCCTGGGCCGCTACCTGGCGCTGGACTGGCTGGAGCGCATGGACCTGGTCGACGGCAAGGTGATCGCCCTGGTGCGGGCCAAGGACGACAACGCCGCACGGGCCCGGCTGGACAAGACGTTCGAGAGCGGTGACCCCGAACTGCTGGCGCACTACCAGAAGCTGGCCGCCGACCACCTCGAGGTGATCGCCGGAGACAAGGGCGAGCCCAACCTCGGCCTGGATCAGCAGACCTGGCAGCGGCTGGCCGACACCGTCGACCTGATCGTCGACCCGGCTGCGCTGGTCAACCACGTGCTGCCGTACAGCGAGCTGTTCGGCCCCAACGCGCTGGGCACCGCCGAGCTGATCCGAATCGCGTTGACGGCCAAGCAAAAGCCGTACACCTACGTGTCCACGATCGGGGTGGGCGACCAGATCAAGCCCGGGCAGTTCACCGAGGACGCCGACATCCGCCAGATCAGCGCCACCCGGCAGATCAACGACAGCTACGCCAACGGCTACGGCAACAGCAAATGGGCCGGCGAGGTGTTGCTGCGCGAGGCCAACGACCTGTGTGGCCTGCCGGTAGCGGTGTTCCGTTGCGACATGATCCTGGCCGACACCACTTACGCCGGTCAGCTCAACGTGCCGGACATGTTCACCCGGATGATGTTGAGCCTGGTCGCCACCGGTATCGCGCCCGGCTCGTTCTACGAGCGCGACGCGGACGGCGGCCGGCAGCGGGCCCACTACGACGGCCTGCCCGTGGAGTTCATCGCCGAAGCCATCTCGACGCTCGGTGCGCAGAATGTGGAGAGCTTCCAGACCTACCACGTGATGAATCCCTACGACGACGGCATCTCGATGGACTCGTTCGTCGACTGGCTGATCGCCGACGGCAACGCGATCCAGCGGATCGACGACTACGGCGACTGGCTGCCGCGGTTCGAGACAGCGCTGCGCGGCCTGCCCGAAAAGCAGCGCAACGCGTCGCTGTTGCCGCTGCTGCACAACTACCAGAAGCCCGAGCACCCGATCCGCGGGTCGATGGCACCGACCGATCGCTTCCGTGCGGCGGTCCAGGACGCGAAAGTCGGCCCGGACAAAGACATTCCGCACATCGGCGCGCCGATCATCGCCAAGTACGTCAGCGACCTGCGGCTCATCGGCCTGCTCTGAGTTCAAAAAAGTTCGCCGGCCCGATGGACGGGCCGGCGAACTTTTTTGTTGGTTTATTAGCTCTGAGGATGCGGCCAGCGCAGGTAATTCGCGCTCGCTGCGGGCGCGGCGCCGGCGCGCTGTTTGCGCCATCCGCCGGCCTTCGCGTCGGACGCCTCCACCCGCGGAGTGGTCAGGGCGTCCGGTTCCACCTCACGGTGCGGCTCTTCCAGGCCCGACATGTAGACGGGTTCGCCGGCCGCCGGCGCCGCCGAGCGCACCCGGGCCAGGGCTTCGATGTCACTGGCCAGTCGCACCGCCAGGCGCGCCAGCGCGATGCCGCCCACGAAGACGATCAAGGCACCCAGACCGGAGAAATACGAAATCTCCAGCGCGGCGCGCTTGCGGTCAGTCGCGGCGATCGGATCTCCGGCGGATCCGATTCCGAGCATCGGAGCGAGCTCGCCACCGATCACGAACCACACGCCGGCCAGCACGGCCAGCCAGCCGCCGACGATCGCGGTGACCCGGTTCCCGGAAAATACGAGCAGCAAGCCGCCGAGCGCGGTGACGGCGCCGGGCAGCACTTCCAGCCAGCCGCGGGCCGTGGTCCACGCCCACTCTTGATTGGGTGTGTAGGCGAAATTGAAGTGCGGACCGACGAACGGTATCAACGCACCCCAAGCACCCAGAACGATCAAAATCAACCCGCAAATCGCACCGCGGGAGCGTGGCATCCACAACCTGCCCGGATGGCCGTCTTGTGCGTAGTTCATTACATCCCCCTATTGACGCCGGACTACTTCAGCACCGCGTGGATACCCTGCGGTTCCCGGTTATAACCTCTGGTCGGCCCCGCTGCCGTGACCCGTGTGGCCGGTGTTTCGTGTGTTACGAAGCCAGGCCGAGTATCAGCAGCACAATCGCGATCACCGGGAATATGCCCTGCGTCACGGCGGCCCTGGCCTTGTCGGGCGCCGACACCACCAGGACGACCGCGGCCGCGGCCATGGATCCGATCCCGGCAAAAACCAGCGCGGCACCGGCGGTCCGGTGCCCGATCGCGATCTCGGCGATCCCGATACCGGCGACAATGGCCAGAAACAGGTTGTAAAAGCCCTGGTTGAAGGCCAGCAGCTTGGTCGTCTCGGCCTCCTCGGGCGTCGTACCGAAGGTCGCGCGGGTACGGGGCGAGGTCCAGGTCAACGACTCCATCGTGAAGATGTAGACGTGCAACAACGCGGCGAGTGCGGCGAACGCCAGTCCGGCGGTGATCATGGCGCCTCCTGTGTTGATGGTCGCGACCTGCTTCCCCCCGCGCTCGCGATCGCTCCTACTCGAATAGCCCCGGTTGCAAGACCCCGGCCGGCGGTCTCATACCCAGATGGGTCCAGGCCTGCGCAGTGGCAACCCGGCCGCGGGGCGTCCGCGCGATCATCCCGGCGCGCACCAGAAACGGCTCGCACACCTCCTCGACGGTGGTCGCCTCCTCCCCGACCGCCACCGCGAGCGTCGAAACCCCGACCGGGCCGCCGCCGAAACTGCGGGTCAGCGCCGACAGCACCGCCCGGTCCAGCCGGTCGAGCCCGAGCTCGTCGACGTCGTAGACCTCCAGCGCGGACTTGGCGACGTCGCGAGTGATCACTCCGTCGGCGCGCACCTCGGCGAAGTCCCGGACCCGGCGCAGCAGTCGGTTGGCGATCCGTGGCGTGCCGCGCGAACGCCGGGCGATCTCCGCACCCGCTTCGGCGCCCAGCTCGATGCCGAGGATCCCGGCCGATCGGGCCAGCACCCGCTCCAGATCGGCCGGCTCGTAGAAATCCATGTGCGCGGTGAAACCGAAGCGGTCCCGCAGCGGACCGGTCAGCGCGCCGGACCGGGTCGTCGCGCCGACCAGCGTGAACGGTGCCACCTCCAGCGGAATCGAGGTTGCCCCAGGGCCTTTGCCCACCACGACGTCGACCCGGAAGTCCTCCATCGCGAGGTAGAGCATCTCCTCGGCCGGCCGCGCGATGCGGTGGATCTCGTCGATGAACAACACGTCGTGCTCGACCAGATTCGACAGCATCGCGGCCAGGTCGCCGGCGCGCTCCAGGGCCGGTCCCGACGTCACCCGCAGCGTGGACCCGAGCTCGGCGGCGATGATCATCGCCAGCGACGTCTTGCCCAACCCCGGCGGGCCGGACAGCAGGATGTGATCCGGTGTGCCGCCCCGGTTTTTGGCCCCCTCGAGGACCAGCTGCAGCTGTTCGCGGACCCGCGACTGGCCGATGAACTCGCGCAGCGAGCGGGGCCGCAGGCTGACGTCGATGTCGCCCTCGCCGACGGTCAGCGCCGGGGACAGGTCGCGATCCGCGTAGTCCTCGGAGTCCTCGTCGCTCATTTGGTCTTACCCAGCAACGACAGCGCGGCCCGCAACACGTCGGAAGTCGTTGCCTGCTCGCCTTTTTCGCGACTGGCCGCCAGCACGCTGTCGGTGGCATCCTCGGCCTGCTTGACCGCGAAGCCCAACCCGGTCAGCGCCTCGACCACCGCACCCCGCACGGCGTGGCCATTGACACCGCCGCCGGCCGGTGCCGCCGTGGGCGTACCGCCGGCATGGATCTTGTCGCGCAACTCCAGCACCATGCGCTCGGCGCCGCGCTTGCCGATGCCGGGCACCCGGGTCAGCGCGGTGACGTCACCGTCGGAAAGTGCCTGGCGCAGCGCCGCGGCGTCGTGCACGGCCAGCGTCGCCATCGCCAGGCGCGGCCCGACGCCGGACACCGACAGCAGCGTCAGGAACAGGTCGCGGGTCTCGTTGTCGACGAACCCGTACAGCGTCTGCGAATCCTCGCGAACGATCATCGCGGTGATCAGGCGGGCTTCGCTGCCCTGCCGCAGCGTGGCCAGCGTCGACGGCGTCGCGTTCACCCGATACCCGACACCGGCGGCTTCGATCACCACATGATCGAGTGCCACCTCGAGCACCTCACCGCGCACCGAGGCGATCATCGACCCGCCCCCGCCCTGGCAGCTTTGGCCTTGGCGGCCAACTTGGCGCGGTAGGCCTGGCGCGCCTCGGCGGCCATCGCCTCGGCCGCCGCCATCCGGGCCAGCATCGGCGCCCGCCAGCAATGGCAGATGGCCAGCGCCAGCGCGTCGGCCGCGTCGGCCGGCGTCGGTTTGGCTTGCAGCTCAAGGATTCTGGTGACCATCGCGGTGACCTGAGCTTTGTCGGCGGTGCCGTTGCCGGTGACCGCGGCCTTCACCTCGCTGGGCGTGTGGAAGTGCACGCCGATATCGCGTCTGGCGGCCGCCAGCGCGATCACGCCGCCGGCCTGCGCGGTGCCCATCACGGTCGACACGTTGTGCTGAGCGAACACCCGCTCGATCGCGATCACGTCGGGACGGTGAGTGTCCAGCCAGTACTCGACGGCGTCGCTGATGGCCAGCAGTCGTTGGGGCAGCGCGGCATCCGACGGGGTACGGACCACGTCGACGTCCAGCGCGACGACATGTCGGCCGCGCCCGCTTTCCACCACGGACAGCCCGCACCGGGTCAGTCCGGGGTCGACGCCCATCACCCGCATGCTCCAACTCCACTTCCTGCAAAACGGTGGCCCGAACAGCTGTTCGATAGCCTAGCGGTCGAGTCCGACGGCGCCGAGCAGGACACGCCTCAGGACCCGCCAAAAGCTGTTAACTTAAGCCAACGTTCGCTCCCGACGGGAGGGTTTGCGTGGGAACAGTGCTGGTGGTGCTGGCCGCGGTGCTGTTCATCGCGTCCATCGTCGTACTCGTCGTCGCTGCGAAACGTCCCCGGGCAGCGGCGCAGCCGCGCGGGCGACGCGATCCGCTCTCCTTCGACGCGATGCCACAGTTCGGTCCCCGGCAACTGGGTCCCGGCGCCATCGTCAGCTACGGCGGTGTCGACTACGTGGTCCGCGGTTCGGTGACCTTCCGCGAGGGACCGTTCGTGTGGTGGGAGCACTTGCTGGAAGGCGGCGACCTGCCGACCTGGTTCGCCGTCGAGGAAGACGACGGACGCCTCGAGCTCGTCATGTGGGTCACCCGCAAGGACGTCACCCTGCAGCCCGGCGATCAGTACCTGGTCGACGGGATCGCATTTCACGAGACGGAACGCGGTCGCGCCTCGTATACGACCGAGGGCACGACCGGCCTGCCCGCCGGTGGCGAGATGGAGTTCGTCGACTGCGTCAACGCCGACGAGACCGCGCTGCTGTCCTTCGAGCGCTGGGCACCCGGTACGCCCTGGGAGGTCTCGACGGGCAAGCCGGTGTCGCCGGGCGAGCTCACCGTCTACCCGGCGCCCACGCCGGGTTCCCCGTAGGACCGCGCGGTGCCGCTCTATCAGCTCGCCGTAGCTCCGGCCGACGTGTCCGGGAGCAGGTTGCGCCTTGCCCTCAACGCGCCCGAACCCCCGCTGCTGGCCAGCCATTCGCTGCGGCATCCCGACGGCGGCGCGCTGCGGCTCGCGGTGCTCGGCGCCTCACATCTGGTCACGATCGAGCACGCCGCGACCACCTTCTCCGAGCAGGTGTCCTGCACCGCCGAGAGCGACACCTCCTCGCTGCCCGAGCGCGCCGAAGCCTCGGGCTATGCGCTGGAATCACGCACCAACGTGCTCGACGAAGCCATGTTTCGCAGATTGGCCCACCAGCTTCGCGACCGATGCCGAATCGAAACCGCTTGGCTCGGTGGCACTTTCCCCGGCGATGACGCCGCACTGACCGTGTTGTCCGCCGAACCCGACGGCATCGGCTGGCGCTGGCAGACGTGGCATCTGTACCCGCAGCGACCCCTCGGGTCCGGCGGCGTGGTGGTCCGCACGGCCAGCCGGTGGCATCCGTGAGCCGCAAACAACTGTTCTGGCTTGCCGGCGGGCTGGCCGCGGCGTCGGTGGTGTCGTTGGTGATCGGAATCATCCTGCTGCAGAAGGACATTACCGGTTATATCGCGAGCAACTACCGCGAGTACTCGCGCGACGCCAACGCAACGCGGTACCTGTGCAGCGGATCGCCCGATCAGGTCGCCGACGCGCTCGCCGACTATCAGGAACCCGCGGCGCGCGCGGACAACGACAACAACGAGTACCTGCGCTATAGCGACCACATCGTGACCGTCGGCCCAGATGGTAACCACCCGTGCAGCATTCGCGTCGAAAGCCTCGGCGCCGGCTACAGCCACGGCTCCTACGTCTTCCTCGGCCCCGGGTTCAGTCCCGGGTCCCCGTCGAGCGGTTCCGGCGGTAGCCCCGGCGGACCGGGTGGAACCAAATAGCAAAGGAGACAACCGTGTACCTCGCCTTCGATATCGGGAACGTGGATCTCGACCCCGTCCTCAAAGGCGTCGTCGCGACGCTGTTGTACTTCGTCGTCGGCATGGCCGTCCTGATCGTCGGCTTTTACATGGTCGACGCGCTGACCCCGGGCAAGCTGCGCCAGATGGTGTTCGTCGATCGCCGCCCCAACGCCGTCGTGGTCGCTTGCGCGATGTATGTCTCCCTCACCACGGTGATCGTCAGCTCCATCGTCAACAGCTACAGCCAGTTGGGTCAGGGACTGGTCGGTGTGGCGGTGTACGGCCTCATGGGTGTGATCCTGTTGGGAATCGCGCTGCTGACCCTGCATTTGGTGATCCCGGGCAGTTTCCACGAACACATCGACGAGCCCGAGCTGCATCCCGGGTCGTTCGCGGTGGCGCTGATGCTGTTGGCCGTCGGGGCAGTGACGGCCGCCGCGGTGTCATGACCGTCACGCAGGAAGCCGCACGCTCCGCCCAGCCGTCGATACGCTGGCGGGCCCTGCTGCTCGCCGCCGTCGCGGCCTGCGCGGCCTGTGGCATCATCTACGAACTGGCGCTGCTGACGCTGTCGGCCAGCCTCAACGGCGGCGGCATCGTGGCCACCTCGTTGATCGTCGCGGGCTACATCGCCGCCCTCGGCGTGGGCGCGCTGACCATCAAGCCGCTGCTGAGGCACGCGGGCATCGTCTTCGTCGCCGTCGAGGCGGCCCTGGGCATCATCGGCGGCCTGTCCGCCGCGGCGCTGTATGCGGTGTTCGCGTTCCTGGACGGCACAATCGGATCGACGTGGGTGCTGGCGCTGGGCACCGCGCTGATCGGCGGGTTGGTCGGCGCCGAGGTGCCGTTGCTGATGACGCTACTGCAGCAGGGCCGCGGTGGCCCCGCCAGGAACACAGCGACGGATACCGGCCGCACGCTGGCCAACCTCAACGCGGCCGACTACCTGGGAGCTTTGGTCGGCGGATTGGTCTGGCCGTTTGCCTTGCTGCCGCATCTCGGAATGATCCGCGGCGCCGCGGCCACCGGCGTGATCAACCTGGTCGCGGCGGCCATCGTGGCGATGTTCCTGCTGCGCCGGGTGATCTCCACCGCGCAGTTGGTGACGGCACTGTGTTCCCTCGCCGCGGCCCTCGGGCTGCTGGTCGTACTGCTGGTGCACGCGCACGACATCGAAACGACCAGCCGCCAAAGGCTTTACGCCGACCCGATTATCGCCTACCGGCACACCGCCTACCAGGAGATCGTGGTCACCCGTCGCGACAACGACACCCGGCTGTATCTGGACGGTGGATTACAGTTCTCCACCCGCGACGAATACCGGTACACCGAAAGCCTCGTCTATCCCGCACTCGGCAAGGGTGCCCGCTCGGTGCTGGTCCTGGGCGGTGGCGACGGCCTGGCAGCACGAGAACTACTGCGCCAGAACGGAATAGACAAGATCGTGCAGGTAGAGCTCGACCCCGCGGTGATCCAGATCGCGCGCACCACCCTGCACGACGCCAATGCCGGCGCGCTGGACAACCCGCGAGTTTCCGTGGTGATCGACGACGCGATGCGCTGGCTTCGGGCACCCCATCCTGATCTGAGCCCGCCCGCCGGTTTCGACGCCGTCATCGTCGACCTGCCCGACCCGGACACCCCTGTGCTGGGCCGGCTCTATTCGAGTGAGTTCTATGCCCTTGTCGCGCATGCGCTTTCGCCGAATGGCCTCGTTGTGGTCCAGGCGGGCAGCCCGTTCTCCACGCCGACCGCGTTCTGGCGCACGGTGTCGACGATGCGTGCGGCGGGGTACGCCGTCACGCCCTACCACGTGCATGTGCCGACGTTCGGCGACTGGGGCTTCGCGTTGGCAGCCCCCGCGCAGGCCGGAGCGGCCGCACCGGTACCCACCATGCCCGCCGACGCACCGCCGCTGCGCTACCTCAATCCGCAAGTGCTGCAGGCCGCGACGGTATTCTCCGACGACATCGCGCCGCGTCCGCTGGAACCGTCGACGCTGGACAACCCGCGCATCGTCGAAGACATGCGGCACGGATACGACTAATCAGTCCTCGTCGAGGGCGGCCATTACCTCGTCGGACAGATCGACGTTGGTCCAGACGTTCTGCACGTCGTCGCTGTCCTCCAGGGCGTCGACCAACTTGAACACCTTGCGGGCCCCGTCGACGTCGACCGGCACACTCACCGAGGGCTGGAAGCTGGCCTCGGCCGAGTCGTAGTCGATGCCGGCGTCCTGCAGTGCGGTGCGCACCGCGACCAGGTCGGTCGGCTCGGAGATGATCTCGAAGCTGTCGCCCAGGTCGTTGACGTCCTCGGCGCCCGCCTCCAGCACGGCCGTGAGCACATCGTCCTCGGACAGGCCGTTCTTCTCCAGCGTGACGACGCCCTTGCGGGTGAACAGGTACGACACCGAGCCCGGGTCGGCCATGGTGCCGCCGTTGCGGGTCACCGCCACCCGGACCTCGCCCGCCGCGCGGTTGCGGTTGTCGGTGAGGCATTCGATCAGCACGGCCACGCCGTTGGGCCCGTAGCCCTCGTACATGATCGTCTGGTAATCGGCGCCGCCGGCTTCCTCGCCGGCGCCCCGCTTGCGCGCCCGCTCGATGTTGTCGTTGGGCACCGAGGTCTTCTTCGCCTTCTGGATGGCGTCGTAGAGCGTCGGGTTGCCGGCCGGGTCACCGCCGCCGGTGCGGGCGGCGACCTCGATGTTCTTGATCAGCCGGGCGAACTCCTTGCCGCGGCGCGCGTCTTTGACGGCCTTCTGGTGCTTGGTGGTGGCCCACTTGGAATGGCCGCTCATCGGTGTCTTCTACCTCTTCTGTTACGTAAAGTTCGCCGACAAGTCTACGTGGACGGCCGGGACGGACTACCCGGCCTCTCCCCGGGGTTGAGTGTGAACGGACGCCGACCTGTATTCACACTGAGCGCCCTCGATGCACACTCGAGCGGACATGCCTGTTTCGGCGCGCGCGATTCGGGCGAACCTAACCGGGTGAATCAGCCCAAAGAGCCGCAGGACGCCAGACAGCCCACCGAAGAGCAGCGCCTGCAGCAGGAACAACTCGAGCATCAGCACGACGACCCGGACGCGCCGGGTTTGCAGCAGTCCGACGGCAACGTTGCGGACGAGAGCACGCGCTAGCTGCCGCCGCGCACGATATCGACGAACAGCTGGTGGATGCGCCGGTCCCCCGTCATCTCCGGATGAAACGCCGTCGCCAGCTTCTGCCCCTGCCGGACCGCGACGACGTGTCCGGCGGCCTTGGCCAGCACCTGCACGCCGTCTCCGATTCGTTCGACCCACGGCGCCCGGATGAACACCGCCCGCACCGGGCCGTCCAGACCCGCGAACTCGACATCGCCTTCGAACGAATCGACCTGACGTCCGAAAGCGTTGCGCCGCACCGTCATATCGATCGCGCGCAGCGGCAGTGCCTGGCGCCCGTTGACACCGGCATCGAGGATCTCACTGGCGAGCATGATCATGCCGGCGCACGCGCCGTAGGCCGGAAGCCCATCGGCCAGCCGCGCCCGCAACGGCTCGAGCAGGTCGAGGTCTGCCAGCAGGTGACTCATCGTGGTGGATTCACCGCCCGGGATGACCAGCCCGTCGATCGACTCGATCTCGTCACGCCGGCGCACGGGAAGTGAGTCGGCCCCGGCATCGCGCAGCGCCGCCAGATGTTCCCGAGTGTCGCCCTGCAGCGCCAAAACGCCGATCTTCGGGCGGCTCACGACTGGTGTCCGCGCTTGAAGCGGGTCAGCCCCTCCTGCATGACCGCGGCGACCATATCGCCGGACTGGGTGAAGATCTTGCCCTGGCACAGCGAGCGACCGCCGCTGGCCGACGGCGACGACTGGTCGTAGAGCAGCCACTCGTCGGCCCGGAATGCCCGCATGAACCACATCGCGTGGTCCAGCGATGCCACCTGCAGATGCTCGCGCACGTCGAGGTGGGTGACCTGCGCCGAACCCAGCAACGTGAGGTCGCTCATGTAGGCGAGCGCGCAGATGTGCAGCACCGGGTCGTCCGGCAGCGGATCACGGTGACGAAACCACACCTGCTGCTGAGATGCCTTGCCGGGCAACAACTCCAAGCGATCACGCGGCACGATGCAGACGTCCCACTCCTCGAACTGCTTGAATCCGGCATCGTCGAAGACCTTGATCGAGTCCAGCCCGGGCAGCCCGTCCGGCGGCGCCGCGAACGGCATCGCGTCCTGGTGGTGGATGCCTTCCTGATCGGTCTGGAAGGACGCCCCCATGCTGAAGATGATTTCCCCGTGCTGGATCGCGTTGACCCGCCGGGTGGCGAACGAGCCGCCATCGCGGGTGCGCTCGACGATGAAAACGGTGGGCGCTAACGCATCTCCGGGCCGCAGGAAGTAGCCGTGCAAGGAGTGCACCTGGTAGCGCGGCTCGACGGTGCGTACCGCCGAAACCAGTGACTGGCCGGCGACGTGTCCGCCGAAGGTGCGCTGCAGGAATCCGGACTCCGGGCTGAAGACGCTGCCGCGGTAGATGTTGACCTCGAGTTGCTCGAGATCGAGGATCTGTTCGATCGCCACAGCCGATTATTACCAGCCGCGCTCGGCCAGGCGATGCGGCGCTGCGATCTGCTCGACGTTGATGCCCACCATCGCCTCGCCCAGGCCGCGCGAAACCTTGGCCAGCACGTCGGGATCGTCGAAGAACGTGGTGGCCTTGACGATCGCGGCGGCGCGCTGTGCCGGATCGCCGGACTTGAAGATGCCCGAGCCGACGAACACGCCCTCGGCGCCGAGTTGCATCATCATCGCCGCGTCGGCCGGAGTCGCGATGCCGCCGGCGGTGAACAATGTGACCGGCAGCTTGCCGGCCCGCGCCACCTCGACGACGAGATCGTAGGGCGCTTGCAATTCCTTTGCGGCAACGAACAATTCGTCCTCGGACAGGGACGTCAGGCGGCGGATCTCGCCGCCGATGGCGCGCATGTGGGTGGTCGCGTTGGACACGTCCCCGGTGCCGGCCTCACCCTTGGACCGGATCATGGCCGCGCCCTCGCTGATCCGACGCAGCGCCTCACCCAGATTGGTCGCCCCGCACACGAAGGGCACGGTGAACTTCCACTTGTCGATGTGGTGGGTGTAGTCGGCGGGTGTGAGCACCTCGGATTCGTCGACGTAGTCCACGCCGAGACTCTGCAGAATCTGCGCCTCGACGAAATGCCCGATGCGCGCCTTGGCCATCACCGGGATTGTGACCGCGGAGATGATGCCCTCGATCATGTCCGGGTCGCTCATGCGTGAGACGCCGCCCTGCGCGCGGATGTCGGCGGGCACTCGCTCCAGCGCCATCACCGCGACGGCGCCGGCACCTTCCGCGATTCGGGCCTGCTCCGGGGTGACGACGTCCATGATGACGCCGCCCTTGAGCATCTCGGCCATGCCGCGCTTGACGCGCGCCGTTCCCGTCTGGTTGGCCTGGCTCGACTGTGCGCCGCTGTCCACTAGCCCCTTCTCTCCTCGAACCATCGCGGTTCCACTCTAGTGGTGAGTGACAACCGAGTTTTCCCGCCGTTTGTGCCACGGGTTCGACATATGTCCAACAGGTGGGTGCGGCGACCGTCACATTGTGCTAAATATTGCGACAGCTATTTGCGCAGGCCGTCACAGCTGGTGCGAATCAACGGGGCTGGACCCCTGGTCACACCGGCCATCGCGGTTGGCCGAGAAGAGGTCCCGGATGTTGCCGGATTTCGTGCTGTTGCCGCCGGAAATTAATTCCGCGCGCATCTATGCCGGACCGCGCTCGGGGACGATCTGGGCAGCGGCGGCGGCCTGGGACGCGTTGGCCGCTCAGCTGGCGTCGGCGGCCAGTTCCTTCCAGACCACCGTCTCGACGCTGACCGGCGGGGCGTGGCAGGGGCCGGCGTCGATGACGATGGCCACCGCGGCAGCCCCGTATGTGCAGTGGCTGACTGGCACGTCGGCCAAGGCGGAGTTGCTGGCCATCCAGGCCCGGCTGTCGGCCGGCGCCTTCGAAACGGCGTTCACCGCCACCGTGCCCCCCGAGGTCGTCGCGGCCAACCGCGCCCTGCTGATGACGCTGATCGCGACCAACATCCTGGGTCAGAACACCGCGGCGATCGCCGCGACCGAGGCCGAGTACACCGAATTCTGGGCCCAGGACGTTGCGGCCATGACCGGCTACGACGCCAGCACCACGGCCGCAGAGGCAGGCTGGACACCCTTCGCCGACCCGCCGTTGACCCTGACCAGCCTGCCCGCCCCGACTTTCACCTCATTCGCCGAGCAGCTGATCAACTCGGTGGTCAATTCGCTGGCGCAGCAGTTGATGAACCCGATGTCGCAGATGCAGATGCTCTCGACGCCCGCCCAGTTCGCGATGCAGCCCATGCAAATGGCCATGGGTCAGCTGATGTCCGGCGCCAATCCCCTGATGAGCGCGGCCGCCAGCGTCCCCGCGCTCGATCCG
This sequence comes from Mycobacterium sp. NGS40, assembly GCF_059812735.1. NCBI lineage: Bacteria > Bacillati > Actinomycetota > Actinomycetes > Mycobacteriales > Mycobacteriaceae > Mycobacterium > Mycobacterium sp. NGS40. The sequence continues at coordinate 22,082 of NZ_JCALDG010000018.1, forward strand.
GTGCTGGCGTCCGCGGCCAGTCCAGCGGTGGGTGGAACCGGTGCGGCCCAGCTCACCGGCATGGTCTCCGCGAGCGCGGGCCGAGCCGCCACGATCGGGCCGCTGTCGGTGCCGGCCAACTGGGCCAATGCCGCGCCGGCGGCACCGCAGATCCCCGCGGCGGCCGGGGCGGCCGGGATGGCCGGCGCCCCGGTAACCCCGATATCGCCGAGCGCGGGCAGCACGCCGTCGCTGCCCTCGATGAACGTGCCCGGGCGATTGATGAGTGCCGTCCCCCCAGCGGTCGCCGCGGCCCGCAAAGCCCCCCGCCCGGTGCTGGACTAGTCAGGGACTCCCCCGATGTCCTTCGTGATCACCGACCCCGACGCGATGGCGACGGCGGCCGACGCGCTGCAGGGAATCGGCGCGGAGCTGGAGGCGACCAACGCCTCCGTAGCGGTCCCGACGACGGGAGTGCTTGCGCCGGGCACGGATTCGGTATCGGTGCGCACCGCCGCGTTCCTGGACGCGCAGGCCGCGCAGTATCAGGCCCTCAGCGCGCAGGCGGAGCTGTTCCACACCCAGTTCGTGCAGACCTTGATCACCGCGAAGAACGCCTACGCCGAAACCGAGATGGCCAACGCGGCCGCCACGCAGCCGGCGTCGCAACAGAAAATCGCGCTGATCATGGGCGGCACCGGGAACCCGACACCGGACCTGAACTACATGACGTCGATCGAGCAGACGTATCTGGCCCAGAACTACTCGGGGTACACCCTGGTGAGTTTGCAAACCCCGGAACAGTTCTGGCCGGTGACCGGCATCGGTGACACCACCTTCGGCAGGTCCGTCTACAGCGGTTTTGCGACCCTCAACAGTGCGATCCTGGCGCAAACCACCCAGGGCAATCAGGTTGTCGTCGTTGGCTATTCGCAGAGTGCCACGATCGCCAGCCTGGAAATGCGCTATCTGCAGGCACTTCCGACCGCGTTGCGCCCTGACTCAAACCTGCTGAACTTCGTGTTGCTGGCCGACCCGAACAATCCGATGGGCGGCGTTCTGACGCACTGGATTCCGGGCTTCGGTACCTTCAACTGGCCCACGCCGCTGACGACGTCCTACGCGACTTCGATTTTCACGCTGCAATACGACGCGGTCGCCGACTTCCCGGCGCACCCGTTGTGGCTGCCGTCGGACATCAACGCGCTGTTCGGCTTCCTGAATCTGCACGCCACGGTGCCCTACCTGCCCGCGGCACAGGTCGCCAACGCCATCCAAAGCCAGATCGGCAACCTGAGTTTCTACTTCATGCCGACCACGCAGTTGCCGCTGCTGGACCCGTTGCGGATGTTCGTTCCGATCCTCGGAAATCCGTTGGCGGACTTGCTCCAACCGTTCCTCAAGCCGATCGTCGACCTGGGCTACGCGCCCGGCTTCCTCCCGGCGCTCAACCCGCTCAGTGTCGCCGGCTACGTCAGCCAGGGCGCCACGGCCGGCATCTCGAACCCGTTGATCTCCGCCTTGCCGCCACTGGCCTCCAACGCTGTCGCGAGCGGGTTCTAGCTCAGCGGATCGACTGTAGCCGGGGCGATCGGCCCGGTGTATCGTTGTCTGCCAAGGTAATTGCCTCGGCAAGCAGTTCGGCCAACTGGCGCGGGTACACGGTCTGGCCCGCAGCCACCAGTTCGGCGATGTCATTGGCGTCGCACCAGCGGTGGCAATGGATGTAGCGGCGTTCCAGCTCGGTCCGGCCCGTGCACACCGGCTCGAAGCGCCGAGCGCGACGCACGAAGAAGAACTCCTCGCTGTCGATCAGTGTGCCGTTGAACTCGAAGACCTCGTCGCGCCGCCAGATCGGCCCGACCATCTCGGCCGCTTCCACCTGTAAACCGGTCTCTTCGGCCAACTCCCGCGCGGCCGCCTCGGCCAGCCGTTCGCCTGGGCGCACCTCGCCGCCCACCGTGAACCACCACCGCGGCGCCGATTCCTGGATCGCCGGATCCGAACCGCACAGCAACAGCACCGCGCCGGCCTCATCGAGTAACACCACCCGCGCCGAGGTCCGGTGTTTGGGCACCCCGTGCGGGGTCTGCGCCAGCGCGTGTGCTCGCTCGACGATCTCGAAATAGCTTGGCAGCGCGGCCGTTCCACCGAGCCGAAGGGCACGAACCGGGCCCCGCGCCCCCAGCGCCAAGGTGTCGCGGACGGCGTCGTTGTGGAAGCGGCGGGCCAGCAGCAGCCGGGCTTCGGCGTCGGCCAACTCGGCGATCAGACCGGCCGGCAGCGCCGCGGGATCGACCATCGCCAGTGCCGCCGACAATTCGTTTTCGGCGTTCTCCCGCGACTGCCGGGGCGCCCGCTCGGCGGCGTCGGCCAGCGCGGCCAGCCGCCGGCCTTCGAGGCTATTCGAGGAGCCGCCGTAAGCGTCGATCGCGACGGCACGCGCCACCACCGCGCGCCGCGCCAGCGCGCTGTCGAGGGCTTGCCAGGAAAGGTCATAGCGAATGTTCAGGCGGTTCAGCCGCTGCGCTGTCTGGATCGCCCAGACGCCGATCCCCGCGAGTACGGCGATCAGGACGACCAGCAGCGCGATGACGACGAGCGGCCAGGCCATCAGCCCGCCACCTGAACCTTGACGCCCGAGCCGGCGACCGTCTCGTACACGCGGATGATCTGGTCGGCCACCACCGACCAGTCGTAGCGGGAAACCACTTCGCACGCCGCGGCCACGTAACGCTCTCGCAGCGCGTCGCTTTCGAGCATCTCGATCAGCCCGTCGGCCAGTCCCGCGGCGTCGCCGACCGGCACCAGCCGTCCGGCGTCACCGTCGTGCAGCACGCGCCGGAAGGCATCCAGATCGCTGGCCACCACCGGCGTGCCCGCGGCCATCGCCTCCACCAGCACGATGCCGAAACTCTCGCCGCCGATGTTGGGCGCGCAATAGACGTCCGCACTGCGCATCGCCGACGCCTTTGCGCCGTCGTCGACCTGGCCAAGAAAGCGCATGTGCTTTGCCAAACCGCCTGCCTTGGTGCGCAATTCGTCCTCATCACCATGCCCGACGACCAGCACCTGCAGATCGCCGAAACATTCCACCACCCGCGGCAGCGCCTCGAGCAGCACCTCCATGCCCTTGCGCGGCTCGTCGAAACGGCCCAAGAACAACACCGTCTTGCCCGGCCGCGGATAGCCTTCCAGCAGCGGCGCCGAGGCAAGTGCGGCGACGTCGACCCCGTTCGGGATCTCCACCGCGTCGGAGCCGAGTGCCTCCATCTGCCAGCGCCGGGCCAGATCGGACACCGCGATGCGGCCGACGATCTTCTCGTGCCAGGGCCGCAGCACGCCCTGAAAGACCGACAGCGTCAGCGATTTCGTGGTCGAGGTGTGAAAGGTGGCCACGATCGGACCCTCGGCGATGCGCAGCGCCCACATCGACAGGCTGGGAGCATTCGGTTCGTGCAGATGCAGCACATCGAAGTCACCCTCGGCCAGCCAGCGCCGAACCCGGCCGTGGACCGCGGGACTGAATTGCAGCCGCGCCACCGACCCGTTGTAGGGAATCGGGATGGCCTTACCGGCCGAGACGACGTACTCGGGCAGTCTGACGTGTGGCGATGCGGGAGCCAGCACGCTGACGTAGTGGCCCCGCTCGCGCAGCACCTCGGCCAGCTGCAGCACATGCGATTGCACCCCACCCGGCACGTCGAACGAGTAGGGACAGACCATCCCGATTCGCATCAGGCTTCCTTCAGCCGGGCACGTCTGTCGTCGGAGAGATCGGCCAGCCACTGCGGCTGCAGCATGTGCCAATCCTCGGGGTGGGCGGCGATGTTTATCGTGAATCGATCGGCCAGCGCCTGGGTGATGGTGCGGACATCGCCGCTGGAACAGTCCAGCGGCGGAAATATCTCGACGGGCCAGGCGTCGGGCTCATTCCAGCAATGCGCCGGGCACAGCGCCGCCCCTGTTTCGATCGCGAGCTTGGCCGGCCCGGCCGGCATCCGGGTGGGCTCGCCGAAGAAGTCGACCTCGACGCCGGTGCGGGTGAGATCGCGCTCGGCCATCAGGCACACCACCCGGTTGGCCCGCAGCCGCTCGCACAGCACCTCGAAGGCCGGACGGTCGCCGCCGGACAGCGGCAGCACCTCGAAGCCAAGACTTTCCCGGTAGGCGATGAAACGCCGGTACAGCGACTCGGGTTTGAGTCGCTCCGCGACCGTGGTGAAGGTGCCGCGTGTCTGCGCCAGCCACAGCCCGGCCATGTCCCAGTTCCCGCTGTGCGGCAGCGCGAGCACCACACCACGACCAGCCGCCAGGGCCGCGTCGATATTGTCGGCTCCCACGAACGTCTCATCGACCCGGCGGGCCAGCGCGCGGTAGTCCATCGACGGCAGCCGGAATGCCTCGCGCCAGTAGCGCGCATAGGACTCCAGCGACGCCCGCATCAGGCTGTCCGGTACCTGGGCCGGCGGCACGCCGATGACCCGGGCCAGGTTCCTGCGCAGCTGGTCGGGGCCGCCGTTGCGGGCGGCGTAACGCGCTCCGGTGTCGAATATGTTGCGCGCGGCGAACTCTGGGACCGCGCGCACCGCCATCCAGCCGGTGGCGTACGCCCAGTCGCTCGCCGTCCTGGTGAACGCCTCGCGCGGCGCGGTGAGTGCTTTCAAGCCGGACGGAGTCGAGATCACGGCGCGCTCGTCTCGCCGCTTGGCTGCGCGGGCGGCAGGGGTTCGGACGCGCCCGGCGAGGTCCGCACCGCGTGCAGGCGCTGCACGCAGGTGACCACGCTGGCCGCCGCCAGCACCCACATCGCCACCGGCAGCGCCGGCGGCCAGGCGACGAACGGAAAGTCCGACACACCCGCGCCGACCAGCACGATGATCAGCCGTTCCGGTCGTTCGATGATCCCGCCGTCGCCGCGCAGTCCGCTGGCTTCGGCCCGGGCCTTGATGTAGGAGATCACCTGCGAGGTGACCAGGCAGATCAACGTCGCCGCCGCCAGCGGTTTGTCATGCAACCCGAAGACGATCCACCACAGCAGCCCGCTGAACACCGCGCCGTCGCTGACGCGGTCGCACGACGCGTCCAGCACCGCGCCGAAGCGGGTGCCGCCGCCGCGCTCGCGGGCCATCGCACCGTCGGCCATGTCGAAAAGCACGGCGAACCAGACCACGCAGGCGCCGGCGAACAGCTTGCCCATCGGGAACAACGTCAGCGCCCCCGCCACGGCAACGACGGTGCCCAGGATCGTGACGGCGTCCGGCGTCAGGCCCACCCGCAGCAGCGCCCTGGCCGTCGGGGTGGTGAGCCGGGCGAACGCGGCCCGGGACAGGAAGGGCGCCTTACTCATAGCGCCACTCTCCCCCGCAAGCGGGAGGTGCCCCCACCTCATCGCTACGTCCCCCTCGCCGCTTCGCGGCTGGGGGTGCCCCCACTGCATCGTCGTCGGCGCGACTCATTGCTGTTTAGCCCACTCCGTCGCCAGCAACTGACGCGTCTCGCGCAGTAACTGCGGGATCACCTTCGCGCCGCCGACGATCGTGATGAAGTTCGCGTCGCCGCCCCAGCGCGGCACCACGTGCACGTGCAGGTGTTCGGCCAGCGACCCGCCCGCCGACGTTCCCAGGTTCAGGCCGACGTTGAAGCCGTGCGGCCGCGACACGTTCTTGATCACCCGAATCGCCTTCTGGATGAAGGCCATCAGCTCCGCGCTCTCGGCGTCGGTGAGGTCCTCGATTTCGGACAGCTTCCGGTAGGGCACCACCATCAGGTGCCCGGGGTTGTACGGGTAGAGGTTGAGCACGGCATAGACGAGTTCGCCGCGCGCGACCACCAGACCCTCTTCGTCGGGCAGTTGCGGAATGTCGGTGAACGGCTCCTCGGGTTTGCCTGAAGCGTTGGGGCCACGCTTGGCCGGCGCCTCGGCCAGGTACGTCATCCGGTACGGCGTCCACAATCGTTGCAGGTGGTCGCGCTCGCCGACACCTCTGTCGAGAATGCTGTCCTCGCCGCGACCGGCGCCGTCCTGCTCACTCACCGCCGGCTACCTTTACCAGTTCTTGTGTGGGAGCGGCATTCTCGCGGTCGGCAATCCACTTGACGATGGTATCGATCGCGGCGCCAACCGGCACGCCGTTGATCTGGGTGCGGTCGCCGAAGCGGAAGCTGACCGCCCCGCCCTCGACGTCGCGGTCGCCCGCCAGCAACATGAACGGGACGCGCTGATTGGTGTGGTTGACGATCTTCTTGGCCATCCGGTCGTCACTGCTGTCCACCTCGACCCGCACACCACGCGAGCGCAGTTGCGCGGCAACATCTTCCAGGTAGGCCGCGTGCTCGTCGGCGACGGGGATGCCGACCACCTGCACCGGCGCCAGCCACGCCGGGAAGGCCCCGGCATAGTGCTCGGTCAGAATGCCGAAGAACCGCTCGATGGACCCGAACAGCGCCCGGTGGATCAGCACCGGCCGCTGCCGCGAACCGTCCGGCGCGGTGTATTCCAGCTCGAATCGGTCCGGCATGTTGAAGTCGAGCTGAATCGTCGACATCTGCCAGCTGCGGCCCAACGCGTCCTTGACCTGCACGGAGATCTTCGGCCCATAGAACGCCGCGCCACCGGGGTCGGGAACGAAATGCAACCCGGAGGCCACGGCCACTTCCCGCAGCACTTCGGTCGCCTCGTCCCACATCTCGTCAGAGCCGGAGTACTTCTCCGGGTCCTTGGTGGACAGTTCCAGGTAGAAGTCGTCGAGCCCGTAGTCGGCCAGCAAGTCGAGCACGAAGCGCAACAGCGAACTCAGCTCGTCGCGCATCTGCTCGCGCGTGCAGTAGATGTGCGCGTCGTCCTGGGTCATGCCGCGCACCCGGGTCAGGCCGTGCACCACGCCGGACTTCTCGTAGCGGTACACGCTGCCGAACTCGAAGAGCCGCAACGGAAGCTCGCGGTACGAGCGTCCGCGGGACCGGTAGATCAGGTGGTGCATCGGGCAGTTCATCGGCTTGAGGTAGTAGTCCTGCCCCGGTTTACGCACCGAGCCGTCCGCGTTGAACTCCGCGTCCAGGTGCATCGGCGGATACATGCCGTCGGCGTACCACTCGAGGTGGCCCGAGGTGATGTACAGCTGCTCCTTGGTGATGTGCGGGGTGTTGACGAACTCGTAGCCGGCCTCGATGTGCTTGCGCCGCGAGTACTCCTCCAGCTCGCGCCGGATGATGCCGCCCTTGGGGTGGAAAACCGCCAGCCCGGAACCGATTTCGTCGGGGAAGCTGAACAGGTCCAGCTCGACGCCCAACTTGCGATGGTCGCGCCGCTGCGCCTCCTCGAGCAGCTCCAGGTGCTTGTCGAGCGCCTCCGGTGACTCCCACGCGGTGCCGTAGATGCGTTGCAGGCTGGCGTTGCTCTGGTCACCGCGCCAGTAGGCGGCCGAGCTGCGGGTGAGCTTGAACGCCGGGATGTGCTTGGTGGTGGGGATATGCGGCCCGCGGCACAGGTCACCCCAGACCCGTTCGCGGGTGCGGGGATTGAGGTTGTCGTAGGCGGTCAGTTCGTCATTGGAACCGGGCGGGCCCACCTCCATGACGTCGGGGTCGCCGGACTTGTCGTCGACGAGTTCGAGCTTGTAGGGCTCGTCGGCCAGTTCCTCGCGCGCCGCCTCCCTGGATTCGTAAACCCGCCGGTCGAACAGCTGCCCGTCCTTGACGATCTGGCGCATCTTCTTTTCGAGCTTTTCCAGGTCTTCGGGGGTGAACGGCTCCGCTACGTCGAAGTCGTAGTAGAAGCCGTCCGCGATGGGCGGCCCGATCCCCAGTTTGGCCTGCGGGAACAGGCTCTGGACGGCCTGGGCCAGCACGTGTGCGGCCGAGTGCCGGATGACGCTGCGGCCCTCGTCGGTATTGGCCGCGACCGGGACCACCTCGGCGTCGGCCTCGGGCACCCAACTCAGGTCTCGCAGCTTGCCGTCGGCGTCGCGCACCACCACGATCGCGTCGGGCGTGCCCCGGCGTGGCAACCCCGCCTCCCCGACCGCGGCGGCCGCCGAAGTCCCGGCAGGAACCCGGATCGGGGCTTGCGGCGGTCGCAAACCCGGCGCAACCGGGTGCTGCGGGTCGCCGCCGTCTGCTCCGGGGACGGACTCTGCGGGGGCGCTCATCTGCGGTGGTCTCCAAGGTTTCTGCGGGATGTGATCGGCGATTAATTCAGAGTCATGCTATCGGGGCGGACCTCGCAGAACCCACGGCGTTAACGGCTGCCGGGCCTCGCCGCCATCGCGACACTGAACCCACGCACCCGACACGCCGGTGCAGGCCTGCGTGGTTTCAGACTCGGCGCACCTGGTCGCCGCGGCGTCAGGGCTGGCCCGGCTTGAGTTTCACGAACAACGCCTCGGCTTCGGCCAGCAACGTGTCACCGTCGGTCAACTTGCCCGACACGAAGATTTTCCGGCCGTCCACCTTGTCGATGCCGGCGTCGAACTGCAGCTCCTTTTCGATCGGCACGATGTGGCGGTAGTCGATCTTCAGGTAAGCGGTGCGCTGGCGCGGGCTGCCGGTGAGCACCGACGTCGTCAGGCCGAGCACGGTGTCGAACAGCATGCCCAGCGATCCGCCGTGCACCGCGCCGTTGCGGCCCAGGTGGAATCGCGCGAAGCGCGCCCAGCCCGCCATCCGGCCGTCCTCGGTCTTATGCGCCCCGATCGGCACGGTCAGGATGTTGCCGCGCAGCGGCAGGTCCATCCGGCGGCCCGACGGCGACGCCCACTCGTCGGCGTCGTACGGGCTCAGCAGCGCGGACAGCTTCTCCAGCGTGTCCGCGGCCTCGGTGATGACCTCGTCGGGCGCGTCGACGGCACGGGCGTGATCTTGCAGCTTGCGCACCGCGTCGATGAACCGGCCGTAGTCGGGGCCGCCCTTGGTCGTCGGCTCGGGTGGGTTGAATCCCCCACCGGGGTGTTTCTGATGCTCGCCGGCCACCAGAACACCGTATGCGAGCCGCGAGACTGCAACTACCGACGGGTTCACTCGCGAAACGCGTCGTGGAATACAGGTTCGCGGCTAGGAAGCGGCGGCCGCCATGGTCTCGAACTCCTCGTCGGACAGCGTGATCTCGGCCGCGGCCACGTTCTCCTCCAGGTGCGCCACCTTCGACGTGCCCGGGATCGGCAGCATCACCGGCGAGCGCTTCAGCAACCAGGCCAGGGCCAGCTGCGACGGCGACGCGTGGTGGTCGGCGGCGATGCGCTGCAGCGGGCCGTCGGCAGCGGCCAGCGGCCCGGCCGCCAGCGGGAAGTACGGGATGAAGCCGATCCCCTGCTCGGTCGCGACGTCCAACAGCGGTTCGGCGCGGCGAACGGTCAGGTTGTACATGTTCTGCACCGACACGATCTCGGTGATCCGCAGCGCCTCTTTGAGCTGGTCGACGCTGACCTCGGACAGGCCGATGTGGCGGATCTTGCCTTCTTGCTTGAGCTTCGCCAGCTCGCCGACCTGGTCGGCCAACGGCCACTTGGGGTCGACGCGGTGCAGCTGCAACAGGTCGATGGTCTCGACACCCAGGCGGCGCAGGCTCATCTCGACTTCCTGCCGCAGGTACGCCGGGAAGCCCATCTCGACCCAGACATCCGGACCGGTCCGCAGAAACCCGGCCTTGGTGGCGATCACGATGTCGTCGTAGGGGTACAACGCCTCGCGGATGATCTCCTCGGAGATATAGGGACCGTAGGAGTCCGCGGTGTCGATCAGGTCCACGCCGAGTTCGACGGCGCGGCGCAACACCCGAACGCACTCGTCGCGATCAGCCGGCGGGCCCCACACGCCCTTACCGACGATGCGCATCGCCCCGAACCCGAGGCGGTTGACGGTCAGATCGCCGCCGAGCGTGAACGTTCCGGACGCAGCGGCAACAGTTTTCGAGTTTTGTGTGGTCACGATTACGACCGTACGCTCGGGCGGGTGGACTTAGCCGCACTCGAGAAACTTCCGCTGACATACTCCGAGGTCGGTGCCACCGCGGCCGGTGAGCAGCCCGCCGGGTTCCACTATCAACACGTCGAGCGCCAGATCGGCACGGGCCGGCCGCGATTCGAGCGAGCCGCCGAGGCAGTGATGTACTGGGGGATGCAGCGCGGGTCGGGGCTGCGGGTACAGGCGTCCTCCGAGGTCGTTGTGCAGGACGCGGTGGTGGTGGTGCGGCTGGGCTTTGTGCCCGCGCCGTGCCGGGTCGTCTATGTGGTCGACGAGCCCGACATCCGCGGGTTCGGCTACGGCACCCTGCCCGGCCACCCGGAATGCGGCGAGGAACGCTTCGTCGTGCGCCGCGACCCCGCCACCGACGCGGTCTTCGCCGAGGTGTCGGCGTTCTCCCGGCCGGCGACATGGTGGAGCAAGGCGGGCGGACCGGTGGTGAAGATCGGCCAGCGCCTGATCGCGCAGCGCTACCTGCGCGCCGTCTGACCGCTACGCGCCCCAGCCGGCCAGCAGCCGGTGGGCGCCGCTGCACATCGTGTCGATGACCTCGGCCACCGACGCGTCGTCGCGGATCATGCCGACGCCCTGACCGGCATCGACCGGGGCGATGCGGCGGTCGTCGGCGTCGATCGCGGCGGCCAGCTCGTCGCAGGCCGGCGCATCGAGCGTGTCCTCTTTGCCCGCGTAGCGCGCGACGAACTCATTGCGCAACACCCGAGACGGGAACCGCGCCGGCCACGGCAGACCGTTGGCGACGTCGAAGGCCCGGGTGACCGCGGTGTCGGTGGAGCGGGCCGCGATCAGGGCCTCGCGGCTGCCGTCGCCGGTCAGCGCCTCCGGACAGGCCGCCAGGCGAGTGCCCACCCAGGCGCCGCTGGCCCCGGCGGCCAGCACCGCGGCCAGGCTGCGCGCCGACGCGATACCGCCGCCCGCGAGCACCGGCACCGACACGGCGTCCAGCACGTCGTCCAGCAGCGGCAGCGTGCCGAGCCTCGTATCGCCGTGCCCGCCGCCCTCGGAACCGCGCGCGACTAGGATGTCGACGCCCGCGTCGACCGCCTGACGCGCTCCCAGAGCGTCGTAAACCTGTGTGACAGTGCGGATTCCGGCGGCGTGCGCCTTGTCGACCCACGACCAGTCGGTACCGAAACTGACCGACAGCAGTGCGGGCCGCGCGGCCAGGGCATCGTCGAGCAGTCCCGCCTCGGTGCGCATCACCCAGTCCACCAGCCCGATTCCGAATGGGCCGTCGACGTGACGCAGTTGGGCAGCCAGCAGCTCCCTGGTCGCGACACTGCCCATGCCGATCATGCCCAGACCGCCGGCGGCACTGACCGCGGCGGCCAGCCGGCCGCCCGCGACGCCGCCCATCGGAGCGTTGACGATGGGCACCCGCAGGCCGAGCGCGGATGACCAGGGCGTGGATAGCATCGCCACTAGTGCGATTGGCCGGGGATGCTCTTCAGCACGGTCAGCATGATCACCGAATCCTCGACCGCGTGCAGGGCATGGCGCTGCGGCGGGATCGCGACATGGTCGCCGGTCTTACCCTCCCAGGAGTCACTGCCGGTCGTCAGGCGCACGTGACCCTGCAGCACCTGCAGCGTCGCCTCGCCGGGGCTGTCGTGTTCGGACAGGTCGTGGTCGGCGAGCAGGGCCAGCACGGTCTGCCGGAGTTCGTGGTCGTGTCCGCCGTGGATGGTGTGGGCGGCTCGGCCGCTGTGCGACTGCCGGGCTTCGGCCAGCTTTTCGGTGGCCAGGCTGGTCAGCGAGATCGATTCCATTGGTAGGTCCCCTCGTGCGGCGGTGGGCTGACGATCGGCCTTCGGGTATCACGCGGTCAATAGCAGTATCCCCGCCACGATCAGCGCCACGGTCTTGACCACCTCCAGGGCGATGTAGGCGTAGTGGGCGCGGGAGCGGGGTGCGTCCAGCCCGGCCAGCACCTGGTCGGAGCGGCGGGTCAGTTGGGGCCGCACCGCGACCAACTGGATCGCCAGCGCCGCGAACGCGACAGCGAACGCGATGCCGATCCGCATCGGCATCGGACCGTCCACCACGACCGCCAGGATGATGATCGCGAACGCGACCTCGACGGTGTTGAGCGCACGGAAGACGAGGCGCCCGATGCCGAGCCCGATCTGCAACGTGACGTTGGGCGCCCGGAATTTCAGCGGCGCTTCCAGGAACGAGATGGCCAGCACCATGCCGAGCCAGACGAAGGTGACCGCGACGGCAACCGCCATTTCGGTGTTCACTCTCAGGCCTCCTGCAACTCGAGGTGTGCCAGATCGGGTTCGACGAACGCGTCGAGACGATCGACGGCGCCCCCCAGGTTTCCAACGCTCCCTGCATGAGCCCGAGGCGGGCCGACTGACCGCCGTCGCGATCATCGCGCGCGAGCCGAATCAACGGGCGTGGCTGTGCGCGATGCCCGACGCCGTCTCCACGCGGTGTTTGATGCCGAGCAGCAAGCCCCGCGTGCCGAAGGCCACTACCGGCCTGGCCAGTTCCATGGCGAACACCGCGCCCGGTCGGCGCAGCGCGATCCTGACGCGGGACAGGAGTCGCACCCGGTCCTCCCAGTGCGGCTGAACGTGGAACGACCACACCACATCCGAGACCGGGTTCGACGTCGTGGCATGGAGCACCAGGTACTTTTCCGGCACGATCTCCGTGACGCTGAACGTCACCCCGTCGGGCTGACCCAGCCAGCCCTCGGGCGCCAGGCGAATGGTGTCTCCCACCGCGAGCTGTTGCCATTCGGGGTGCACTCGATCGGTGTGGTGGTAACCGAGACCGATCGCGTTCATCGCGCCCTCGCAGCCGTAGAAGCCGGCGCGGTCCTGGCCCATCTGCAGCAGCCATGGCCAGACCGCTGCCGTGGGGGCGTCGATGTAGATCGCTTCGGTTGACTGGATGGCGGGATCGGCGACCAATCTGTCGCCGGGCAGCAGCATCCGGCATTCCGCTTTGGTTGTGCCCCAGTTGCGGTAATAGCGTCGGGCACCGTACAACAGCGCGAGCAGCGCCGCTGTCCTGGTGATCGGTCCGATCAGATGCGTCATGCCGTCCCCACCGAATCTTGCGCGAATGGTTGGCCGTACTGGTCGATCTGACCACGTGTCATTGCGCGCCGGTAGGGACCGAAGTCCCCTTTGCCCTGCATCAGCGCACACCCAGGGCGGATTCGAGTTCGACAAGGCATTGCTCCGTCAGCGGAATCAGCGTGTCGATATCCGGCACGACGTCGCGACCAGCCGCGTAGCCGAATCCGATGCGGTCGGAGTACGAGCAGGTCGTGACGTTGAGCGCCATCCCGTCGTAAACGGTCGACACCGGATAGATCTCCTCGATATGAGCGCCGTTCCAATACATTTCAGCCTGAGGACCCGGCACGTGCGATATCGGGAGGTTGAACCCCGTCCGTATCTTCGGCGTGAACGGCAGCAGCGGAGAAATGACGGTGGCGGCGATGCTCGCCGCATTCGTCAGTAGTGATGCCGCCGATCCCCGTTTCGCGACCCACCGTTTACCCTCCGACATCGATCGGTGAATCAGTCGTAGTCGTGCGATCGGGTCATCCAGATTTGTTCCCAACGGGCACAGCCAAAGACCGAACATGTTGCCATGCTGGTCATTTGACGGGTCAACGATGCGATCGCGCACCGTGATCGGGCAGACGCCAACCAATGAATGGTCGGGTATTTCATCGCGGTTGCCCAGCCAGAGCCGTACAACTCCGGCCACCATGGCGGTGACCACGTCGTTGGCGGTGACACCGGCCGCCTCTTGCACAGCCTGGATACGATCCTTGGCCCAGCTGCCCGCGCAGACCGCCCGCTCGGTCCCCAGCCGGCCGTTGAACCGGGTGTAGGGCGCTCCGAAGGGCCACCCGGTCGTGTAACCGACAAGGCCGTCCATCAGCGTCGACAGCTCCCCTGTGACGACTCGTTCGATCAGACCGACGCTCGACGCCGTGGTGTCGATCACCGTCCGTAGCGGCGCGGTAAGACGAGACACCAATCCCGGTGACACGGGTGGGGACGAGGATCCGTCGCGGTGCTCGGCGTAGAAGGGCGGCATCGACCGCCGCTTCGGGTCACTGCTCAATGCGTCGGCGATCATCCGAAGACCGGCCACACCGTCGATCAGGGTGTGATGCACCTTGATGTAGAACGCGAATCGACGATCCTGGAGACCATCGATCAGATAGGACATCCACATCGGACGGGACCGGTCGAGGCGTTCTTCATCCAGCTCGCCGATCAGCCGCCAGAACGCGTCGTAGCCTCCGGAGACGGTGCGGCGCAAGCAGTGTCGGCTCACATCGAGTCGCTCGCTGTCCCGCCACACCCAGACGCCGGCGGTGTCGATACCACGATGCGGGTATCTGCGAAGCCGGGCGTCTATCGATCCGTTCGCGGTGAGTGTTTCCCGATACAGTTCGTCGACGTAGCCGGGTCCGGCATCCGCCGGCGGCGACAGGATCAGCACGGCGCCGGCGTGCATAGGGCTCGACACCAACTCCGCGGCCATCATCGCCGCATCCAGCGGATCCAGCGGATGCATGTCAACCTCCGCAACTAGGCAGGGCGGTCGCGCTGCGTGGCTGGCCCGTCCAGCAGGCCGGACTGCAGCAATGCCTCCCACACAAACCGCTGCACGGGCTGTGAGCGGAAGAATCCGGTGTGACCACCGCGATACCAGACGATCTCCGGTTTACCCCAGTGCTGCCAGAGGCGGGTCACCTGCTTGCGGGGATGTACCACGCGGTCGGCGATGCCGGCGTAGATGAAGCGGCCCCGCGCGGGCACCAGCGCAGTGAGCGACAACGGCGAGACCATGCGACCGATGGGTTCGGCCAACTCCATCGTCTGCCGGCGAGGGTCGTCGTGACCGAGACCCGAATGGCGCCCCAGCAATTCGACCAGGTCTGCCACGGGCACACCAAGAATCGCACAGGTAAGACCCTTGTCGAGGCTGGCCACCAGCGACGCGATGTAGCCGCCGAGCGAAAGGCTGTTCAACCCGATCAGCGATTCGGGCTCCTGTAAGCGAATCCAGGACAACAGCCGCCGGATGTCCCACACCGCCTGAGCCGTCGCGTGCACGTCGTCGAGCACATCCTCGCCCGGGAACACCGCCCCCTTGGGCAAGCCGCGCGCTCGGGGCCCATGCATGGGGAGAACCGGCATCACCACGTTGAGTCCGAGTTCGTCGTGCAGTTTCCACGCCCGGAAAAGAGCGAGATCCAGTGCAGCACGGCCCATTTCGGTGCCGTGAATACACACCAACCAAGGGCGAGGCTGCGGATGGCGCAGCAGCAGGGCGTATTCGCGATTATTCGCGGTGTAGCTCATCCATCGTTGGGCGCCCGGTTCACCGCTACGCGGTGCGTACCCACTGTCGAAGAAGATGCGCTGGAATGAGCGCCTGCGCCCTTTCACCTTCCGGATCTCGACGTCGGAAAGCACTGGTGGCTCACCGAAGAACCCCCTGGGCTTTTCCAGCCAGCCCTTGTCCCCGTAGAACTGGACCCCGTCGATCACCTCGCGGGTGATGCGCTCGAACACATCGGGCCGGCTGATCGGGCGGCGCGCCTTCAGGCCCACCAAGACGACCTCGTCGCGAAAGGCCTGGGCCGTCAGCGCGATGGTGGGCCGCGCGATCGGGAGCTCGTCCGACGCACGACCGAGGTAGTCGCGCCACGACCGGGTGACGTACTGGCCGGTATGCACGAAAGGGGTGATCGCCTCCACCAACGCACCGCCGGGCGCGCTTCGATGAGAAGCGGCCGACTGCTGTCGGTCGTCGCCGGTCGGCGTTGCCATGACGGCACGCTAACACCGCCTCGGTTCCGTCCGTTAGGGACCTAGGGCCCGTTGCGGATCTCGAAAGTCCAGCTGGGACAAAGGACTTTAGTCACTCGTGCTGACCCCCCGAAACGTCGTACCGTCGTGGGCGTCCGCAAGACTTTGTTTCGAGTAGGAGTGGGGATCATGACAGAGGCACCGGCAAAACCCGAGCCGCGCTGGGCCGAACTTTCTGACGACGTGCTCGAGTCGGTCGAAAGTGGCCGCAAGCAAGCGATCGACGCGGTACGCAAGTTCGTCGATCAGATCAGCCCTGTGCTTCCGGAGCAGTCGCGACGCAAAACCGTCGTCGACGCCGCACTGGACCTGGCGGAGGAATTGACCACCGCACGGATCGAGTTCTTCCGCAGTGTGGTGCACAGCGCCGCGGAGGCCACGAGTAAGTAGCGGCCGGATAAGGCGTTGGCCGGGCGGTTGCGATCCAACTGCCCGGCCAACCGTATCCTCAGCCGGCCGCGCGCGAACTTTCCACCTGCGTGCGAAGGCGGGCCGCAAATGCCGCGGCACGATCCAGGTCGTGCTCATTGGGCCGGTCCCTGTTGATCCCGCCGATGAATCCGAATGGGCCGACCGTGTCCCACCCGCGGCTGGAAAATGAACCGATCACGTCAAAACCCTTTGCTTCGAGCATTTTCCGCACCGGTTTGCGGTAGCCCATGAGTGGAATCTCGCGGGCGCCGCTGGTGAAGAAGGTGAAAGCCCGGACCTGGTGCACGCCCGGCAGATGGCGTATCAGGCTGCGCAGCCTGGCATCGACCGCCATGTAGTAGATACCGGACCCGAAGCCCACCAGGTCATAGCCGCCCAGTGTCGCGGGGTCGGCCACCTCGGGGGCGATCACCTCGCAGTCGAGCACCTGCGCCATCCGGTCGGCGATGCGACGGGTATTGCCATGCGATTTCGACGAGCAGACGATCAGCGCCTTCATGGGCCGACTCCCTTCCACAGAACTGCCCAGACGCTTCCATGCTGTGCCGCCGCCCGCCTGCCGGTAAGGGCGGAAAGCCACGAAGGCCCGGGGCGTTGGTCACTTGTCGACATGGTGCGACACACCACGGGACTTAAGGCCCTTATCAGGGGGCTAATGACTCTGGCGAGTTCGCGGTCGCCCTTCATACGTTGACCAGCAGCAGACGAAGACACAACAGCAAAGGTGCGACATGCGATCCGAACGTCTCAGGGGGCTGGCAAAGGCGGAAGGCCCGTTCGCCTCGGTGTATTTCGACGACTCGCACGACACGGCAGGAGCGGTCGAGCAACTCGAAGCGACGTGGCACGAAATACGCAAGCACCTTGAAAACATGGGCGCGGGACCGGAACTCATCGGCACGCTCGAGGACGCGGTGTGCAACCACCGCCCCGCGGTGGGTCGGCGCGGCAGGGCGGTGATCGCGACCAGCGACCACGTGCTGATCGACGAACAACTCAGCTGCCCACCCCCGAGCACGGTGGTTCGCTTCTCGGATTACCCCTATGTCCTGCCGCTGATCGAAGGCGAGTTGCGGCAACCGGTGTACGTGTTCGCCGCGGTCGACCACACCGGCGCCGACATCAGCCTCTACGACGGCACCACCGTCACATCCACTCGCGTCGAAGGCGCCGGATACCCGGTGCACAAGCCCGCCACTGCCGGCTGGAATGGCTACGGCGACTTACAACACACGACCGATGAAGCTATTCGGATGAACTGCCGTGCGGTCGCTGAACACTTGACCCGGCTGGTGGACGAAGCCAATCCCGAGGTGGTGTTCGTCAGCGGCGCGGTTCCGGCACGCGCAGATCTGTTTGCCGAATTGCCGGAACGGGTTGCCCAACGGGTCTCGCAGTTGCACGGCGGCGCCCACAAAGG
Source organism: Mycobacterium sp. NGS40 (assembly GCF_059812735.1). Taxonomy (NCBI): domain Bacteria; kingdom Bacillati; phylum Actinomycetota; class Actinomycetes; order Mycobacteriales; family Mycobacteriaceae; genus Mycobacterium; species Mycobacterium sp. NGS40. Next base: position 39,749 of record NZ_JCALDG010000018.1, read on the forward strand.
CCGCGCCGACGAGGAAGAGGTCCACGAAGCGACCTCGGCGGAGTTCGCCCGGCGTCACGGTCTCGAAATGACGGACATCGCAAGCCGATTCGAAGCCGAAATCGGGCGCGGATCCGGCTTGGCAGCGCAGGGGCTCGCCGACGTGTGCGCGGCACTGCGGGACGGCGACATCGACACACTGATCATCGGCGACCTGGCCGATGCCGTCGTGGTCACCGGCCGAGCGCTCACCACGATCGCGCCCGATGCCGACGCGTTGTCCGAACTGGGCGAAGCGGTGGAGCGCATCGCACGGGCCGACGAGGCGTTGCCGTTCAGCGCAATCGCCGTCGGCGCCTCATTGGTCCGGGCCGACGATCGGATCGCACCGAACGACGGAATTGCCGCGTTGTTGCGCTATGCCGCGACCGACCGCCTTGCCGGCCGGCGACCTTAGGATTGGGCCGATCACCATGATAGACAAGGAAATTCGGGTGGCTGTCGGTCCGGCATCCGTGGCCGGCCAGCTCACCATTCCCCCGCACCCCAAGGGCGTCATCGTGTTCGCGCATGGCAGCGGTAGTAGCAGGCACAGCCCCCGTAATCGCTATGTCGCCGAAATACTCAACACGGCCGGGTTCGCCACGGTGCTTTTCGACCTGCTGACACCCGAAGAAGAACGCGACCGGTCCAACGTCTTCGACATCGGGTTGCTCGCGCACCGGCTGATCCACGTCACGACCTGGCTGGCCGCTCAACCCGATACCGCATCATTGCCGGTGGGGTACTTCGGTGCCAGCACCGGAGCGGGCGCCGCCCTGGCTGCGGCCGCGCACCCAGGTGTCAAGGTCGCCGCGGTGGTGTCGCGGGGCGGGCGGCCCGATCTGGCGGACGGGTTGCTGCGCAAAGTCGAGGCTCCGACCCTGTTGATCGTCGGGGGGCACGACGAGATGGTCCTTGAACTGAACCGGAAGGCGCAGGCGGCGATCCCCGCCGAGTGCAAAGTCGCCGTGGTTCCCGGTGCCACTCACCTTTTCGAGGAGCCGGGCACGCTCGAGCAGGTCGCGATCCTGGCTCGCGATTGGTTCCTCGGTCACCTCGATCCGGCGGCTTCCTAGAGTTTTTGAAAGCGGCGGTCCCGGTTAGGGTAGGAGGAGGCCGGGACCGCCGCGGCATTCGGTGACAGGCCCGATTCAGTGGTGCAGGCCCGTGACCGGCTCATGGGTGCTGGCTTGAATATCGGTTGACGTCACGGCGAGCAGCTGATTCGCCAAGTCGGTCAACGCGCGCGCGATCGCGAGCTCGTCACCGATCCGGGCCACCGGCTCGTCCGCCGGATCGAGTCGTGCCAGCCCAATGCCGACGAACTTCCTACCCGCCAAAGACAGTCGCGCCTTCGCCCGGGTCCGCTCTTCGTGTTCTTCGATCAGCACGTCGACGCGGCAACTCTTGTTCGTGTCGTCACTGTCTTTCGACATCAGCAGTCGTCCTGTCTGCCCAGCTGGCACATCGTTGATCGATGTATAGATGACCATCACCGGTCGGGCCCGAAGTAGGGGCGGAAGTCCCGAGTCGCAAGGTAGTTTGTAGTCTTGCGCCGGCCTTGCTGCTGCGCCTTTCGCCCGGGTCGACGAATGAATCGACAGACAACAAATGTTGAACTTAATCGACATTATTGTTGGTTTTAATCGACAATTTCCCTGGCATATATCGATGTACCCCTAGGGTATGTGCCGTGTCCGACCCCTCGGCCTACAGCGGGTACGCGCATGCCTCGCGCGGCCGTCGGGCGTCGCATCACTCGGGAGACGACCGCGAGAAGGCCATTCTTGCCACCGCCGAGCGGCTCTTGGAAGAGCGGCCATTAGCCGACTTCTCCGTCGACGATCTGGCGAAAGGCGCCGGCATCTCCCGGCCCACCTTCTACTTTTATTTCCAGTCCAAAAATGCCGTGCTGTTGTCGTTGCTGGACCAGATGAACACCAAGGCGCATGCCGCCCTCAAGTCGCTGCGCGCCAAGCTGACCGGCGATCCAGCCACGCTGTGGCGCGACCGAATCGAGGCGTTCTTCGCGGTGTCGGGATCACACCCGGCGGTCGCGGTGGCCGGCGCCTCGGCCAAGTCCACCAACCCCGAAGTCCGGGCGTTGTGGTCGACGCTGATGCAGACGTGGATCTCGTTCACCACCAACGCGATCAAGGCCGAACGTGAGCGCGGCGCGGCGCCGGACACCATCTCGGCAGAGGATCTGTCCGTCGCGCTCAACATGTTGAGCGAGCGGGTGATGGCCGCGACGTTCACCTCCGAGGAACCCTCGATCCGAGAAGACCGGGTGATCGACACGCTGGTGCACATCTGGCTGGCCAGCATCTACGAAGACGGCCTCGCCGCTGCCGGGCACGCCGCCCTGGCGCTACGGGCCACTACTCCGTTTGCCGACTACCCGCTCGGCGCGACCTAGGCTCTCGTCGATCAATCGGTCGACGGCACCGAAATAGGTTGGCGACGGCGGTTTCCCGGCCAGCTCGGCGATTACCTGCTGCTCACCGAGAACATTTGCCGCACTGAGGTTCTCGGCCATCCGCGGGGCGTGTACCGCCAACCCGGCCAGCAACTCGCCGCACTGGGAGCCCGCGACCACGGTCCGCCGGGTCAGGGTTCGCAGCGTGTCCCATTCGGCATGCCAGGCGCCGTCGGGGCGCTCGTCGTTGGCCAGCGCCGCCGCGGTGTGCAGGGTCGCGGCCAACTGCGGTGCGCACAGCGCGGCGCGCCGAATCAAGATGGACAACACCGGATTGCGCTTGTGGGGCATCGACGACGAGCCGCCCCGCTGCTCGGCGGCCGGCTCGCTCAGCTCGCCGATCTCCGGGCGAACCAGAACAACGACGTCCGAGGCGATTCGGCCCCAGCTATCGGTGCATGCGAGGAAGGCATCCGTCGCCGCGGTGACGGGCGTCCGGGCGGTATGCCACGGCGTTCGCACGGCGAGACCCAAAGCGGCCGCAGCACTGTGCACGACCCGCTCCGCCACCTCCGGCGGATCGGCCGCGTCGGTGAGCAGCGCCGCGAGTTCGGTCGTGGCCGACCATGTTCCGACGGCACCGCCGACCTGGATCGGGGTGGTCAGGCCACCCAGCCGTTCGTAGGCGTCGACCAGACCGGTGCACCACCCGGCTACCTTGGCGCCGAATGTGGTGGGCGCGGCCTGCTGGGTCAAGGTGCGGGCCACCATCGGGGTGGCCCGATGTGTGTTCGCAAGCGCGGCCAATGCCGAAACCTGGTCACGAAGCTGCATTCTCAGCTCATCGGCGACGTCGCGCACGCCCATCATCAGCGCGGTGTCCACCACGTCCTGGCTGGTGAGTCCGCGGTGGATCCACGGACCGATACTGGGTTTGGCTCGCCGGCGCAGCAGCTCGACCAAAGCGACAACCGGGTTGCCGCTGTCCTCGGCGGCGACCGCGAGCGTCTCGATGTCCTGGTGGTCCACCAGGTTCGACAGGTCGGCGCCGGCTGCGTCGGCCGGCGCCAGACCCGCGGCGGCCAGCGCGCTCAGCCAGGCGGATTCCACCGCCACCATCGCGCGCAGCACCGTCTGATCGGTCAGGTGCTCGCCGGCCCGGTGATCGCCGGGCCACAGCAGATTGGTCATCCCCCGGCACCCCGGTAGGCCAGAAACACCGTCTCGCGCCGACCCTGCAGCCGAATGTCGAACCGGTAGTCCTTTCGGCTTTCCGGGACGCACAACAACGTTGCGCGCCGTTCGGCGTCGACGGCGCCCAGCGCGGGATCGGTGCCCGGGTCGGCCCCGGGCAGGTACGCGCGAGTGAACAGCCGGTCCAGCAGGCCGCGCGCGAAGACGGTGAGTGCGAAAAACGGCGGGTGCTGCGGCAGCACGGTGGTGAAACCATAGTGCCCGTCGGAATCCGTTGCGGCCCTGCCCCATCCGGTGCACCCGTCGCCGGCCTGCCAGAGTTCGACCAGGGCATCGGGCACCGGTGTCTCGTCGCCGTCGTACACCGTGCCGTGCAGCCGGATGGCTCCGGCATCCGAATCCCTCACCAACTCAGCGGCGCAAGGCATTCCGAGATGCAGGAAAGGACCGACGGTTTGCCCTGGCGTGCAGGCTGATTCAGTCATGTCGGGCCCCGGCCCAGGAATCGCCGGCCAGCACGATGTCCCATCGATAGCCGGTCGCATACTCCGCCTCGGTGAGGCCATGGTCGTAGCCGGCGATCAGACGTTGGCGCGCAACGGGATCCACGACCGATTGGAAGATCGGATCCAAATCGAACAGCGGGTCTGCAGGGAAGTACATCTGGGTGACCAGGCGCTGGGTGAACGCGGTACCGAACAGCGAGAAATGGATGTGCGCCGGGCGCCAGGCGTTGTGATGATTGCGCCAGGGGTAAGGACCGGGCTTGACGGTCACGAACCGGTAGGTCCCGTCGGGCCCGGTCAGGCAGCGCCCGGCCCCGACAAAGTTCGGGTCCAGCGGTGCCGGATGCTGATCGCGCTCGTGACGGTAGCGGCCGGCGGCGTTCGCCTGCCAGATCTCGATCAGCTGTCCGGCCAGCGGTCGTCCCGACTCTTCGAGCAACCGCCCGGCCACGATGATGCGTTCGCCGATCGGCTCGCCCGGATGGCCGGCCGTCAGGTCGGCGTCGCGCGGGTGGACGTCACGCTCGCCGAAGCACGGCGCGCTGCGCTCGAGCTCGTCGGGATCCACCAGCAGCAGAGGTTGTTTCGGATGGCGCAGCGCGCTGCTGCGGTATGGCGGATAGTCCAGCCGCGGCTGGGTGTCCGCGTTGCCGGCGTGCCGGGCCGCGATGTCGGCGATCTCCGCCGTGATGTCATCCTGCGACGCGACGCGCTGGGGTGCGGCCCTCACGAAGCGTGACGCTACTCGCCCATGGCGCCCGAACTATAGAGCCCGTACCAGCGCGGCGCGCCCTTTGGTCCGAAGTTTGTGCACCGCGGAACCCCGGTACTGCGCGATTCTCGCGTTCATTTTGTTGCCCAGCTTCTCGAGCTCGGCGTCGGTGATCTTCACCTCGGGAGGGGCGGGAATCATGTCGCGTTCCTCCTCATCGGCGTGCGCCTCGAGCACCGTCTTGAACGATTTCCATTCATCCTCGTAACCGGGCGCGGTCTGCGGGGTTTTGAGCAGCACCGAGAGCTGGTCTATGACCTGGCGGTGCTCGGCGTGTGCCACCGCGATCAGCTTCGAGGCGGCGCTCAGTGCCGGGTAGTAGAGGTCGTCTTCGATGCGGAAGTGAATGTCGAGTTCGATCAGCATCTCGTCGAAAAGTGCATGGCGCTGTTCGCTGTTCACCGGCGCCTCGCTGATTTTGCGGCCGAGGCCCTTGATCACGACGTGGTGGTCCTTCAACACTTCGTACGCGTTCACGTTGCTCCGATCCCTTCGATCCCTTCGATCCCTATGTCCCGCTGGGCTGCGCCTCGCCGCGAACTTCGACCATTCCGTTGGCCAACCTGGCTTCGTAGCACGGCAGCGGTGCAGCCGACGGGCCACGCAGCACCTCGCCCGACTCGGCCGCGAACCATGAACCGTGCCAAGGACATACGATGCGGCCGCGGTCCACCCAGCCGTCAGCCATCGGCGCCGCCAGGTGCGGGCAGAACTCGCCGTACGCCGATACCTCCCCGGGCTTGGTCTGGCACACCACCAGCCCCACGCCGTCGACCTCGACCCGGACCGGCTTCCCGTTCAACGAGTTCGCCTCCAGCACCGGCGTCCATTCGCTGGTGCTCAGCCGCCGGCCGGACTGGTCGATGCCGATGCCGGATTCGAACACCAGCGCGCCGCCGAGATAGCTGCCGCCGACGGTGATCAGGTAGCCGAGCGCGGTGAGCGCGATGCCGCGACGGTGACGACCCCGGCGGCGATCCCACCAGGACTGCGCGTACAGCCCGGTCGCGACCAGGTTCACCACGCCATGCACCAGGCCCACCCGGCGGTCCTTTTCGTGCGTGTGCTGCCAATCGGCGGCGCCGGTGAGGGCGGAACCGACGCTAGCCGCGATCCCGACCCCCAGGGCGCGCGAGGCGAACCGTGCGGCGTCGGTCATTTCGTGGGCGGGGCGGCCGGGCACCGCGCTGAGCGCGTCGAGGGCCACCGTGGTGGCCAGCGCCCCGCTGGTCAGCGACGCCAGCGGAGGATGCGCCGGGTGCCCGAGCCAGACCCCGTGCAGCGCGTTGGTGACGGTGTTGCGGGCGGGTCCCAATCCGTTGAAGGCGAAGCTGAGCGCGTGTTCCAGCCGGTAACTGGGCCGGTCCAGCCACTGCTGGCGGCCGATAGCGGCCAACGCGCGCGGTCCGAGATTCCGTAGTCGAGCACTGGTCCGAAGAGCCATGGAAACAGTCCTTCCCCCTGAAGAGGCCACAGATGGCGGCGGGAGCTACGAAACGGCAGGTTAAAGCTCCCTCACACACCCCTCGATGCACCGTGACCAACGCTAGCCGCGGGCGCTGGACGCCCGGTTGTGTGAAGCCTGTGAATTGCCCCCGAGGCTCCTTTCCGGCGGCTGAACGCCCTGACCGGTCATGTTTGACCAGCCGGGGCTTAACGCGGGATTCTACTGAGTGGAGGATGTTTCTGTAGAACAGAGGGCGAGGTGGCCATGACAGACGTCGTCGAGGACGGCCTGTTCGAGAACGTGCGCCGCGGACTGATCCCCGCCCACATCTACAACGACCGGCAGCTGTTCGCGCTCGAGAAGGAGCGGCTGTTCAGCCGCGCCTGGATGTTCGTGGGCCACGAATCGGAGATCCCGCAGGACGGCGACTACGTGGTGCGCCGGCTTCTGGACGACTCGTTCATCCTCACCCGCGACGGCAATGGCGAGGTGCGCGCCTTGTTCAATATGTGCCTGCACCGCGGCATGCAGGTGTGCCGCGCCGAAATGGGCAATGCCTCCAACTTCCGCTGCCCATACCACGGCTGGACATATCGCAACGACGGGCGGCTCACCGGGCTGCCGTTCCACCGCGAGGCCTACGGCGGCGACCAGGGCTTCCCCAGGAGCGCCCACGGCTTGCTGCCGGCACCGAACTTCGCCAGCTACAACGGCCTGCTGTTCATCAGCCTGGATCCGCATGCCGAGCCGCTGGAGGACTTCCTCGGCGACTTCCGCTTCTATCTGGACTTCTACAGCAGGCAGAGCACGGGCGGCCTGCAAGTGCGGGGGCCGCAGCGCTGGCGGATCAAGGCGAACTGGAAGATCGGTGCCGAGAACTTCTCCGGCGACATGTACCACACGCCGCACACGCACGCGTCGATCGTGGAGATCGGCCTGTTCCGAGAACCCAAGGCGCAGAAGCGAAAGGACGGCGCCACCTACTGGGCACATCGCGGCGGCGGCACCACGTACAAGCTTCCACCGGGCAGCTTCGAGGACCGGATGCGCTACGTCGGCTACCCCGACGAGATGATCGGGCGGATCAAGGGCGTGTGGACGCCGGAGCAACAGCGGGTGGTCGGCGAGGACGGGTTCATGATCTCGGCGGCCACCTGCTTTCCCAACCTGAGCTTCGTGCACAACTGGCCGAAGGTTCACGACCGGCATGACGAGGTGCTGCCCTTTATCTCAATCCGCTTGTGGCAGCCCATCAGTGAGCACGAAACCGAAGTCTGCTCGTGGTTCGCGGTGGACTCCGCCGCGCCCCCGCAGTACCAGCGTGATTCCTACAAGGCCTATCTGATGTGCTTCGGCTCGACGGGCATGTTCGAACAAGACGACGTGGAGAACTGGGTGTCGCTGACCACCACTGCGGGTGGCTCGATGGCACGACGGATGCTGCTGAACAGCCGGATGGGCCTGCTGTCCGACGATCGTCCGGTGGCCGAGGCGCTGCCCGCCGAGTCCTTCCACGGCCCGGGTCGCGCCCAGGTCGGCTACAACGAGTACAACCAGCGCGAGCTGCTCAAGATGTGGGCTGATTACCTACAGGGGGGCACCGCGTGAGAAAGGCCCTGCGGTCCTTGCCCTTTGGTGACACCCGGCATCTTCAGGCCCATCAGTTTCTGGTGGACGAGGCCTACCTGCTGGATGCCAAGCACTACGAGGCGTGGCTGGACACCCTGACCGACGACGTCCGCTACCGGATGCCGGTACGCGTCACGACCGCACGCGGAGCCGGGTTCGACACCTCGCCCGGGATGGCTCACTTCGACGAGGACAAGTACTCGCTGAGCCAGCGGGTGGCGCGAATGGGCACCGACCACGTGTGGGCCGAGGATCCGCCGTCGCGGTTACGCCACTTCATCACCAACGTGCGTACATTCGAGTCCGATGATGCCGAGCACCTGGTGGTCGAATCCGCCGAACTGCTGTTCCGCAGTCGCGGCGATGTCAACGAGAGCGCGCTGATGTCGTGCGGGCGCGAGGACCTGTTGCGCTGGTGCGATGATCGATGGAAACTCGCGCGGCGCACGATCAGCGCCGACGAGTCGGTGTTGCGGATGCAGAACCTGGCGGTGTTCCTGTGAACGACGAACTCGAGCGGTTGATGGCGGGTGCGGTCGGCGAACCGCTCGCGGTCGCAAACGAATTCACCGAAGTAGTGATACAGCGAGTTGACACCCGCAATGGATCGAGGCTGCTGATCCGCGCGCCGAGGACGGGACGGTGGATCAGCCTGGACGCACTAGAGGTGGAGGCGCTGACGTGGCAGAACCCCGCGACGATGGCGGCGATGGTGGGCAACTCCCCGGCGCCGCTGCTCCCCGACCCTTAGTGACCACCTGGTTGCACGGCAAACGTGCATTGGTCGTGGGCGGCGGATCCGGAATCGGGCGGGCCGTCGTGGACGCTTTTATCGCCGAAGAGGCCAGAGTTGCTGTACTGGAACGCGATCCAGACAAGTGCGATGCGCTGCGCGCACAGCTACCCGACGTGTGGGTGGTCGAAGGAGACGCGATCACCAGCGAGGCCAACCACGCCGCCGTGGCCGCGGCGGTCGATTCCTTCGGCGGGCTCGACATCCTGGTCAACTGCGTGGGAGTCTTCGACTTCTACCGGGGCGTGGCCGACCTCGACGCCGACGACCTCGCGGTCGCTTTCGACGAAATGTTTCGCACCAACGTGCTGAGCCATCTGCAGTCCGTCAAGGCGGCGGTACCGGCCCTGCGCGACGGGACCGGGCCGTCGATCATTCTGACCGAGTCCGCGTCGTCGTACTACCCCGGGCGCGGTGGCGTGCTGTACGTCTCCTCGAAGTTCGCCGTGCGCGGCCTGGTCGCGTCGCTGGCTCACGAGCTGGCGCCCCGGATCCGGGTCAACGGCGTGGCACCCGGCGGCACGCTCAATACCGACCTGCGTGGCCTGAACAGCCTGGGGCTCAAGGACACCCGACTCGACGACGCCCCCAATCGGGCGCGCGACGTGGCCGCCCGCACCCCGTTGAACGTCGCGCTCTCCGGCCCGGATCACGCCTGGTCGTATCTGTTCTTGGCCTCCGACCGGTCCCGCGGCATCACCGGCGAGACCATCCACCCGGACGGCGGATTCGGCATCGGCACACCGAAGGCGCAGCCACGATGACCGGCGACCTGGACAGCCAACGCGCGCTGGTCGCCCTGGGCTGCCGCATCGCCGCGGCCCGCGGCCTGGTCGACGGGATGCTCGGCCACTTGAGCCTGCGCGTCGACGACGACCGGCTACTGGTGCGCTGCCGCAGCGACTCCGATACCGGGGTGGCCTTCACCGCGCCCAGCGACATCCGCCTGGTCCGATTCGACGGCAGTGCGGGTGCCGCCGGCGAACTCGACGGCTACCGGGTCCCCAATGAACTGCCCATCCACGTCGAGACCATGCTGGCCGATGCCCAGCACCTCGCCGTCGCGCATCTGCATCCGCCGGCGGTCGTCGCCGCGGATCTGGCCGGCGTCACGATCCGGCCGATCTATGGGGCATATGACATTGCTGGCGCGTGGCTCGCGCGCGACGGCGTCCCGGTTTACCAACGCGCGGTGCTGATCCGCACGCGAGGACTGGCCAAGGAGATGGTGGCCGCGATGGGCGACCGCCCGGTGGTGATCCTTCGCGGGCACGGAATCACCAGTGCCGCAGCCACACTGCAGCAGGCGGTGCTGCAGGCGATCAGCGTCGACGGGCTGGCCCGAATGGCGTTGCGGGTGCTTTCGGCCGGAGGCACGCTGCACGACATCGACGACGCCGACTGGGAAGACCTGCCGGATCTGGGGCCGGCCTTCACCACCGACGCCGCCTGGCGCCATGAGGTCGCCCGGCTGCGAGCCGACTGACCACGAAGGTCACAAGTTCATATCTGCCGGCGACACTCGACGGTTACGAGCGGGATTGCCGGGGCGGCCAGCTTAGCCTTGCAAAGGTTGAACTGGATCAAGGAGTGCACACGTGACCGAATTGGACCGGCGACGGTTCCTGGTCGCGGTGGCGGCAACCGTTGCGGTGACCGGGATCTCGTGGTCGTCCGCCGACGGCCCCAAAGAGACGGTCGCGCGCGCCGACGTTCTCGGATCCGCGCCGAACCCGGTCGCCCCGCCGCCGCCCAACTTGCTGCCCCCGCCCGGCCCGGCGTCGCGGGTGACGCCGCCCGGCGGCGCGGCGCTCAGCAAGCTTCCCGGCAACGGGGATCTGTTGGCTTGGACCGTCGATGACGGGGTCGACACCGATGTGGTGCGGCTCTACACCCAGTTCGCTAAGGACAGCGGCGTGCGGCTCACTTATTTCGTCACCGGCGTTTTCAAGTCCTGGACGGAGAACGCACCGCTGCTTCGACCGCTCGTCGAATCCGGACAGATTCAGCTGGCCAACCACACCTGGACGCACCCGGACTTGACCAAGCTGTCGCCCAAGCAGATTGCCGACGAGCTCAAGAGCACGGACGTGTTCCTGCGCAATACGTATGGCGTGGACGCCGCACCCTACTTCCGGCCGCCCTACGGCCATCACAGCGCCGTGGTCGACGCGGTGGCCGCCGACCTCGGCTACCAGATACCCACGCTGTGGAATGGTGACTTGCGGGATTCCGCGGTGCTTTCCGAAGACCAGATCGTCAAGATGGCCAACCAGTACTTCACGCCGCAGAACATCGTGATCGGCCATCTCAACCACGCGCCGGTCACCCGAGTGTACGGGCAGCTGGTGGAGATCATCCGGGCCCGCCGGTTGCGCACCGTCACCCTCAACGACGTTTTCCTGCGTCCGGAAATCCCTTACCGGACACCGAGTTTCGCTAGCTAAGCGGCTGTCTCAGCCGAGTTGGTCACCAATTTCCCTGGCCGCCTTGGCAAGTGCTGCCGCTACCGGTGCGTGCTTGGTACCGTCGAGCCGGTGCTGCGGTGCGGCGGCGTTGAGCGCAAGCCGCAGGCCGGGCGCACGAGTCGGGATCAGCACCGCGACCGAGGCGACGCCCTCCTCGCTTTCCTCGTGGTTGATCGCATACCCGCGCTCGCGGACCCGGGCGAGCTCGGCCTCCAACTCGGCGCGACCGGCGATCGAGCGCGCGGTGATGCACTCGAGTTGCTCGTCGGGCAGCAGCGCATGCAGTTCCGGCTGCGACAGCTGGGCCAGCATCACCTTGCCCGTCGAGGTGCAGTGCGCCGGCATTGTGCGTCCCAGTCGGGAGGCCACCCGAACCGCGGCGGGGCCTTCGACGGCGGCGACGAAACGGACATTGGCGCCGTCGAGCATGCCGACGTGCGTGGTTTCGCGGATCTGGTCGGACAGCGCACGCATGATCGGCGTGGCGGCGCCCTGAATGTCGAGCCGGCCGAAGATCGCAAACGCCACGCCGGTCAGCGACGGACCGGGCAGGTAGGCCTTGGACACCGGGTCCTGACGAACGAACCCGCGGTAGGTCAGCATCGCCAGCAGCCGGTGCGCGGTGGAGGATGCCACACCCAGATATCGGGTCGCCTCGCTCAGCCGGATCTGTGGCTGCTCACCCAGCAAGAGCAGCAGCTTGAGCGCATTGTCGACCGATTCGATCGGATACTGCGGCACAAGCGAATCGGCGGCCGGCTCGCCGCGGGCCCGCTGCTCCTTCTTCGGCACGAGTTCACGGTAACCCGTTGCGCCGAGCGTGGGGCCTACGCACCAATTCCGCCCTGAACCCGTCCCTAGGCCCCACACTCGCGAGGCATACCGCCGGAGGCCACGGCCTTACAACGCGCTCAGCACACCAGCGCCGAGTAACCCCATCGCGACGACCGTGCCCGTGGCGGTCGCGATCGCCTTCCATCCGAAACTGCGGGCGACCATCGCCACACCGGGAACACTGATCGCGGGAAGTGTGATCAGGAGTGCACCAATCGGCCCCGACGAAAGCCCCAGCAGCGCCAGGCTCTGCAGGATCGGTATCTCCCCCGCCGTCGGAATGACAAGCAGTGTGCCGACAATCGCCGCGACCACAACGATCAGCAGACCGTGATGCGACGGTTGCGTCAACGTCACCAGCCAGCCCCGACACGCCCCGACGACCAGCACCATGATCGCGTATTCCGGCAACAGGACCAGACACAGGCAGAGCAGGGAACGCACGAATCTGATTGCCGGCCCGGCAGATTCATCACCAGCCGGCGTGATCGCCTCGGCCACGGGCGGTCCGGAGCCCCGCGCGCCCGTGACCACACCCACCGAGACGGCCACGCAGATCACCGTCGCGACACCGACCACCGCCCGGGTCACTGTCCATTGCCAGGGGGCGACGAAGAACAGGAAGACGAGTACCGCGGGATTCAGTAACGGGTTCCCCAGCCAGTAGGCGATGGCCGCGGCGCGCGTGACGCCGGTGCGCCGCAACGTGACAGCGACCGGCGCGGCGCAGCACGTGCACATCATCGACGGCATGCTCGCGACTCCCCCGGCCAGCGCACTCGAGATCAGCCCGCGCCGGTTGAACACCCGCGGCAGCCACGCCCGCGGCACCAGCGCCTGAACCGACGCGCTGATCAGCAGCGCCACCACCAGCGCAGGCCAAATCGCGGCGAAGTACGCGTGGAAGAACGTCGTGGCCGCATGCCACGTCGGCGCGTCCCCGGCGCGGACGCCACCGACCGCGAGGATGTTGGACCCCGACCAGTGGTGAGTCCGCTGCGCCTTCAAGGCTCTGGCCAGGTACGGCGTCCACTTCGCCCAGAGCAGCCCCACGACGAACACAGCCACCGTGACGAGAACACCCATCGCGACGCCCGCGCGGCCCCGAATCTGCCGGGGCACCCAGTTCTGCTCAGACATCTTGTGCCGCTTGGGCTTTCGCCCACCGGTAGTCGGCCTTGCCGGACGGCGACCGTTGCAGGCGGTCGCGGAAGACGATCGCCTTCGGCAGCTTGTAGCGCGCGATGTGGCGGGCCGCCTCCGCGAGGATGCTGTCGGCATCCGCGGTTTGGCCCTCGGCCAGCGCGACGATCGCGACGACCTCGTTTCCCAACCGGGTGCTGGGCCGGCCCGTCACGATCACGTCGTACACCGACGGATGCTCGGCGATCGCGGCTTCGACCTCTTCAGCGAAGATCTTCTCGCCGCCGGAGTTGATCGTCACCGAATCGCGGCCCAGCAACTCGATCTCGCCGTCGGCGAACCAGCGGGCCCGATCCCCGGGAACCGAATGCCGGATCCCGTCGATCACCGGGAAGGTCCGGGCGGTCTTGTCCGGGTCGCCGAGGTAGCCCAGCGGTATCAGGCCCTGTTGGGCCAGCCAGCCGATTTCGTCGTCGCCGGGCGACAGAATCCGGGTCATGTCCTCGCTGACCACCACCGCACCCGGGTTCGGGGCGAACCGGCCGCTGCCGCCCTGCTGGCGGCTGGACACCTGCCCCATCTGGTTCCCGGACTCCGACGATCCCCCCGCGTCCAGGATCGTCAACTGCGGCAGCAAATCGAGGAATCGCTGCTTGAGCGGAGCGCTCAGCGCCGCTCCGCCGGTGACCAGAATCAGCAACCCGGACAGGTCGTAGTCCCCGGACTCGAGCGCGTCGATCAGCGGCCGCCCGAAGGCGTCGCCGACGAAGGACAGCGACATCACGCGTTCGGCGCTGGCCAGCGCCCACGCTTCGGCCGGATCGAAATGGGTGGTCGTCGGGGCCATCACAAACGGCCGCCCACTGCAGAGGTTGATGAACGCCGCCCACTGTGCCGCGCCGTGCATCAGCGGCGCGCACGTCATCGACGCGGGTCCGCCCGGACGCGAGCGTTCGACGATGTCGTCGAGGCTGGTCACCGGGTCGCCGCCGAACGGCGGTCGCCCGCCCATGGCGTTCATGTAGATGTCGTGCTGGCGCCACAGCACCGCCTTGGGCATCCCGGTGGTGCCGCCGGTGTAGAGAACGTAGAGGTCGTCGGGCGACAACGCGAGGTCCAGCGGCTCGTCGGACGCCCCCCCGCCGTAAAAGGCCAGCAGTTCCTCGTACCGCACCGCGGAGGGCAACGGATCGTTCCCGGACTCGTCGTCGACGTGGATCAGCCGCATCGACGGCAGCCGATCCAGCGCCTCAGCCAGCGTCGGGGCGAACCGCGCCTGGTACATGACCGCGTCCGCGCCGGCATTGCCCAGCAGATAGACCAATTCGTCGGCGACGTAGCGATAGTTGACGTTGAACGGGGCCACCCGCGCCTGGTACGCCCCGAGCATGCCCTCCAGGTACTCGTTGCCGTTGGCCAGGTACAGGCCGAGATGGCTTTGACCGGATTCGTGCGGGGCCAGCTCGTGGCGTTCCCGGCGCACGCCGAGTCCCCACGAGTTCAGCGCCCGAGCGAGCCGGCGGGCCCGTTCGTCAGTTTGCGAGTAAGTGAATCGTCGGTGACCAAATACAATGCAGTCGCGATCGGGATTGGCGGCAGCAACAGCCGAGAACACTTGGGCGAGATTGAATTCCACTACCTCTCCTCACGCCGCGTGGTCCGGCGAGAGTCACGCTACAACAGCGTTTCGCGGTGGATGTCACGCACTGGAAATAGCAACGGGTTTAGTCTCGGCATCGTGTACGGAGCGATGCGGGCCGGATACTCCAGGTTCGTCGCCCTCGGCGACAGCCAAACCGAAGGTCTTTGGGACGGTGACGAAACCACCGGCCTCTTGGGCTTTGCCGATCGACTCGCCGTCATGCTCGATACCCTCTACCCCGGGCTGCAGTACGCCAACCTCGCGGTCCGCGGTAAGAAGCTCGGCGATGTGCTCACGGAGCAAATTCCACCCGCCCTGGCGATGAAGCCGGATTTGATCACCATTTGCGCCGGCATGAATGACGTCATCCAGCCCGGGCGACAATTCCCGCGGGCGCTGGCCGAGCTCGACTACGTTTATGCCGCGCTGGCCAGATCGGGCGCGACGGTGGTGACGACGACCTTCCCGAACGTCGCTCAATTCCTGCCGTTCGGCCGCATCGTGTCCAAACGGCTGGCCCGGATGAACAACGCGATCACCGTCGCCGCCGGCCGCTACGGATTCAAGCTGATCGACCTGTACAACGCGGCCTCGATGCGCGATTGGGACACCTGGAGCTACGACCGCGTGCACGCGTCCCCCAAGGGCCATATTCTGTTCGCCGCCGCGGCCGCCGAGGCCCTCAATTTGCCTGACAGCAGCCATGATTGGGCCGCAGCACACCCCAATCCCACCCAGCTGTCCATCGCCGACGGCGCCTACGGCAAGCTGCGCTGGACGCAGGACAATTTCTTCCCCTGGTTGTGGCGACGGATGCGCGGCCTGTCCGCGGCCGACGGCCGGTTCCCCAAACGCCCCGAGCTGGAACCGGTCAGCGGGCCGCCCGACGCCGCGCCCAGGGGTGACATTGCGGCACAGGGCGGACGTCAGTCAGGCATCCTTGATCCATGAACGTCGAGGCTTTGCTGCAGTCCATCCCGCCGCTCGCGGTCTACCTCGTGGTCGGGGGGGTGGTCGGAGTGGAAAGCCTGGGTGTCCCGCTTCCGGGGGAGATCGTTCTGGTCAGCGCGGCGCTGATGTCGTCCCATCACGACCTTGCCGTCAACCCGATCGGTGTGGGCGTCGCCGCCGTGATCGGTGCGGTGATCGGCGACTCGATCGGCTACTCGATCGGGCGCCGATTCGGCATGGGCCTTTTCGACAGGCTGGGCCAGCGCTTCCCGAGGCACTTCGGCCCGGGGCACGTCATGCTGGCCGAGCGGTTATTCGACCGCTGGGGAATCCGGGCGGTGTTCTTCGGCCGCTTCATCGCCCTGCTGAGGATCTTTGCCGGGCCGCTGGCCGGCGCGCTGAACATGCACTACAAGCGCTTTCTGGCCGCCAACGTGTCGGGCGCCATCTGCTGGGCCGGCGGCACAACCGCGCTGGTCTATTTCGCGGGCATGGCCGCCGAACGATGGCTGGAGCGGTTCTCCTGGATCGCCCTGGTCATCGCGATCATCGTCGGCCTGATCGCCGCAATCCTGCTGCGCGAGCGTACATCCCGCGCGATCGCCGAACTCGAGGCCGAACACGCGCAAAAGACCGGAACCACGGCCGCCGACGCCGCTTGACGGCCCGCGCGACCTAGCCGGTCGCCTCCCCCAGCTCGATCACAGCGCCCGGCCGGTGTTGCTCGATCAGAACGACGGCCATCTTCTGCGCGCGCCGAGCAGCTTCCAGATCGCCCACGGCCGCGAGAATGATGGCCCCTTTCATCAGGATGTGCCATGAGGAGGCGAAGTCCTCGACATCGGTGAGCCCGGCGGCCAGCGCCCGGCGGCGCACGATGTCGCGGACGTGGTCGATGTGTGCGATGCACGCCTGCCCGGCGGGGTGATCGGCGCCCAGTTCGAGTAGCACGTTGATGAACGAGCAGCCTTCAAAGCCGTCGCGGAGGTGAAACCACTCGTGCATCACGTCGAAGATCGCCAGCAGCTGTTCCTCGGGCGTCGTGCCGCGCTGCTCCGACTGCGCCTCGATCAACCCATGCGTCCAGATTTCCTCGCGGCGCTCCAGGACGGTCAGCACGAGGTCGTTCTTCGTCGCGAAATGCCGGTACAACGTCGCCTTGGCGACACCGGCGCGGTCGATTACCTCGTCGGTGCCGACCGCACGAATCCCACGCCGGCTGAACAGCTCATATGCCGCATTCAATATCCGTTCACGGGCAGACGGTGCGGCCGGCACGATGTCGGAATTTTCCATATTTCGGCTTACGATACTCTTAACCACCACATGTAGACAGACCGCTCTGTCTCGTTATACAAAGGAGATCCGCGCACTTCGCGGAAAGTCTGTCTTCAGACACTAGGACGGACATCCATCGCGGCGCCGTCGGCGCCGGTCGATTAGGAGTCCCCAATGAAGACAACTGCCGATCATGCTCCCCCCACGTCGGGCCCGCGGCTGATGCTCAGCACCCGCCTGGTCTACGAGCTCGGCGACCCGCACAGCACGCTGCGGGCGACCACGGATCGCCGCGGCGCGTCCGTGATCATCTATGCCGGCGGCGAGATCGACGCCTGCAATGAGCAAACGTGGCGCCATCTGGTCAACGAAGCGGCCGGCGTCGTCGCGTCCCCCGGCCCCTTGATCGTCGACGTCACCGGGCTGGATTTCATGGCCTGCTGCGCGGTCGAGGTGCTGGCCGATGCGGCAGCAGCCCTGCGCCGGCGCGGAATCGAACTGCGGCTGGTCAGCCCGCAGCGGATCGTTTCCCGAGTCGTCGACGCGTGCGGGCTCAGCGGCATGTTGCCCGTGTACCCGACCGTGGACTCAGCGCTGGCTCGTTAACTCCCCGGGCGCTGGATGTATCACCTACCCAGCTTCGGCGTAGAGGAGGAATTTCTCCTCGTCGACCCGGAAACGGGCGAACCCGCCCCATCCAACAACGAGGTGGCCGCGCAGGCCCGGCGTCGGGGCATCGAGCTGCAGCTGGAATTGAGCAGCTGCCAAGTCGAAACCGCCTCCGGTGTGGCCGCGAGCAGCGCCGAACTGCATGCGGAACTCGCCCTGCTGCGGCGCACCGCGGCGCAGGCGGCCGAGGCCAGTGGAGTACGGCTGCTGGCCCTGGGGCTCCCCCCGGTCACACCCCACGAGTTCCCGCTCACCGACACCGAGCGTTATCGGCGGATCGGGGAAGAGTTCGGGATGATCGCGCACGAGCAAGGCATCTGCGGGTGCCACGTGCACGTCGAGGTACCCAGCCGGGCTGCCGCCATCAAGGTCAGTAACTGGTTACGACCGTGGCTGCCGTCTTTGCTTGCGCTGTCGGCGAATTCGGCGCTGTATCGCAATACCGACACCGGCTATGCCAGCTGGCGCAGCATCCTGTGGCGACGCTGGCCGGCCGCCGGTCCGCCGCCGTTCTTCGCCTCACCAGAGCAGTACGACCGCACCGTGCGGATGCTGGTCGACAGCGCAGTGATCTTGGATCCCAAGATGATCTATTGGGATGTGCGCCCGTCGGCGAAGTTCCCGACGGTCGAGGTGCGGGTGGCCGACGTACCGGCGACGGTCGAGGAAACGGTGCTGCTGGCCACCCTGATCCGGGCCGCGGTGATGACGGCGCTGAACGTGGACGGCCGCGGCGACGACGGCGGCCGACTGCCACCGGCGGCAATGCGGGCGGCGTATTGGAAGGCCGCCCACGACGGGCTGTCGGGACACCTGCTCGACCCGGCGAACCAGCACCGGGCGGTGCCGGCCCGTCAGCAGCTCGATGCCCTGCTGCAACGAGTGCGTCCGGCGCTCGAGGATCTCGGCGAATACGACCGTGCCACCGCCGAACTCGAGCGCATCCTGACGCAGGGCAACGGGGCGATGCGGCAGCGCAAGATCTGGCAACAACGCGGCGACATGATGGACGTCATCGACGACGCCGCCGCCGCCACCGCGGGCTGACGGGTCTACACGGCCAACAGGCGATACAGCCCGATCAGCCCCACCACCACGATCGTGGAGCGCAATGCGTTCGGCGACAGGCGTCGGCCGTACTTCGCGCCGACTATTCCGCCGACCAGCGAACTCGCTGCGATGATCGCCGCCACCGACCAACTGATGCGCTCCGATGCCACCAACGTATAGCCCACCGCCGCAACGATATTCACGACGAGGGCCAACAGGTTCTTCGCGGCGTTCATGCGCTGCATCGACTCCGGCAAGAGCGCGCCCATCACGCCGACCAGCAGGATGCCTTGCGCGGCGGTGAAGTAGCCACCGTAAACACCGACGGCAAACGTGCCGAACACCAGCAGCGCCAACCGCGCCGGCGAGACGTGTTCGGCGGAACGGCCCTGGGCCTCGGCCCTGCGGCGCGCCCAGGATTGGATCCGCGGTCCGGCCACCACCAGCAGCAGGGCCAGCACCAGCAGCGCGGGCACCACTTCGATGAACACCTTCTCCGGCAGGTGCAGCAGCAAGTACGCGCCCAGCACGGCACCGGCCAGCGATGCCGGGATCTGCCAACGCAATCGATCCCACTGACCATCCAGCTCGGCGCGGTAACCCCAGGTGGCCGAAACGCCGCCGGCGACCAGACCGACAGCGTTGGACATCGTGGAGGTGACCGGCGGATAGCCCAGGGCGACGAGGGTCGGGAACGTGACCAATGTCCCCGATCCGACGAGCGCGTTGATTGCGCCGGCGGCGAACCCGGCCAGACCGATCAACATGACATGCGAAGCCAACACTTTCAAAAACACTAGCCGGACAACGCAATGCGCCGGCAATCGTGCAGCTCGGCGCGTTTCTGTCAGGCCGGCGGCGCTTCGGAGCCGCGGCCCACACCGGTTCGCAGCTTGACCGACGCCGAATACGCGAGGCTTCGGAAATGCAGCACGGGGTCATCGGACGGTTCGATGCCGTCGGTGACTCGCATCGGGTCGAAAACGACGATGTCACCGTCGTGTTCGCGCTCGGTATCGAGCCCGGTGATTTCCAGGGTGCCGACAGTGACCGTCTCGGCGCTTCGCCACGGCGCCGACGGGTCGATCGTCGAGTCCTGCGGTCCGGCGATCTGCACGCGATAGTCGAACCGGACCGGACCTTGTGCCAGACGCGCATTCAGCTCGCCGGTCAGGAAGTCCGGGGCCGCGTCGCGGGCGTCAGCCGCCGACAGATAGCTCTCACCCGCGGCCGGAATCAGGTGGTAGCGAACATATCTGGCGTTCCCGTCGGCACTGGTCCACCGGAACGCATGCAGGCCGTGGTATTCGATGGTGGCATAGCTGGTCGGCACCTTGTTGGCATCGCGCACCACTGGCAACGCGCCGAGCAGTCGCGGATGCGTGATGAAGTACTTGGCCATGCGCAGCGGCGTGGTCAGGCTGGGCCGCATGGCCTTGAGCAGATCGACGAACCCCTCCGGCTTGCTGGAGACGAACAGCCGGGCCGTCTGGGTCGACACGTCGGTGGTGGATCCATCGGGCAGGGTGAACTTCACCGCCATCCCCCGCACTCCCGGCGAACCGTCGGGCTGCTTCGGGTTGCCCGATCCGTTGGAGAACCGAACCAGCGCCGCAACCGTCGACCCGTCGAGGTGCTTAGCCCGGGACAGTGTCGCCCCATCCCGGGTGGCGGTGAAGGTGCCGCGGTAGAGCGTGCCTTTCGCGTGCAGCGCCCGAGCGCCGGGCTGGGCTCCCCCGGTACCTCGAATCGCCTCGATCGCATCGTCAGGAGTGACCATGCGCGAATCTTAAGGCGCTACTCGGGAAAGCCGAAGAGTTTGACGACACCGTGATCGCGACCCGCGGTGTAGCCGCCGTCGACGGCGATGGCCTGGCCGCTGACGAACGACCCGTCGAGCGAGAGCAGGAACGCCGCCATGGCAGCGACCTCGTCTGGCCGGCCGAGCCGTTGCAGCGCGTGCTCCTCGGTGATCGAGGCCAGCGGGCCCTCCATTCCCGGCAGGCCGAAAACGCTTCGGGCCATCGGTGTGTCGATGAAGCCGGGACAGATCACGTTGGCCCGGATGCCGCTCGGGCCGTAATCGAGCGCAATGTTCTTGGTGAGCAGCACAACTCCACCCTTGGCCGCGTTGTAGGAGCTGCCGCCCGCGGTGCCTTCCAGTCCCTCGATGCTGGCGACGGTCACGATCGAGCCGCGTTCGCCGTCGACCCTGTCCTGTTCGATCATCTTGGCCAGGGCCGCCTTGGCGACCAGGAAGGTGCCGGTGAGGTTGATCCCGATCACCCGGTCCCACTCCGTGCGGTCGAGCAGATGGACCGGGCCGCCGCCGGCAACACCGGCCGCGTGGAAGACGCCGTCGAGGCGGCCCGGCACCGCGGCGAGCACGGCCTGGATGGCCGTTTCGTCGGTCACGTCGGCCGTGACGAAGTGGAAGTCGGGTCCCAAGTCGGGCGGAGATTCCAGGTCGGCTCCGATCACGGTGCCGCCTTCGGCTATCAGCCGCCGCGCGGTAGCCAGGCCGATGCCCGACGCCGCACCCGTCACGACGAAAGTGCGATGACGGGCGCGATCAACATTGACCATGTGTTGATTCCTTTATCCGAGGGTTTGCCCAGCAATGGTTACATACGTTGTCATCGCGATTCTGCTAGGCCATGACTCCCACTGTCGCACTAACATTTTCCGTGTGGAGTTGCGTCATCTTCGTTATTTCGTGGCGGTCGCCGAAGAGCTTAATTTCGGTCGGGCCGCGAAGCGCTTATGCATTGCCGGACCGTCACTTTCGCAGCAGATCAAGGTCCTCGAGCGGGATCTGCGGGTACGACTGTTCGATCGCGACCGGCGCTCGGTCACCCTCACAGCAACGGGAGCGGCGCTGCTTCCGTCGGCCCGCACGCTGCTCGATCAGGCAGATCAGTTGCGCCGGTCGGCAATCGGGCTGTCGCTGGCCGAACCCGTGCGGATCGGCTATGCGCAGTGGCTTCCCCCGGACCTGACCGATCGGACCTCGGCGGTCGCGAAGGTGCACATCGACACGTGGGTGCTGCCGTCGCACGCGCAGGTCGCCCGGGTGGCCGAGGGCGGCGTCGATCTGGCGATCTGCGGGGTACGCGCCTCCGACCTGGACCGGCACGGCCTGAACGCGCATCTTATTGGCGCCGAGCAGCTTTACACGGTCAGCGTCGGATCGGATGCCTCCCCGGTCGAGGCGTCCGACGCAGTGGTGCTGCTCGACGCCGACTCCGGCAGCTGGTTCTCGTGGAACCGGTATGGGGAACAGTTCGCCAGGGAGACCGGCGCTCGCTCGGTGCGAATCAGTGACGGGGGCCTTGCTGCCCCAATGTTTTTCGAGCATGTGCGGCGGCTGGGCCGACCGGTGCTCGCCTCGCCCAAGGTGCAAACCGTGGCGTTGCCGGCAGATCTCGTGCAGCGCCCGATCGTCGCGCCCGCGCCTTTTTGGACGTGGTCGCTGGTGTGGCGGCGCATCGAGAACCGTGAAACCGTGCGTGGGGTGATCGACGCGCTGACGGCCGAAGCGGAAGTGCCCGAGCTGGACGAGGCCTGGCTGCCCTTCACCGATCCCTACCGGTCGCGAATCACCTTGGCAACCGCGTAATTACGCGGCTGACGCGGTGAAACCGTAGCGTCCGGGTACCCCCGAGAATCGGCTTCCCATCGGCCGGGGGCCGCACACCCGGCGCGGCTTCCTCAAGCGTAGGAGATCGCGGGTCCGGAGGGCGGGTTCCTACTCTCACGAAACTCGTCGTGGACACGGTGACTACCCTTGGCTTGACTGCACCCGGGGACCCAGGAATTTTTCGATGAGCGGAGAAACCATGCCACCAGCCGACGTCAACACCGGAACGACGGAGACGCTGGTCGGCATGGTCGAGCAGCATGCGGCGCGCCGGCCTGACGACGTCGCGATCCACTTCGGCGAGCGGCAGTGGTCGTGGGCACAGTGGGCGTCGCGGATTCGCCAGACGGCCGGGGCGCTGCGGGCCGCGGGTTTGCGGCGCGCCCAGGTGGTGGCATTCCTGGACAAGAATCACCCCGCTTGTCTGGAAACCCTGCTGGCCGCCACGTCGATCGGCGCGGTGGCCACGATCGTCAACTGGCGGGTGATCGGCGACGAGCTGGTCCACGTGCTCAACGACAGCGGCGCGCAGGTGCTTGTCGTCGGTGCCGAGCTGGCGCCGACGGTCGAGGCGATCCGCGCGAAAGTCCCCGGCGTGCAGCGCGTCATCGTGGTGGGCGGCGCCCAGGACGAATACGAATCCTTGCTCGCCGCCGCGTCACCCGTCGAGGTCGATCCCGAGGTCGCCGACACCGATGCCGCGATCACGATCTATAGCTCCGGCACCACAGGTCGCCCGAAGGGTGTTCAGCTGACCCAGCGGGCGCTGGTCAACCACATCATCAATCTGTCGCCGCCGTTTCCGTTCTCGGACGGCGACGCCAACCTCGTTGCCATGCCGCTGTTCCACGTCGGCGGTATCGCGTATGCGTTCTTCGGCATCCGGGCCGGCGCGCCGACGTTCCTGACCCGCGAGCCCGAGGCCGCGACGCTGATTGGCGCTGTGAAAGCCGGTGCGACGCATGCCTTTCTGGTGCCCCCGGTGATTGCCAGGTTCCTGGACGCCGGCGAGGCCGCTATCGGCGCGATGTCGGGTCTGCGCTACCTGGTCTACGGAGCGGCCCCGATGCCGGTGCCGCTGCTGCAGCGCGCGCTCGCGGCCTGGCCCGAGATGAACTTCGTGCAGGTGTACGGACAGACCGAGCTGTGCGGCGCGATCGCGGCGCTCGACGCCGACGACCACCGCAATTCCAGCCGGCCCGAACTGCTCATGTCAGCCGGAAAAGCCGCTCAGGGCAACGAGATTCGCATCGTCGATCCGGAGTCGGGCGAGCAGCTGCCACACGGCGAGTCCGGTGAGGTCTGGGTGCGCAGCGATCAGCGCATGATCGGCTACCTGAATCGGCCCGAAGCCACCGCCGACACCATCACCGCCGACGACTGGCTGCGCACCGGTGACATCGGACGTCTCGACGCCGACGGCTACCTGTTCATCGAGGACCGTCTCAAGGACATGATCATCACCGGCGGCGAGAACGTGTACGGGCCCGAGGTGGAAAGCGTGCTGCTGGAGCATCCCGGGATCGCCGACGCCGCGATCATCGGGGTACCCGACGACCAATGGGGCGAGTCCGTCAAGGCGATCGTCGTCGGCCCCGGCCTGGAACCCGCCGAGATCATCGAGTTCTGCCGGCAGCGGATGGCCGCTTACAAGTGCCCGCGCACGGTCGATTTCGCCGACGAGCTGCCCCGCAACGCCAGCGGCAAGATTCTGAAAAACCAGCTCCGCGAACCATATTGGAAGGATCACGCCCGCAAGGTATGACGCCGGCTGCACGATCCACAACGAAAGGGCGATATGAGCAGGCCGTTCGAATCCGTCAACACCGGCGTCGCCGCTCATATCGGCAGGTACGCCGACGCGGTACGCGTGCCCGCGGGCTCTGAGGTCATCTACACCTCCGGCACGCCCGGACTGCGTCCGGACGGAACGCTGCCCAAGGACTTCACCGAGGAAGCCACCCAGGCATGGCGCAACGTCGAGGAAGCGCTGAGCCGGGCCGGGGCGAGATTGTCCGACATCGTCAGCGTGCGGCAGTGGCTGACCGACGCGGCGGACATTCCGGCCTACGCGGCGGTGCGCTCGTCGGTGATCCGACACGAACCCGTGTTCATGCTCGCGGTGGTCCCGGCGCTGGTCTGGCCCGATATCCGGGTCGAAGTCGAAGTCACCGCCGTCCGCCGTCCGGCGATGTTATAGCCTGCTCTTCGACCCGATATCGATTCTCCGCGAATGCAATCAGGGGCGACATGGGCGAGATAGTCGACGCGAAGCGACGGGACGGCGCGATCGCGGTGCTGGGTGGACCCACGACGGTGATCGATATCGCGGGCCGCCGGATCGTGATGGACCCGACCTTCGACCCGCCGGGTCCTCATGACTATCTGAACAAGCTCACCGGTCCGGCCGTGAGCGCCGACGACCTCGGGCAGGTCGACGTGGTGCTGATCAGCCACGACCAGCACCCCGACAATCTGGACGACGCGGGCCGCCGGATGGCAGAGGCCGCGCCGCTGATCGTCACCAATCCCGGGGCGGCCGGGCGCTTCGGGCCGCCGGCGGTCGGGTTGAAGCCCTGGCAGTCGTATTACTTGCCGGGTGGGCCCGGACGTGTTGCGGCACAAGCCGTTCCGGCCGTGCACGGTCCGGCCGACGGGATGCGCGACATGGAGGGCAACGTCAACTGCGAGGTGACGGGTTTCGTGTTGTACGGGCCCGGGCTGCCCACCATCTATCTCAGCGGCGACAACGCCTCGATGAGCGTGGTCGCCGAGGTGGCCGATCGGATCGGCGAGATCGACGTCGCGGTGCTGTTCGCCGGCGCCGCGACCGTGCCGGCCAAAGAGCGCGGGCGCCCGCTGACCCTGACCTCCGCGCGTGCGGCCGCGGCCGCCGAGGTGCTCGGGGTCAAGGTGGTGATCCCGGCCCACGTCGACGGCTGGGCCCACTTCAGCGAGGGGCCGAGCGAACTTGCCGCGGCATTCGACCAGGCGGGCATCAAGCGGGTGCTGCACACGGCTCCGCACGGCGAGTGGATCGACCTGAAGTAGCGGTGCGGCCGCCTCAGAGGCGGCCCTGCGTCCGCAACTCCGGATGCACCCAGTCCGGCGAGCGCCGCTGCATGAATGCGCGCACCCCTTCCCGCGCCTCGGCATCCATCAGGCTGCTGGTCATGCCGATGCGGTCGTAGAGGCCCAGGTAGCTGTCGATGCTGGACTTGATCACGTTGCGGGCGCGCGGCGCGGTCCGGCAGCTTTGGGCGAGCAGGTCGCGGGCGGTGGCCAGCAGATCGTCATGCGGCACCACCCGGGTGACCAGGCCCCAGTCGAGCGCTTCCCCGGCGGTGAGCACCCGTCCGGTGAACATCAGGTCGCGGGTGCGGACCGGCCCGACCAGACGCAGCAGCATCTGGCTGTAGTAGGTGTCGGCGTAGCCACGGAACAGCTCGGGCACCCGGAAGGTCGCCCGCTCGCTCACCACGGACAGGTCGCTGCACAGCGCGATCTGCATGCCGCCGCCCTGGCATAGCCCGTTGACGGCGGAGACGATCGGCTTGGCGGAGGTCCGCACCGCGTCGAACGGCGTGACGTCCATGCCCAGCGCGGCGCCGAAGGTGATCCAATCGTCGACGCCGCCGCCCCCGGTCATGTCACCGCCGGGCGCGAACACGTCCCCGGTGCCGGTGATCAGCAAGCCGGCCAGCCCCGGGTCCGAGTTGACAAGGCCTACGGCGTAACGGATTCCGAAGTACATCGCGGGCGTCAACGCGTTACGCGCCTCGGGACGATCGATCGTGCACACCGCGATCGGTCCCTGGCGCTCGAACGACAGATACGGGGTGCCCAGCCAATCCCCGTCCGGGGGCCGGGGCGTGCTCTGCGATGTCGGGGTCTGCGCCACGGGCTCCTCCAGGATCACGCTACTGAAACTCTTACAGTATGCGCGAGGGCCCTAGACGAACGGCAGCGTGGCGACCTCGGTGGTCTCGGACATGCTCATGACGAGGTTGCGGTGCTTGTCCTGCAGCGTGGTCGAGGCGTCTCCGACGGCCCGGTCACACTGCGGGCAGCGCGTGGCGAACTGCGGCTGGTCCTGCTCGTCCGGCCAGAATCGACGCGGCCCGACCTGCACCCCGGGGTCGAAGACGACCTGCTGATGCGGGGCTTCCTTGAGGATTCTGCCGACGGGATGGCTTTGCGGGCACTCGAGTTTCAGAATGCCGATCCCTTCTTGGTTACTCATCGTCTGCTCCTTAGGGGTCTTGGTCTGGCGCTCGTGCTCTCTCATTGTTGTCGTGACGCGCCGGGCTTAAACGTGTAGGTCTCGCCGTGGGCGAGGTGGCAACGCATCAGGGTGGTGGTGTTGCCGATGAAGTGGACAGCGGCCTCGCCGTAATCCGCTGTCCCCCTGCTGATTAGCCTTGAGGAAGTCATGCTTACCGTCCGGCGTGAGTAGGGGCTGTCGGCGTTTGCGGCCGGGGCAGCTGCCGCGGGCGTGCCGGGGTTACGGCTAACCTCAGCCCCATGCCCGCAGATGCCAAGCAGCCGAGCCCGACCAAGGTTCGCATCCTGCGTGCCGCCGCTGAGCTGATCGCCAAGCAGGGATATGCCGCCACCTCGACCCGGGACATCGCGGCCGCCGTCGGCGTCGAGCAGCCGGCCCTCTACAAGCACTTCAAGGCCAAGAGCGACATCTTCGCGGCGCTGGTCCGGCTGGCCCTGGAGTGGCCGAGCGAGCTGGCCGACGAGCTCGCGACGCTGCCCGCGCCGGCCGTCGTCAAGCTGCACCGCATGTTGCGGGAATCTCTGGACCACCTGCACGCCTCGCCCGAAGTGGTGGTCTCGGTCATCGCGACTCCGGACCTGTGGCAGGACAGCTTCACCGCGGAGCAGGCCCTGGCGTCGAAGATCGAGCAGGCGCTTGCCGATCTGGTCGAAACGGCGCAGGCCGAAGGCGACGTGCGCGCGATGAACCCGATCTCGGCATCGAGACTCCTGCAGGCGCTGTTCGACGCGCTGACCCCGCAACTGACGGTCAGCCCGGACGAGATCGTGGAGTTCGCCATGATCGGACTGTTGACCGACCAGGCCCGTTTACCTGAAATCCGTTCTGCCGCAGACGCTTTGGACATTCAGGCCGCCCGGCCGAACATCAGCGTTTAACCGCCGCGGCCTCGGCCGCAGCAATCGCTCAAACATATCGGGCTCGCCGACGCTTGACATTCGGTTATCAGCTGATAACCTTTGTTCTAGTTATCAAGCGATAACCACACCGACCGCCCGACCTGAGCAGCCAGGAGACGAATCGCGATGACGAAGACACTGAACGTGGAGCATGCCGAGCTGGTGGCCCGAGCCGGCGAGCTGGAAGCCCCCATCGCGGGCGTTCCCTCCGACAACGGCCACGCGCCCTGCGCCCTTGAGCTGGCCACCCGGGCGGCCCAACAACTCGCCTTCTCCGCCGACAACATGCGCATTTATCTGCACGCGGGCGAACGCGAGCACGCACGACTCGCGCAATCGCTGCGCAACGCCGCCAAGGCCTACGAGGACATCGACGCGCTGGCCGCCGACGCGCTGGACAATGACACCCCGGTGGCCGCGGCCGCGCCCGCGCACGCGGAGCCCGACGACGCCGAGCCGGCGATGCTGGCCAGCACGGTTTCGCTGCGCGGGTTGGACCCGATCCCCTACTACCCGGTCAAGGAGGCCGCGAAGGCCTTGATGCAGGGCGACCAGGGCAGGTCTCTCCTCGCCTTCGCCGACGAGTGGGCGGCGTACCTGCGGACGTTGTCGCAGGCCAGCTTTCGGTTCCGGCCGTTCTCGGATTGGGACAGCGAGGCGAGCGACGCCGTCGAGCGGCACTTCGATCTGGATCGCAATTGGCTCGACCACATGGCGAGACTGTGCGGCCAGCTGTCCACCCAGGCCCGAAACCTGGTTGCCGCGCACCGCTGGGCGGTCAGTGAGCATCCCAGCCTCGAGAAGCTGCGTCAGCTCGACGAGCGATGGATATCGAACCAGTCGGTGCCGGGCTGGGAACGATGGGGGAAGCCGGCGCTGCTACGGGTCTACGCGGAGTACCAGGCGAAGTCGGAGGCGGTGCTGGCCGAATACGAGCAGCGCGTCGAGCTGGGTCCGGTGAATCCGCCACGGCCCCCGGTCGCCTACCAGATCGATGTGCCGTCCGCACCCGATCTGCGGCCTGGTCCTGGACTCGAGCCGCTGCCCGTACCGGACGGCGGACTACCGTCGCTCGGGGGTGCCATGCCCATGCTGCCGTCGGGCGCGACGCCGTCGATGCCGACCGACGCGACGCTGACCAAGGACTCGAAAAACCTCAAGGTGGTGCCCGATCTGCCCAAAGGGGCCGGGCTCAAGCCGGCGTCGGTCGGAGCCGGCGGCGCCGGGCTGCCGGCGATGCCCAAGACGCCACTACAGCTCGCGCAGGATTCCACAGCGGTGTCCCGGCCCGGACCGATCACCGCCGGAGGGGTCCCGATCCCGGCCGCTTACGCGGCGCTGAACAAGGGCGGTGGCATGGGCATGCCGATGGGCGCCGCGCCTGCCAACCACGGTCAGGAGGGCGGTAAGGGCAAGCGCGTGCAGCATGGCGACGAGGCGATCTACACCGAGGACCGGGCGTGGACCGAGGGCGTGATCGGCCGGCGCCGGGCTTCGTAAAACGCTCGGATTATGCGGGCCGTTGTCTGTGGTCCCGGCTGGGATCGAACCAGCGACCTTCCGCGTGTGAAGCGGACGCTCTTCCACTGAGCCACGGGACCGGCGCCGAGAGGCGAACGAGGGAGAAGACTAGCACGAACGGCGAGTGTCCAGTACATGCCGTGTGCGCCCCCAGGGGTCGCCCGATAGCCTAGAGCGACAACGGCCTAGAGATTTGTGCACGCCCGCTCAGGTGGACTATCGTCTTCCTTCGCACCGGGCGACGATCTCGCCCGTTGCGCGCGGATGTAGCGCAGTTGGTAGCGCATCACCTTGCCAAGGTGAGGGTCGCGGGTTCGAATCCCGTCATCCGCTCGAAGGTGCACATGGCATCAACCCCCGCGGTGGAGTGGCCGAGTGGTGAGGCAACGGCCTGCAAAGCCGTGCACACGGGTTCGATTCCCGTCTCCACCTCCGAATTTTTCTCCCAGCGCGATTAGCTCAGCGGGAGAGCGCTTCCCTGACACGGAAGAGGTCACTGGTTCAATCCCAGTATCGCGCACCAGTATTACTGCAGTTCAATCCAGCTATTTGGCTGTTCAAGTCTCCGGCCGGATCGCCAACCGCCGACCCGACCGTTCAAGTCAGCACACGCTGCCAACCCTGGGCTACCGTTTGGCCATGCCCGAATTTCCCGCGCGACCGGTGGACCTGTCGTGGTTCTACACGCTCAATCTGCACGACCGGGTCAACCTGCTGAACAACCCGCGCCAGTCTCTGATATCTCAGTTCGTCGAACGCATTCTCGCCCAAGTCAAACAGCACGGGATAGAGCAAACGGTCGTCGACGAAACACAGTGGAGCGGCACGTCCAGCTGGAAGCTCGACGACTCAGTGAGGGCAAACCTCGAGGAGGCCGGCCACAAGCTTGATGGATGGTTCGATTCACTGACCCCCACCGAGCGCAACCACGTCATTTTGCACCGCAGTGAAGAGGGCACACAGACCGCTGCGACCAAGGCCGGCGTCGATCCACGCATGGCCCATCCCTACCTCGACATGAAGGCGACGAAACTCGGTCTGCCGTGAGATGGCGCGCGCCTCGCCGAGCGGCGTCACATCGACGGCTGAGCAAGGAGCCCACAGTGCGATTGATCAACGGTCGAGCACTTGCTGTCGTCAGCGTGGTGCTCGGTGTCGCGGTGTTGAACGCTGGTGCGGCGAACGCCGATGGCCCGGTCCAGGTGAAAAGCAGGCTCGGCGATGCGTGTCTGGACGCACCGGGCGGGAACTGGTACGCCGCGGTGGTGGTCAACCCGTGCAATGGTTCGGACTCCCAACGCTGGAATCTCATCGGGCGGCAGCTGCAGAACGTGGCACTCGGCGGGGGTTGTCTGGTCAATCCGGCGGGTCACGGCATGTTTGCCCACCTAGCGCCCTGTACCGGGATGTGGAACCTGAACTGGAATATCGACCCCAACGGCCACTTCTCAACCGATCCCGGGATGCTCTGTCTTACCGTCCTCGGCGGACCCGGCCCTGGGACTTGGGTGTCCACCCGCTATTGCGGCGATGATCCGGCGCAAGGTTGGGATATCGTTGCGTAATACGTTGACGCACACTGCGTTACGAGATTTCAATTCGCTCATCCAGCGACTGCTGTTCCGTCAGCCGAGAGGTGAATAGCTCGCCGCCCGAAACGATCCTAGACTCGCGCAGGTGGGATCGGATGGCCCGCGTTGTTGCTACGAGAGGACGGATGAGACATGCCGCTGCTGCTCCTAGTCCTCAAGGTCGCGCTGATCGCCTTCGTCGTCGGCGGTACCGCCGCGCTGATCGCCCGCGGCATTCGGCGCTCGCGCGCGAATCGGTTCGATCCGCGCTGGACGAGCCACCGCATCCAACCCGGATATGAGGCGTCCGCGCTCGGCGCTATGCCGACAACACCGCTGCCCGAGTGGGCCTACTGGGACGAAGACGGCGACGACCATCGCGACGGCGTCCGGCGCCGTTGACGCTGCGAGCCTAGATCCGACGACTTCAGTTGCGGCAGCAGCTATTCGAGCTGCCATAATGCAGTTGTGCCCCGCCGACGTCATCGGCGGGTCTGGGTAGGGGGGTGCCACACGCTGTGCCCCTTAAGCGCGTCGACGAGTTGAGGCCAGGCGACCGGATACGAATGAAGATCGGGCGTGCCACCGTCGTCGCCGTCGAGGCCCTTCCCGACGAGCGCACCTTGATCACGTTCGCCTACGGGACAAAAGGCGCCGCCGACAACGACCTGACCGTCGACGTCCTCGACGA
Source organism: Mycobacterium sp. NGS40 (assembly GCF_059812735.1). Classification (NCBI taxonomy): domain Bacteria; kingdom Bacillati; phylum Actinomycetota; class Actinomycetes; order Mycobacteriales; family Mycobacteriaceae; genus Mycobacterium; species Mycobacterium sp. NGS40. The sequence continues at coordinate 71,172 of NZ_JCALDG010000018.1, forward strand.
CGATGAGTGGGGCGACTGAGCCAACCCGACTGGACTCAGGAGCCCGTCAGGATCGTCGGGAAGGGGCTGCGCTCCGCGGGCAGGTCGGGCGGGAAACACGGCGAGACACCCTGCAGCGTCGGGGCATAACCGGGCTGATACCGGGCGATGATTTGCAGGATGTAACCGTCGGGCGCATAACCAAATCGATTGGGCTTGTAGAAGCCGTCCCGCTCGTACACCTGCCAGCCCCAGCTCTTCCAGATGTCTCCGGCCTTGGCGACGATCGTGTTCGTGTCAACGCCGGCCGGCAGCGTCAGATCACCGTTGGTCGCGAATTCCATTGGCGGCGTGCCTGTTTCGACATCCTTGCACGGATGCACGGTGCCGCCACCGCTGTAACGACTGGCGTCAAGCGTCGTCCCGGGCGGCAGCGCCGCAAGCGTCTTCTTCAGGTAGCCGATCACCGTATCCTGGGCCTGCTGTTGGGTTTTCGGGATGACGGGTTCCAGTTTCCAGCCGGGCGGTGACGGTGGCGTTGATTCCACGGGTGGTCCTCCAATGGGCGTAGCACCGGTCGGCGTGGGTGGTCCTAGCGGGCGTTCGTGGCCACAGGCAACGACGAGCATGACCATCAACAGAGCACACGTACGGCGCATGCGTTTAGCCTCCCCCGCTCGGAATGGCCTGGGGCGGTGGCACACCGGCGATCACGGCGCCCAGATTGAGCAGCGCCGGGTTCCCCTCGCTCCAGTAGCTGCTGTGGGCCGCGACGCTCGGCGTCACCCCGAGCGGGTCACTGCTCGGCCCGGCAGCCGCGAACAGCCGCGTCGCACCGAAGTCGTCGGCGGTCGGATCGTGCCCCAGCGTCATGTCGGTCACCAACTCGATGATGTCATTGCGGGCGCGCATGGCATAGACATTCGCACCGGGATCCAGGTTCAGGTCACCAGCGTGCTTGACCAGCATCCCGGGGCTGCCGACCGCGATGACATTGTCGGCGTCCAGATGATGGCTTCCAGATGCGGCCGCACCGACCAGCGTCGAGCCGTAGCTGTGCCCGATCACCGTGTCGATCGACGGCGTGCCCACGTGCGATGCGCGCTGCCCGCTCTCGAACGCGTCCAATGCGCCCGCACCGGCGCGGGCCCGGTCGGGCCAGGCCGCCTCGACAAGATCCATCGGACGGTCGTAACCCATCCACGTCGTCACCGCGACATCGCCCGGCCTCAGGTTCGGGTCGGCCGCCATCGCCGAGTTGTACATCGCCAAAGACTTCAGGTCGCTGCCTTCGAAGGTCGCGAGGTCTTGCCCGGTGCCGGGCACCAGGATCGCATTACGCCGGGCGTAGTCGGGGTTTGCGATCGCGACCGCCCCGTGGCCCTGGTTGTCGATCAGGCCGAGGTAGCGCCGCACGCCGTCGTTGCGGTTCAACGCCGTCTGCACCGCCTGGTACCCCTCGAGGCTGTGCCGGGCCGCCAATAGTTGGGGCGCAAGTGCGTTGAATTCGCCGGTCGTCGCTTCGGTGTGATCGCCCATGTAGATCTGGGCCGCCAGTTCGTCGACGCGGTGCTGCAGACGGTCGACGTCGGCTTGCGTCTGCTGCTGCAACTCGGGCAGATGAAGCCGGTTGTAGTGATCCTTGCCGAGATGATCCTGCGGGTCCCACGGCATGCCGGGGTGATTGCCGATGTTGTGGTCCTGGCTGTACAGCCAGTCCTTTTCCTGCGGCGTGAGCTTGTTCCACAGGTCGGCGAACTGCTTGGGATCCTGCGGCAGCGGTTGCTCCAATGCCCGTTGCACGTCGGGCCGGTTGTCATGCGGCCCAGGCGGAATGGGCGCGTCGCCGTCGGCCATATTGATGGCCGACGCCAACTCCTGGTCGACGGCGTCAGCCTCGGCCACGATCGCGTCCAATCGGGTTTGCAACTCGGCGCGCTGCGTCTGCATCTTCGCCCACTCGGCCGCGGTGTAACGCAGCGCAGGAATCGCCACCACCTGACTGGCGGCGGCGTCGACTTGCAGCCGAGCCGCGGCCACGTCCGCCCGCAACGTCGCGAGCTCGGCCTTGACCTTGTCGATGCCGCCGGCGGCCTTCTCGGCGGCCTGCGCGACGGCGAGGGCTTCGTTCCCATGCGCGTCGAGATCTTGCCGCACCGCCGCATTCTGGTGTGCGGCGGCGTCGCGGGACGCACCCTCCCAGCCGGCGAACACCGAGAGCGTCGCCAACTCACGCGAGGCGCCGAAGGCGCTCTGCGAGCGCGCGGAGGCCGCGTGAAACACCTCGCGCACCGCTTCGGTGTTCCAGCGGTCAATGTCTGCGACCGATAAGGCCATACCCCACTGTTCTCAGCCGCGGCCACTGACCGCGGCAGCCCTGGCAGCGACCCCGGCGAGTGCGCGCGCTCGCTCCGCCTCGGCCGCCGCATGCAGGACCGCGGCATCTTGCAGCGCGAATCCGTGATCGCCGACCTTGCCCACCAGCACCCGCGACTCCGGCAGCCAGCGCGCCGCCCTGGCGCTCAGCGCCAGCGCCGACGTACCGGCCCAACCGTACTGAGCCGCCTCGATCCGGTTGTCGGCCGTGAGGAACCCTGCCGCCAGATCCTCGGCCTGGTCACTCACCCGCCTTCCCGAAACCGTCAACTGTTCCACATCGATGCTGATGTCAGACACCGTCGGATCCCCTTCCCGGCAAGCGATCCCGCTGGCATCTGCGGAGAGTAAGCACGCAGGGCGCCGAACGCACTTCACCCTTGTGCAGGCAGCGGGTGTCCGGGGCCCGGGCGCCGGCGCCGGCGCGCCGATCAACATGCCGAAGGTTGTAACTCAACCGGCGAACAGAGCCCCCAGGTATGAACTTCGCGGCGATTGCAAACTAAACGATTTGCTTACGGCCCGTTCAACACGTGAATAAGAGCGACCCGGTATGTATTTCATGATCAGGGCAGACTGAGGGATTTGTGAATGAGCATTGGGAATTCCGCTGTACGGATTACGCGGAAATAACAGACTCCGGGATTTATCAATTATTTATTGGTCGCCTCAAATGTCACACCCGCCACAGGCCACCATTCCCGGCGAGTCGGCGGGTGCGGCAGTCCCACGCGCGAACGTGGGTGGGCAAGAGTTGTTTGGGTGGGGCCGTCCACACCGGCGCCGACCCCCCGGCGGCAGCGGACGAAGATATGGAAAAGAGCTCTGAGCAGCAGATTCCTACTCGAAGAGGGTGGCCATCCGGCTCTCGCCGTCCTTGGGAGAGTCACATGAGGTGCACTGCATTCCGGCGCCGTTGCCGAAGCATTGGCTGGTGCAGTCGGCACTGCCGATCCCGATCGTCAACAGGAACGCTCCCACTGACGCCACAAACAGCGCTGCGACCGTCTCCATTTCTGACCTCCCACCCAACCCTGAATTAATTGCGACGTATATACCACCAACTCAAGGCGTCTAATCAACAAAAATGGACCAAATTGTCATCAACGTCAAGTTCAAATGCAAAATAAATCAAGATCAATACTTATGACGATCAAGATCAGTTGCTCGCGGGACTTGAGCGGATCAGAAATTTCAATGATTAGCCCATTTCGGCAAGACGACCCGCCGCGTCGTGTGCTAAGAGACCGAGGCGATGCCGACGCCTGGCCTGCGGCGCCGGGACACCCGCCGTGGCGTCCGGCCGGAGGGGATGCAACAGCCATCGTCAGCGCGAACGCCGGAGAGCCATTACAGGCTCCCGCAATAGCTTTGGGACACAGGCAAACTCGGCCGCAGCGTGACAGCCTGCGCTAACCAGAGTTCAGGGATGCCGGCCGGAAAATTAAGTGAAGCGGCCACCGAGGATCCGCCCGGTGGCCGCCTCGTCGGCCATTAAACGATGCTAGCTTTCGCCCGCGATCCGCGTGCCGTTTTTCGCGAGTTCTTCCGCGGATCCGAAGATCGGACCGCTCGTGCCCAGGACTGCGCAGGTCAGAGGCTTCGCCGCACCGTCGCCGACCGCTTTCGAACGTTGACGTTTAGCGGGACCGAATGGTGGCATCCGCGAGCCATGAGTCTCAGGGTGGAGTTCGTCCGAACCGACCTCGATCGCATACCGCGTCGCCTGGTGGCGATCGGCTGGGCGTCCGACGCGAACAGCTAGTCGACCATGCGGACCGCGTTCCATCACCAGCTCGACGCACTGCGGCGCAGCATCGCCGACATGTGCGATCTCACCGGCACCGCGATGGCCCAGGCCACCGAGGCCCTGCTGGGCGCGGACATCGTCTTGGCCGAAGGCGTGATCAGCGCGCACCCGGACGTCATCGTCCGGGCTACCGATATCGAGAATGACGCCTACACCCTGCTGCTCCTGCAGGCTCCGGTCGCCGGCGACTTAAGGGCCATTCTCGCTAGCCTGCAAAACGTCGCCGACGTCTATCGCATGGCCGCCCTGGCGCTGCATGTCGCCGATACCGTCCGGCTGCGGCACCCCTGCACCGCAATCCCGGACGACATCAAGCCCTACTTCGCCGAAATGGGCCGCATCGCCGTGGATCTCAGCCGGAACGCGAGGAGGGTCGTGCTGTCCGGAAACGCGGAGCAAGCCGCCGAACTGGCCCACGACGACGATGCGATGAACGAGCTACACCGACTCGTATTCACCATCCTGATGGACCGGAAGTGGTCGCACAGCGTCCCCGCCGCGGTCGACAGCACGCTGTTGAGCCGCTACTACGAACGGTTCGCCGATCACGCCGTGAAAGTGGGACAGCGGATTATCTTCCAGGCCACCGGTTCCCACGGCGGCCAACCTCAACTCGAGCGGCATCACACCGCGTGATGCCGTTGTGGCCGCGCGTTGTTCAGCGAGCCAACGGCTTGTAGAAGACCACACCGTTGCCTTTGTTGTCGTAGACCACGGCACGGCGCTCGTGGGCGTCGTCGTACGGGCCCTTCACGATGCCGCCGCCGCTGGCCTCCACGGCCTTGGCCGCCGCGTCGACATCGGCGGTCTTGATACCCACGACAACTTGCCCGGGTATGGGATGGTCGACGTCGGTCGCCAGGGCGAGGGTGACCGGCCCGCCGTCGAGGGCGGCGAAGTGGGCGCCGTCGCGGAACTTCAGCGCCATGCCCAGGGTCTCGCTGTAGAACCGGATCGACTCGTCCAAGTCGTCGGTCGACAGGATGATCATCTTTACTTCGTGCTCGCTCACGGTGCCTCCAGTCAGCGGCGGAAGACCACCCACCGCATCGCGCTATACATGTACACCGCTTCGCACATGCCCGCAACGATTCGCGACAGTTGGTACTGCAGCCCGATAGCCGACAACAGCGTGGTCACGCCGAGGATGAAGGCCAGGTAATTGACGACCACCACGACGACGTAGACCGCGAGCTGCGAGCCGACCGCCCCGTGGGACTGGAAGTTGAAGGTGCGGTTGAGCACGTAGCTCAGCGCGAAGGCACACGCGTAGGAGACGGTCACGGCAATCGGCACCGGAAGGTCGAGGCCGTCGCGCAGCGTGGTGAGCAGCACGAGATCAACGCTGAAGGTGAAGCCGTTGATCACGCAGAAGCCGAGGAACGTCGGGGCGATGATCGAACTGAGCCCGAACGGAAGCCGACTGACGACCGCCTCACAGGACTTGTGGAATCGATCGACCGCGCGCGACTGGCTGACCCGCGATTCGGCTGTCACGCGGTCACCGTGCCATGACCGGGTTTCGGCCACGTGAGCACTTGGCCAACTCTTCGCTCGCCCGGGTGCATCACTTCGCGGGCAGCTTGACGACCCGGTCGCCGGTGTAGTCGGTGACGTAGAGGTTGGCGGCCTTGTCCACCGCGATACCGCTGGGGTGGTTGAGCCCGACGAAGGGCAGCACGCTCTGCCGCTGCGTCGCGGCGTCCATCTTCAGCACCCGGTTGTCGGTGTAGTCGGTGACGAAGATGTCGCCCCCGTCGTCCACCGCGACGCCGCTGGGGTCGCCGGGGGTCAACAGGCCGCTGAACGGCACCACGCTCTGGCGGTTTGAGTCCGCCTCCAGCTTCACCACCCGGCTGTTGCCCGAGTCGGCGACGAAGACGTTGCGCACCTTGTCGAGCCCCACACCCTCGGGCGCGTTGAGACCGGTGAACGGCAACTCGATCGGGGTGCTCGAGCCGGCCGGCAGCTCCAGCACGCGATTGGCGTCGGTGTCGGCGAGATAGAGAGCGCCCGCTCCATCCGTCGCCACACCCTGAGGCCGGTGCAGGCCGGTGAACGGCAACACGATCGGGGTGCTCGAGCCGGCCGGCAGCTTGAGCACCCGATTGTTGTTGGTGTCAGCGACATACAGGTTCCCGGCGCCATCCCCCGCCACACCCTCCGGCGAGTTGAGGCCGATGAAGGGAAGTTCGATCGCAGCGTTGGAGCCCGGCGCCAGTTTGAGCACCCGGTTGTTCATGTCGTCGGCGACGTAAACGTTGCCGGCGGGGTCGACCTCCACATCCGCGGGGTGGCCAAGCCCGGTGAACGGCAATGTGACCTGCGCGCCGTACGAGGGATCGCGATGTTGATTGGACGGCTTGACGTCATGGGTTTCGAACTGGCCGGCGATGACGATGAAGGCGAGCACGACGGCGGCCGCGAGCGCCAGCGCGGCTGGAACCACGATGACCGGTCGGCGCAACCACGGGCGCCGCGCCGGGGTATCGGCGTCGTCGGGCCACGGCTGCTGGAACGGTTCGAGATCTGACGGTTCGTCGGCGGGTGCCGCCTCGACCGCGAGATACGAGGTGACCGGTGGCGGCGGCTTAGCGAGATGCGAACTGACGGGCGGTGCGGGCTCCGCGGGGTACCCGTTCGCGGCGGGGTTGGGCTCCGGCTCCGGTGGGGGCGCGGATTGCGCCTGCTTATCCGACAGCGCATGTCTGGCCCTGGCCGGTTCCCGCGTGGTCGCGGTGATGACGTCGTGCGCGGCGTCGGCCAGCGCAACCGTGGTGGCATACCGGTTGGCAGGGTCTTTGGCCATCCCGGTGGCGATGACGTCGTCGAGGCGCGGGGGCACGCCGGGCCGGGTGACGGACGGTCGCGGCGGCGGGGTGCTCAGGTGTGCGGCGAACAGCCACGTGTCCCCGGCGAAGGGCGGCTGCCCGGTCAGGCATTCATAGAGCACACACGCCAGCGAGTAGATGTCGGCGCGGGCGTCGGCCTCGCGGGCCCCGGATCGCTCCGGCGCCATGTAATGCCAACTGACGACCTCGTTGTCGGAGTTCGTCAACCGCGTTTCGTACCAGGGCGCCAGCCGGGCGATCCCGAGATCGACGAGGTAAGCGAAGTCGTGGCGATCAATCAGGATGTTGGAGGGTTTGACATCGCCATGCACCAGGCCGATCTCGTGCACGGCATGCAATGCGTCAGCCACCTGCCCGATGATGCCCACCGCGCGAGCCGGTTCGAGCGGCCCGTTGGCCAACACCTCTTGCAGGTTGCGCCCGTCGATGAGCTCCATGTCGATGTAGAGCTGGTCGCCGATCTCGCCGTAGTGGTGGATGGGAACGATGTGCGGGTTGTTCAGCCGTGCCGCCGCGGCCGCCTCCCGGCGGAACTGCTCAGCGATCGCCGGATCGGCAGCCAGCTGTGGCGGGAGCAGCTTGATCGCGGCAGTGCGATTGCCGGTCTCGGTGTCGTGCGCGCGCCACACCTCCCCCAGATCGCCCCGGCCCAACAACTCGACGAGCCGGTAGCGACCGAACTCCCTTCCCTCCACGGGCTCACCATACCCAGCCGAGCCGTCGTTTGAGGGTCAAGTTCTGTCCGCCTGTCGACGGGCGGTTCCCGGTAATCCGCTTCCCCCGCAAAGTTATTCGGATGGGTGCCGCCCAGTGGACGCGGCGACGGCAAAGCGACGGCCGCGCGGACGCGCACAGCAAACTTTCAAGCAAATAACATCACCATCACCAAAAGCGGCGGATGGCGAACCACAATGCCAACAACGATGCGGAACCGGGGGCGGACCGACTAGGACTTGGGCGCCTTCTGAGCGTCGATATCCATGTCCGGGCAGAACGCCTCGACCGCGGCGAACGCGATCTGCTTGGTCTGCTGCTGGCTGTAGCCCATGTTCTGAATCCGCTGCAGGGCCTGATCCGGCGAGACGAGGTTGTTGCGCAGCTCGTTGCACAGATTCGTCCCCACGTGCACGATCGTCTCGCGGCTGGAGTAGTGAATGTTGTTCTGGTCCAGGTAGTTGATGTAGTCGGGCGTATTCTCTGGGTCGGCGTGGGCGACTGCCGGCACTGAACACAGCAGTGCGGGCAGGGCGATGAGAGACGCCGCGAGTGCTGTTTTCATGGAACCGAGCATAGGATCACCCCCGAACTTTCAGGTGAACTATAGGCAAACGGCGATACTCACGGCAGGGCTTAGCAAAAAAATGCGACCGAGCGACCTCACCTCGCCCGCGGCCCGAGCGACCGTCAAGAACATCGCGGCCGGGCTACTCTGCGCCGCGGGCGTACCGGCGTTAGCCCGCCGGCGCCACCGCGACGCGCTCGCGATCGTGATGTTCCACGGCGTGGAGGACCAACCGTTGTCACCGGCGTGCTGGCATGTCCTGGACTCGGCGATGTATCGCCGTCAACTCGAATACATCCGCGACCACTTCAACGTCCTTGCGCTCGAGGAGGCCCTGGACCGGCTTGCCGCGGGGACGTTGCCGCCGCGCGCGATGGCGATCACGTTCGACGACGGCACCCGCAACCTCGCCACGCACGCGGTCCCGGTGCTGCGCGAGCTGGGGCTGCCCGCCGCGGTGTTCCTCGCGACCGGCCCGATGAACAGCGGCGAAACCCTTTGGCCCGACCGGCTTTGGCTCGCGATCGCACACACCACCGCGACCGAGGTCGATCTGACCGCCTTGGGTCTGGGCACTTGTTCACTGAACGGGAACGCCCATCGCGGGGCGGTCTACGCGTCCGCGGTGCAGCGGTGTAAAGACCTGGCCGACGCCCAACGGATCGCGATGCTGGACCACGTTTTCGGCGCACTGGGCTATCGCGACAGCGCCGACGGGGGTCCGTTTCGGATGCTGTCCTGGGACGAAGCGCGGGCGATGGCCGGCGACGGCCTGGTGACGCTGTATCCGCATTCGGTCACCCATCCGATCCTGGCCCGCTGCGAGGACGACAAGCTCGAGCGGGAGATCGCGGATTCCTGTGCGGCCATCGAACGTGAAACCGGCCGAGCACCAACGGTTTTCGCCTATCCGAATGGCCGGGCGCAGGATTTCGACGCCCGCGCCCGCGACGTACTGCGTCGCCGCGGTGTGCGCTGGGCGTTGTCGACGACCCCGGGATTCGCCGACCGTCGTTGCGACCCAATGGCGTTGCCGCGGCTGGCGGTGGGCAGCAATTCGTCGTTCGACTACTTCCGGCTCATGGTCTGCGGCGGGCTGCCGCGCCGCTAGCGGCGACCGGCCTTCATCGCGGCGGCTGCCAGCCACACGTCGTGCAGGCCCTCTCGCCAGCGGGCGACGTCGAATTCGCACGCGCGCGCGTAGGCCGCCGCGGCGAGTCGATTACGCAGCTCGACATCGACGATCAGCGATTTCAGCGCGTCGGCCAGCCCAGCGGCATCGCCCGGCCGGACCAGCAGTCCGTTCACCGCGTCGGTGACCACCTCCGGTATCGCGCCCACCGCGGTGGTCACCGGTACCACGCCGTTGGCCATCGCCTCCAGCACCGCCATCGGAAGGCCCTCGCTGTAGCTGGGCAACACGAAGATCGACGACTCGGCCAACAACTCGTCGCGGCGCTCGGGGCCGACCCAGCCGACGACGTCGATCGTGTCGTCGAGGGCGTTGCTGCGGACGAACTCCCGCACCTCGTCCACTTCTCCGTCGCCGGCCAGGGTGAGCCGTATTCCGCTGCGAATCTTGTTGGGCAACATATTGATCGCCCGGACCAGGTCGTAACTGCCCTTGTTGGCCCCCAGTCGGCCCAGCGACACCAGCCGCAACGGCTGTCCGTCACGCGGTGACGGGACAGTGCCGGGAAGGACCACCGGGTTGTAGAGAACCCGGATGTTGGCTTCGTCGACCCCAAGGCTCGACCGGAACCCCTCGAAGTGGGTACGACCGAGCACCACCGAATAGTCGGCGCGCAACGCCGCGCGCACGGCGTGGCGCTGGAGCCAGGACAGCTCGTCCAGCCACGCGAAGAAGTGGGAGCTGTGGCAATGAACGATGGTCGGAATGTGGCGACGCCGCGCGACGAACAACGGCACGGATTTGCGGACGACGCTGCCGCGCAACGAATAGTGCACGTGCAGCACGTCGACGGAGCCGAACAACAGCAGGGCCGACGACTTGAGCATGCCCGTGATGCCGGTCCACAGCTGCGCGGCAAGCGAGTCATCGATGTAGGTGGTCACCAGGCGCACCTGAAATCGCGGATCGGCGTCCTCCAGCAGCAAGCGCATCATCGTCGCCATACCGCCGCGGCTGTTGGGACCCGCCGGGGCATTCCCGATGAGCAGCACCCGGATCGGACGACCGGCTGCCTTCGTCACCAGGGTGCCCCAACGTGCACCAGAGTTCTCACCGCTCAAGCTCGCCTCACCACAGGACGCTGCGGAACAGCAGCGCATCCGCCACGAGTCCGACACCGACGACCAGAAATAATATGCGCACCGAGATCGGACCGTAGCGAGTCAGGCCGCGCACGATGCCCCGCTGTATCCGGACGGCCCGCTTGGTCTTGCGGGTGGCGAGGAACAGGATCACCAGCGACGGCGTGAGTGCCAGCGTCCAGTAGGCGTAGACCAGCAGTGGCCACGCGGCCGGCCGGGGATGCAGTGCCGCGAGCATGGCCAGCCCGGTGATGTAGGGAATCGAGGTCGGCGCCTGCCCGATGCCGACCGCGGCGCCCAGTATTCCGAGCAGCCAGGGGCGTTGCCGCATCGCCGCCAGCGCCCAGCCCGGCGCCGAGGTCTGCGCGGTCAACGGAAAGTAGGCCAGGCACATCAGCACCACGCCCAGCACCAACTGACCCCAAAAGTGAAGTGCCGGAGTGATTTTGAAGTCGACCGAATGCTTCAAGATGCCAAGTCCGAGTACCGTGCAGACGCCGAACGTCGTGGTGATCGCGAACAACCCGGCGATAAAGCTCATGCCGCCCGGGATCGGTGAGCGGCGATCGAGTCGGCTGGCGTAGACGACGGCTGAGACAACGCCCACGTTGAGGACATTCAGCGAGTCGAGGAAGGCCAGACCGGCGAGCGCCAGCAAGAGAGCTTCCATGATCGCACCGAAGTTACTGCAACCGCCTGGACGTGACGACACAAAGGGGGCGTTCGGCGCAGAAAGATGTGGAAATGCTAAGAATGCGTGGATGCATCCTGCCGTTGCCGTCCCGGGTTGCGCCCGAGCGCCACGACCGCCAAGGTCGGACGGTCGACATGTAGGTATTCCGCGAGTGAGGTCGCCCTGTGAAATTTGCGCTCGCCGGCTACGGCAGCCGCGGCGACATCGAGCCCTTCGCGGCCGTCGGCAGGGAGCTGCTGCGCCGGGGCCATGACGTGGCGATGGCGGTCACGCCCAACATGATCGGCTTCGTCGAGTCGGCCGGGCTGGCCGCCGGTGCGTTCGGGCCCGATCCGCCGCAGCACAAGGACTTCTCGCACACGACCCTGCAGAACCCGATCATGATGATGGCCGCGGTCACGGATCAGATCCGAGCGGCCTGGACGCAGTGGGGCGCGTCGCTGCTGGCGCTCGCGAACGGGGCCGACTTGGTGCTGACGGGCAGGAGCGAGCAGGGACTGGCCGCCAATGTCGCGCAGCACTACGGCATTCCGCAGGCCGCGCTGCACTTCTTCCCCGACGGCGCGGCGCAGACCAACGACATGCTGGCCGGCCTGGCGGCCGAGGCCGAAGGCGCTCAGCGCGCCGAACTGGGCCTGGCGCAGGCCCCCGGATCGATCGCGCTGGAGATCCAGGCCTACGACAAGCTCTGCTTCCCCGGCCTGGGCGCGCAGTGGGCCCAACAGGGTCTGTGTCGTCCCTTCGTCGGCGCGTTGACTTTGGAGTTGCCGGCGGCGGCCGACGGCGAGGCGCTGGCGTGGATCGAGGCCGCAACGCCGCCGATCTACTTCGGCTTCGGCAGCGGTGTGCGGGTCGCCTCGGTCGACACGGTCGCGGTGATCGCCGAGGCCTGCGCACGGCTGGGCGAGCGGGCGCTGATTTGCAGTGGCCCCAATGACTTCACCGCCGGTGCGCGCTTCGACCACGTCAAAGTCGTGGTCGAGGTGAACCATGCGACCGTCTTCCCGGCGTGCCGCGCGATCGTGCACCACGGTGGCGCCGGCACCACGGCAGCGGGCATGCGGGCCGGAGTCCCGGCGTTGATCCTCGGACTCGGGGTCGACGATCAACGGGTCTGGTCCGAGACCGTGCAACGGCTGAAAGTCGGCGTCGGCGGGGAATTTCGGTCGACCACACTGGATTCCCTGGTCGAGGCACTGCGCCACATCCTGGCTCCGGAGTACACCACCCGCGCCCGTGCGATTGCGGCCCTGATGGCCACGCCGGCCGAAAGCATCACCCGCGCGGCCGATCTCCTGGAAGAGGCAGCCCGCGCGGGACGCTAGCGTCAATACAGCCGCGGCTGTATTGTTCTGCGAATGCTGACGTGTGAGGCGCGGGAATCGGCGCTGGCCCGGTTGGGGCGGGCGCTGGCGGATCCGACGCGTTGCCGAATTCTGGTGGCGCTGCTCGACGGCGTGCGCTACCCCGGCGAATTGGCGTCCCAGCTGGGCCTGACCCGGTCGAACGTGTCGAACCACCTGTCGTGCCTGCGTGGGTGTGGCTTGGTGGTGGCCAGCTACGAGGGACGGCAGGTCCGCTACGCGTTGGCCGACGCGCACCTGGCCCGGGCGCTGCGCGAGCTCGTTCAGGTGGTGCTCGCCGTCGACACCGACCAGCCGTGCCTCGACGAGCCCGCGCCAGGCAAGGCCGGTGCGCCGCGATGACCGATAGGGATGCCCCGAGCCCGGCCGGCCCCGTGTTGCCGCTCTCGGCGCCCGAGCCCGACGGCTGCGATGCCGGATGCTGCAGCACCGAGACCGCGAATCTCGTTGAGCCGCAACGGCGTGCCGTGTTGTCGCGGCGGGTGCGGCTGCTGGTCACGGCGACGATCAGCTACAACATCATCGAGGCGATCGTCGCGCTCTCGGCCGGGGCGGTGGCGTCGTCGGCCGCGCTGATCGGGTTCGGGCTGGACTCGGTCATCGAGGTCTCCTCGGCCGCCGCGGTCTACTGGCAGTTCTCCGGGCACCACCCCGAGGCCCGCGAACGCGCGGCATTGCGGGTCATCGCGCTGTCATTCTTCGCCTTGGCCGTTTACGTGACGGTCGAATCAATCCGGTCCCTAGCCGGCGGCGAGACTGCCGGATCCTCCACTGCCGGAATCATTTTGGCGACCGCTTCACTGGTGGTCATGCCGCTGCTGTCGTACGCGCAGCGCCGCGCCGGGCGCGAGCTGGGTTCGGCCAGCGCGGTCGCCGATTCGAATCAGACCCTGCTGTGCACCTACCTGTCCGGCGTGCTGCTGGTAGGGCTGCTGCTGAACTACCTGTTCGGCTGGACGTGGGCAGATCCGGTGGTGGCATTGGTGATTGCCGCGGTGGCGGTCCGGGAGGGCCGCACCGCCTGGCGCGGCGAGCACTGCTGCTGACTTAAATACGCTGCGCCGCAGTATATTTCGGCGTTCAGCCGGGTAGCCCAGCCTTGATGGCCGCGTCCTGCTTGCGCGCCACGTCGAGCGCGATCTCCGGTGGCACCGGGTCGTTGGGCGCGCTTTCGAACTCGATCAGGGCGACGACCTTGCCTTCGCCGAAGATCACCGAGGTCTTGGCCTTGGCGCCGTCTGCCGCGGGCCCGGAAATGATCGTGCCGCCGACGCCCACGTCGGCCGGCGCCGGCGTCCCGCCCTTGATCGCACCGTTCTGCGGGTCGGTGTAGGACTTGGTGAGCGGGTCGCGGTCCTTGTCCGCGGCAGCGGGGTCGGGGTACACCAGCAGCGAGTCGACGATGCTGCGCGAGCCGGCCTGGTTGGTGAACACACCCTCGATGCCCGGCGCCGGGTCGGTCAGCTGCCGCGTTTTGGGCCCGCTGAAGCTGTCACCCGGCACGACGATGTCGGTGGACTTGATCAGGAGGTTGCTGTAGTCCGACGGCTGCGCGGCACCGCTGGTCGACGTCGCAGCGCCCGACGACGAGGATGCCGCGGAGGAACTCGTCGTCGACGATTTGGACGACGACGAGGGGCTGGCCGACTTGTCGCCGCCGCACCCCGTGACCGCTACGCCGACCACCAAAGTGGTTGCCGCCAGACCGGCTGCCGCCACCGATACCTTCTTCACGATAGGCTCCCTTGACTGTCGTCCCGATTTGCCAGCGTCTCGCGCAACATAACGGATCCTGGGTGAGTTTGCTGATTAACAAACCACACCCCGGCGCGCAGCGCTACCACGGAGACGCCGGCGGCATTGCGGGAAGGTGAACGACGCCGGACGGATCGCGGCCCGCTCAGCCCCGGCGGAACCGTTCGCGCATTTGCGGGTCGTTCTCCCACCACAGCCCCGGGCCGGCGGCGGGCTCGCTCTCGACGACGTCGGTGCGGTCCAGTTCGGCATCGACCTCGACGGCGTGCGCGCGTTCGTCGCGTGACAACGCCCGCATCAACAGCAGCACAAACGGCAACCCGACCACGTCGCCGAGAATCCACAGCACGCCGGCACCGATGGTCTGGTCGAGCCGCTGATCCGGCCCCCACGAGCGGTGCAACGCCGAGTAGTACGCCGCGGCGATCAACGAGCCCTGCCAGATGACCAGCCCCAGCAGTCCATCGCCCAGGGTCTCGCCGACCGAGATCAGCAACGAGATCAGCTGCGGGTACTTGCGTGGCACGGGATCTGTCTGCAGCCGCGCGTAGAAGTAACCAAATCCTATGATTACCAACACTATTCGAGTAGGCGCGCCGATCCATTGGTTTCGCAGAGCGGCCGCGTACCACGCAGTGAGGTAGAGCAGCCACGGCGTGGCCAGCATCGCCAGCGACGTCGTCAACGGATGCAGCAGCACTCGAGCCCAGCGCGTGCCGAGCAGCCGGTCGATGCGCTCGCGACCGCCCGGCCCCGCCGCGTCACGCAGGACGGTGACGGGTTTGCCCTGCGCGAGAAGGAACGGCACCACATACAGCAACAGCAATACCTGCAGCGCACGCATCCAGAACAGGACGTAGGCGTAGCTGCCGATCGCGCCGACGGTCGCCAGCGCCCAGGCGGCGATGCCGGCGGCGAAGCATCCGACCTGCGCGACGGATCGGGTGCCGCCGCGGGCCATCCGGTAGCACCACGCATAGCCGCCGGCGACCAACACGATCACGATCGCGGAGGTGGGGTCCAGACACCAGGTCTGGACCAGGGCGCCCCAGGTCAGCGGGCCCGGATCGACGGGCATGGCCCAAGCGTATTGCGGCTCGCGCTAGCTGCTGGTTAGGGAGTGCCCTCAGGCTTGGGTCCGCGCCCCTCGCCGGTCAGGTAATGCGGGCAATACGAACCGGCGGCGATGGCCGTGAACTTGGCCGCGCCGTTGTCGGCGAATCCCGGATTGCGCAGCTGGAGATTGTTGACGATCTCCTGGTCCGAATGTCCCGCGTCCACCAGCGCGCACACGGTCTTGCCGGCCGAGATCGCGGCAGCCGGGTCCTGGAAGGTGAGCCCGGCGTCTTTGAGCTCCTTGAGGAAGTTGGCGTCGGCGGCCGGATCCGGTTCGGGGCTGGGACTCGGGCTGGGGTCGGCGTGCGCCGGAACCGCCAGGACAATCGTGAAAGCGACGCTGAGCAGCATCACGAGACGTCTCATAACTTAGGAATTCTCCCAGAGTTGCCGAGAACACGCATCCCGCCTAGTCGCCCGGGCGAGCCGGGCGCGGATGGTGTTGGCTAGGACGACGTGGCCGCCATCTTGATTGTTCTCGACGTCTTTATCGGCATCATCGCCGTGGTCGGGCTGTTCTTCACGTGGAATCAACTGCGGGCCCGCCGCCGACGGTCGGGTGCCAAAGGCGTGGTGCTGGTCGTCGATCGACTCACCCCGCGCCGAAAGAACATCGCCCGTCTGCAGGTGAGCCTGCGCATGGTCGGACCCACCGTGCGTTACGAGGTGGGACTCGACCTGGAAGCACACGGCACGGCGTTCGACGTGTCGACGCCCAAGCCCGAGATGCGTCCGTCGATGGGCTGCGAGGACGCCGAAATGTCTTGGAGTTTCGAAATTCCCGAAGACGAGCTCGACAATGTCTGGGTCATCGCCTCGTGGATGTCGACCGAGAACGCCGACCTGCGGATGGCCGCGCTGGCGTCGAACCTGGGCACGGCGCACACCTACGAGTGGAGATGGGCTGCCGACTTTCGCGTCTCACGCGCCGGCCATTGGCGCAGGCGCCGCAGCCCGACGACTCCCCCGCGCACCGTGGCCGGGATGGGGCCGCTGGAATTGGGCCGGGCTCCCGGGCGGGGTCGCGCGGCGGCGCCCACGGCCGAGGCCCCCGACGAGGATTAGCGCGTCGCTATTGAGGAGCGCTGGTCGCGGGAGCGGTCGTCGACGTGGTGTGCGGCAGCGACGCTGGGCAATACGCCGTGGCCGCAATCGCCGCGAACTTCGCCGCGTTCTCCTCGCGCAGTCCGGGATTGCGGTCTTCCACGGTCTTGACGACGTCCACCATCTGCGTGCCCTGGCCGACCGCCTGGCATACCCACTTGCCCGCCGCGATCGCCCGGCCCGGATCCGGGAAGGTCACGCCGGACGCCGTCAGCGCGGCGAGGAATTGGTCATCCATGGCGTCGGCGGACGCCGGGGCGGCCGTGCCGACCATGGCGACGGCGCTTACCAGCAACAGGAGGCGTCTCATAGCCCCATGATCGTCGCAGACCAGCGGCAAATTCGCATCCCGCCGCCGTGACCGACCCGAGCCCTGGTCACCACGGCTGACCAGCCGGTGCGAAGCCCTCCCGCCGGGCAGAGCCGATGTGCGATTATTCGAAGATGCGCCGCTGGCTGATCGTCCTGTCGACCTTGCTCATCGCCGCCGCGAGTACGGCCGGCGTTGCCGCCGGGCGTGCGTGGGCGCAGGACGCGCCGATCGGTCACATCGGCGACACCCTTCGGGTGGACACCGGCACCTACATCGCCGACGTCACCGTGAGCAGCGTGACGCCCTGCGATCCGCCGCCCGGGTTCGGCTACACCCGCAGCGGCGTTCCGATCAAAAGCTTCCCCGGCAGCACGCCTAACCGCGCCGACGTGACGGTCCGCGCGATCCAGGTGCCCAACCCGTTCATCATGGCGACCGCGTTCAGCTTCGACGGGGTAACGCCGTTCGCCGACGCCTACAAGCCACGCGCCTCCGACGCACCCGACGCTTTGGACAACGTGCTCACCAACGCGCCGAACGGCGCGATCGTGCGCGGCGGGGTGTATTGGGACGCCTACCGCGACCCTGTCTCCAACGTCGTGCTGCTGGACCGCAAGACCGGCAAGCACCTGGCCCAGTGGAACCTCTGACGCTAGCCATCCAGCGCGCCGCCACGGATTCCGTCGACGTCGCAGAGCTGGCTAACGTTGCGGCCCTTACCTTTCCGTTGGCGTGCCCGCCCACGGCAACCCCCGAGAACATCGCGTCCTTCATCGACGCCAACCTGTCGCCCGCACGCTTCCGCGACTATCTCGATGACCCGCAACGGGCCGTTCTCACCGCGCGGCGCGACGACCGGATTATCGGCTACGCCATGCTTGTTCACGGCGTCTCCGACCACCCCGGCGTCCAGCAGGCCGTCGAAATCCGCCCGGCCGCAGAGCTATCCAAGTTGTATGTGCTGCCCGACTACCACGGCAGCGGGGCGTCGGCGGCGCTGATGGAAAGCGCGCTGGCGGTCACCGCCGACTGGGACGTGCGCTGCGTGTGGCTGGGCGTCAGCAAGGCAAACCAACGCGCACAACGCTTTTACACCAAGAGCGGGTTCAAGATCAACGGCAGAAGGACGTTTCAAGTCGGCGATCATCTGGAAAACGACTACGTCATGATCCGCGAGGTTGGATAGCCGCGGCGGTCAGCGCCAACAAGCGAGAGGTGGCCCGCAAGTACTTCTTTCGGTAGCCACCGGCCAGCATCTCCGCGCTGAAGATAGTGTCCAGTTTCGCGCCGGAAGCCACCACCGGAATGCCGGCGTCATACAGGCGATCGGTCAGCGACACCAGTCGCAGCGCCACGTTCTGGTCGTCGATGCCGTGCACGCCGGTCAGGAACACCACCGTCACACCCTCGATCAGCGTCAGGTAGCGCGACGGGTGCATGGTCGCCAAATGCGCACAGAGGGAGTCGAAGTCGTCCAGCGTCGCCCCGGCCACGCCGGCGGCGCGGGCGACGACCTCGTCGTCGGATGGGGGCCGCGGCGCGGGCGGCAGGCCGCGGTGCCGATAGTCCGGGCCCTCGATCCGCACGGTGGTGAAAATGCTTGCCAGCGTGTTGATTTCGCGCAGAAAATCCTGAGCGGCGAACCGGCCCTCGCCCAGCTGCTCGGGCAGCGTGTTGGAGGTGGCGGCCACCGACACTCCCCGCTCGACCAGCGACGACAGCAGCCGCGAGATCAGCGTGGTGTTGCCGGGATCGTCGAGTTCGAATTCGTCGATGCACACCGCGGTGTAGTCGGCCAGCAGGTCGATGCATTCGCGAAACCCGAACACCCCGGCCAGCTGGGTCAACTCCCCGAACGTCGCGAATGCCTTGGGATGCTCCGGCATCCCCGGCATTTCGTAGTAGGCCGAGGCCAGCAGATGCGTCTTGCCGACCCCGAATCCGCCGTCCAGGTAGATGCCCACCCCGGGCAGCACCGCCCGTTTGCCGAACAACTTTCGCCGGCCCGCACGCCGCTGGCCGACCTGGCGGCAGAAGTCCTGGCAGGCCAGCAAGGCGGCGGCCTGGCTCGGTTCCGCCGGATCCGGGCGATAAGTCCCGAAGCTGACGTCGGCGAACGTTGGCGGCGGCCGTAATTGGGCGATCAGCCGTTCCGGCGACACGCTCGGATGGCGGTCGACCAGGTGGTCCACCCGCGCGAAACCATCCGCGGACGTGGACCCGTGCATGCGAAAACTCTAACGGCGTGCTGCAATCGTCCTCATGCCCGAGTCCGGCACCGGCAGAGCCGCCGACATCTCGCTGACCCTGCTCGGATCGGCGCGCGAACTCGACGACGGTGAACTCCCCCGGCTCTACGCCTATCCGGACGGGGAGCAGACCTGGGTACGGGCGAATTTCATCACCAGCATCGACGGGGGCGCCACCGCCGAGGGTAAGAGCGGCTCGATGGCCGGGCCCGGTGACCGGTTGATCTTCCTCCTGCTGCGCGAACTCGCCGACGTCGTCGTCGTCGGCGCGGGCACCGTGCGGATCGAGGGCTACTCCGGGGCGCACGCGGGCATCGCCGAGCGACAACGCCGCCAGGCCCGCGGGCAAACCGAAGTGCCGCAATTGGCCATCGTCACCAAATCCGGGCGCCTGGACCGGGAGATGGGCGTGTTCACCCGCACCGAGGTGCCGCCGCTGGTGCTCACCTGCACGGCCGCGGCCGACGAGACCCGCCGCTGCCTGGGCGACCTGGCCGAGGTGATCGACTGCTCCGGACGCGATCCCGACGCGGTCGACGAGGGCGCGCTGCTGGCGATCCTGCGGGCCCGCGGACTGCGTCGCGTGCTGACCGAAGGCGGCCCGATGCTGCTGGGCGCGTTGATGCAACGGGACCTGCTCGACGAGCTGTGCCTGACGATCGCGCCGTTTGTGGTCGGCGGGCTGGCCCGGCGCATCGCCACGGGTCCCGGCCAAGCGCTGACCAAGATGGGCTGCACCCACATCCTGCGCGATGACGCCGGCTACCTGTACACGCGCTACGTGCGGACTCGGCCCTCCTGGCCCGGTGACGATGCGCCCCGCGCAGCGGGGTGAGGAGGAAGCGGGTAATCGTGCCTGGCCCGGTGACGATGCGCCCCGCGCAGCGGGGTGAGGAGGAAGCGGGTAATCGTGCCTGGCGCGGTGACGATGCGCCCCGCGCAGCGGGGTGAGGAGGAAGCGGGTAATCGTGCCAAGCCGGGCGAAACCGCGCGGCATGGCTACTGTGGTCGGCATGAGTCGGCGCATCAGGTCCGCGACCACCCTGGTCGCGGTCACCGTGTTGCTGACCGCGTGCGTTCCGGGCCTGGCCGCCGACCCGCGCTTCGCCACCAACTCCGGTGCCCGGCCACAGGGCGCGGCCACGACGAAGCCGCCGCCGGCCGGTCCGCCGCCGATCGCCGCCCCCAAGAACGACTTGTCCTGGCGCGACTGCACGTCGAAGGTGTTCAACGATGCCGGCGTGCGCAACGCCCCGGCCGGCGTGCGACTGGACTGCGCGAACTACGACGCCGACCTCGATCCGGTCAACGGCGGATCGGGGACGGTTTCCGTCGGCGTGGTGCGCGCCCGGTCGCCTCAGACCCCGAAGGACGCCGGCCCCGTGGTCTTCACGACGGGCTCCGACCTGCCGTCGTCGGCGCAGTTGCCGGTGTGGCTCGCCCGGTCCGGCAACGATCTGCTGCAGGCCCACCCGATCGTCGCCGTGGACCGCCGCGGCATCGGCATGTCGGCCCCGATCGATTGCCGGGACCGCGCCGACCGCCAGGCGATGCGTGATCAGACGCAATTCCAGAGCGGCGACGACCCGGTCGCCAATCTGTCCGACATCTCCAACAATGCGACGACGAGCTGCACCGACGCGATTGCGCCGGGTGACAGCGCCTACGACAACTCGCACGCCGCCTCGGACATCGAGCGTCTGCGCAGCCTCTGGGACGTGCCGGCCGTCGCGTTGCTCGGCATCGGCAACGGTGCCCAGGTCGCGCTGACCTACGCGTCGTCGCGCCCCGACAAGGTCGCCCGGCTGATGCTCGACTCGCCAGTTGCGTTGGGCGTCAACGCCGAAACGGCGGCGGAGCAACAGGTCAAGGGCCAGCAGGCCGCGCTCGACGCGTTCGCCTCGCAATGCATCGCGGTGAACTGCGCGCTGGGTCCCGATCCCAAAGGCGCGGTCAGTGCCCTGCTGGCCGATGCCCGGGCCGGCCGAGGCCCCGGCGGCGCCTCGCTGGCCGAGGTCGTCAACGCGATCACCGTCGCGCTGGGTTTCCCGTCCGGCGGCCGCGTCAACGCCACGACGAGCCTGGCCAACGCGCTGGCCGCGGCCCGCTCCGGCGACACCAGTCAGCTGACCAGCCTGATCACCCACGCCGACGCCATTCAGGACACCGACGGCCAGTTCGTCAGCTCCTGCAGCGACGCGATCAACCGTCCGACCCCGGACCGGGTCCGGGAACTCGTGGTGGCCTGGGGCAAGCTCTACCCACAGTTCGGCACGGTCGCCGCGCTCAACTTGGTCAAGTGCGTGCACTGGCCGACGATCTCGCCGCCGGCACCGCCGAAGGAACTCAAGATCGACGTCGTGTTGCTGGGCGTGCAGAACGACCCGATCGTCGGCTCCGAAGGCGTGGCCCAGACGGCGGCCACGATCATCAACGCGGGCGCGGCCAGCCGGCGGGTGATGTGGCAGGGCATCGGCCACGGGGCGAGCATTTACACGCCCTGCGCGATCCCGCCGTTGGTCGGCTATCTCAACAGCGGCAAGCTGCCCGGAACCGACACATACTGTCCCGCCTGAGCTGACGGCTCCGCGCCGCGGTGTACGGTGCGCTGGTGACGGCAGCTCACTCGACTCCGACCGGCCTGCGCGACTGGGTGCTGGCCGCCTTCCGTCCCCGCTCCGGGCCCCCCAGCGCCGCGACGATTCTGCGGTCCGCGCTGTGGCCGGTGGCCATCATGTCGGTGTTGCACCGCAGCATCGTGCTCACCCTCAACGGCAATATCACCGACGACTTCAAGCCGGTGTACCGCGCGGTGCTGAACTTCCGCAACGGCTGGGACATCTACAACGAGCACTTCGACTACGTCGACCCGCACTACCTGTACCCCCCGGGCGGCACGTTGCTGATGGCGCCGTTCGGATACCTGTCCTTCAACCCGTCGCGCTACCTGTTCATCCTGATCAACACCGTGGCCATTCTGATCGCCTGGTACCTGTTGCTGCGGCTGTTCAAATTCACGCTGTCCTCGGTGGCAGCGCCCGCGCTACTGCTGGCCATGTTCTGCACCGAGAGCGTGACCAGCACGCTGGTGTTCACGAACATCAACGGCTGCGTGCTGCTGGCGGAGGTGCTCTTCTTGCGCTGGCTGCTGGACGGCAAGGTCGCCCACCAGTGGTGGGCCGGCCTCATCATCGGACTGACACTCACGCTCAAACCCGTGCTGGCCCCGCTGCTGCTGTTGCCCCTGCTGAACCGCCAGTGGCGGACGCTGGTGCCCGCGGTCGTGGTTCCGGTCGTCGTCAACGCGATCGCGTGGCCGTTGGTGGCCGACCCGATGGACTTCGTCACCAAGACGCTGCCGTACATCGGCGGCACCCGGGACTATTTCAACAGCTCGATCGAGGGCAACGGCGTGTACTTCGGCCTGCCTACCTGGCTGATCGTGTTCATGCGACTTCTGTTCGTCCTGCTGACAATCGGCGCACTATGGCTGCTGTACCGCTACTACCGCACCCGAGACCCGCTGTTCTGGTTCACCAGCTCGTCGGGTGTGCTGCTGCTGTGCTCCTGGCTGGTGCTGCCGCTGGCCCAGGGTTACTACTCGATGATGCTGTTCCCGTTCTTGATGACGGTGGTGCTGCGAAACTCGCTGATCCGCACCTGGCCGGCCTGGCTTGGGATCTACGGCTTCATGGCGCTGGACGACTGGCTGATCTACAGGTTCATGCGGTACGGGCGCGCGCTGCACTACCTCAAGATCACCTACGGCTGGTCGCTGCTGCTGATCGTGGCGTTCACGGTGCTGTACTTCCGCTATTTGGACGCCAAGGCCGAAAACCGGCTGGACGACGGCATCGATCCCGCCTGGCTGGCGTCCGAGGGAGAGCACGCCGCGGCGATCGCAAGCGCGGCGCAGCCGGGCGCGGCGGGTCATCTTCATTAGCGCTAGCGTGGAGAGATGACTTCCTCCGATGTCTCACGGCCCAAGGTGCAATTGTCCGACGACGAGTGGCGCAAGAAACTCACGGCGGAGGAGTTCGCGGTGCTGCGTCGCGCCGGTACCGAACGGCCGTTCGTCGGCGAGTACACCGACACCAAAACCGAGGGCGTTTACGAGTGCCGGGCCTGCGGGGCAGAGTTGTTCCGCAGCACGGAGAAATTCGACTCGCACTGCGGCTGGCCGTCGTTCTTCGATCCGGCCAATTCGGATGCGGTGATTCTGCGGCCCGACCATTCGATGGGGACGACGCGCACCGAGGTGCTCTGCGCGAACTGCCACAGCCACCTCGGTCACGTTTTCGCCGGCGAGGGTTACCCGACGCCGACGGACCAGCGCTACTGCATCAACTCGATCTCGCTGCGCCTGGTGCCGTCCGGGGCCTGATTGCCCGTCGTTACCCGTCTCCGAGTGTGAACCGGACGACGCTGAATCGGCGTGTCGCGTCGTGAGATTCACACTCGACGGGCGTTAGTCCACCCGCGTCGCGTGGACTTCCCAGAACGGCGCGTGTACCCGGCCGCCCTTCAGCCAGGGCTCCATCGCGCGGTACCGCTTGAGCATGTCCTCGGCGTGCTCGGCCATCTCCGGGTTGCGCCTGGCCATCATCTCGATGCTCTCGGCGCTGACGTTGACCTGGTAGGTGGTGGTGCCCAGGTAGCTGATCTCCCAGCCGGCGACCGGAAGCACATCGCGAAAGTCCTTCTCGGACAACGAGCGCATCATGGTAAACCCGTTGACATCGTGCGCGCCGAATTCGAACATGTAGAGCCGCGCGCCCGGCTTGGTAGCCCGCCGCAGCGCGTGCGCGTACGTCTGCGCAAGCTCGGGCTCGCTGCTGAAGGTGTGGTAGAACGCGCAGTCGACCACGGTGTCGAAGCGGTTCTCCAGCCCCTCCAGCTTGGTGGCATCGGCCAGCTCGAAATTGACTGTCACACCGGCCTTTTGGGCATTTTCACGGGCCCGCTCCAGAGCGCTCGCCGACCCGTCGATGCCGGTCGCCGCGTAGCCCTTGGACGCGTAGTAGATCGCGTGGTGGCCCGGCCCGGTGCCCGGGTCGAGCACCTCACCCTTGATCGCGCCCAGCGCGACCAGCTGCTGGACCACCGGCTGCGGGCCGCCGATGTCCCACGGTGTCGCGGTGGGCAGGCCGTGCGACGTTCGCTCGTCGCGGTACATCTCTTCGAAACGGGTGGGATCGCTCGGGTCGAAATCGGTTGTCATATCTCCCCTTTCGCTTCCGGATCGCCCGTCAGGGCAGTGCGTTCACCAGCTGCTCGATGGACACCCGCGGCCCGGTGAAGAACGGCGTCTCCTCACGGGTGTGCCGGCGGGCGTCGGTGGCACGCAATTCGCGCATCAGGTCGACGATGCGGTGCAATTCGGGCGCCTCGAAGGCCAGGATCCATTCGTAGTCACCCAGCGCGAACGCCGGAACGGTGTTGGCACGGACGTCCTTGTACTCGCGTGCGGCCATGCCGTGTTCGGCCAGCATGCGACGGCGTTCGTCGTCGGGCAGCAGGTACCACTCGTAGGACCGCACGAACGGATACACGCAAATGTAGGCGCCGGGTTCCTCACCGGCCAGGAACGCCGGGATGTGGCTCTTGTTGAACTCCGCCGGGCGGTGCAGCGCCACACTGCTCCACACCGGCGCGCTGACCTGGCCCAGGGCGGTGGTACGGCGGAAATCGGAGTAGGTGGCTTGCAGCGCCTCGACGCGCTCGGCGTGCGTCCAGACCATGAAGTCGGCGTCGGCCCGCAGACCCGCGATGTCATAGAGGCCGCGCACCACGACGCCGCGTTCCTCCTGCTGCTTGAAAAACCGGGTGGCGTCGTCGATTATGGCTTCGCGCTGCTCACCGAGCTCGCCGGGCTCCACCGAGTACACCGAGAACATCAGGTAGCGAATCGTGGAGTTCAGGGCGTCAAAGTCGATCTTGGCCATGAGACCTATCGTGCCACTTCCGGGTTCGAGGGCTCGGTGGCCCTGATCACACGCTCGACGGCCTTGCCGGCCGCACCGATACACGCCGGCACACCGATCCCGTCGAGATAGCTGCCCGCCACGGCCAACGTCTCCGGCAGCCCGGCTCGCAGCCGCGCGACCACCTCGGCGTGACCCGGCCCGTACTGCGGCATCGCCTCGATCCACCGCTGCACCCGCGCCTCCACCGGTTCGACGGCCAGCCCGAACACGGTGAAAAGGTCGTCGACCGCCCAGGCCCGCAGCTCCTCGTCGGAGGCGGTGGCGGCCAGCTGGTCGCCGAATCGCCCGAACGACATCCGCAGGAATTGCAGGTCACCCGGGATACCCCATTTGCGCGACGACAGGGTGATCGCCTTGGCCCGCAACTGCTCACCGCTGGCGGCCAGCACACCCGAGCACTCCGGGAAGGCCGTGTCTGCGGGCACGGCGAGCGCGACCACCACCGCCGACGCGCTGGTGATGCGGCGCGCGGCGGCGAGCGTCTGCGGTGCCACACCGTCGATCAGGCGCGCCAGCCGCGGCGCGGGAATCGCCAGGATCACCGCGTCGGCAGTCCAGGCGGTTCCGGTGTCGTCGCGCAGCGTCCAGCCCTGTCCACCACGCTCGAGCCGGTCCACCGCGGCGCGAACCCACCGCGGCCGGGCACGGGCGACCAGCTCGTCGAGCAGCACCTGATAGCCGCCGGCCAGCGCGCCGAACACCGGCGCGCCCGTGGCCGGCGGCAACCCCTGCCGTACCGCCTCGGTCAAGCTGGTGGCGCCGCGGTCCAATGCCGCCGCCACGCTGGGGGCGGCGGCGCGCAGCCCGATCGTGGCCGCCGAGCCGGCGTACACCCCGCTCAGCAGCGGGTCGACGGACCGCGCCACGGTCTGCTCGCCGAATCGGTCGCCGACCAATTCCGCTGCGGCGGGGTCGCTTCCGGGCTGCCAATCCAGCGGCCGGCCCGGCTCGGCGTCGATGCGCGCGACGGTGGCGTGGTCGACCAGTCCGGCCACCGACGCGGCCGAGGAGGGAATGCCGACGACCGTGCCCACCGGCAACGGGTGCAGCTGTCGCTGGCTGTAGATCAACGGCCGGGCACCGGTGGTGCCGATCTGACAATCAGACAGGCCCAGCTCGGCCAGCAGTGCCGGCATTTCGGGCCGGCGCAGCACGAACGCCTCGGCACCCAGGTCCATCGGTCGCCCGCCGAGCTGCTCGGTGCGCAGGATCCCACCGAGCCGATCGCCCGGATCGAACAGCGTGATGTCCGCGTCGTCTCCCGCCGCCATCCGCAGCCGGTAGGCCGCGGTCAGGCCGGAAATTCCGCCGCCAACAACACAATACGACCGCTGGGTCATAGCGAGTGGACCAGTGACACCAGATCGGTCAGCACGCCCGGGTCGGTCTCGGGCAGCACTCCGTGACCGAGATTGAAGACGTGGCCACCGGCCCCGGCGTCGACCGCACGACGGCCATCGTCGACGACTGCGCGCGCCGCGCGTTCCACCACCGGCCAGCCCGCCAGCAACACCACCGGATCGAGGTTGCCCTGCAACACCGTGCCCGGCCGCACCCGGGCGGCGGCGTCGGTGAGCGAGGTGCGCCAATCGACACCGACGACCGTCGGGCCCGCTTCGCCCATCGCGCCTAGCAGTTCTGCCGTCCCGACCCCGAAATGCGTCATCGGCACGCGGTATTCGGCCAGGGTCGCGAACACCCGGCTGCTGTGCGGCAGCACGTACTGGCGGTAGTCGGCCAGCGACAACGTTCCCGCCCACGAGTCGAACAGCTGGATGGCGTCCACCCCGGCGCCGATCTGGCCGCGCAGGAATTCCACCGTGAGGTCGGTGAGCTTGGACATCAGCGCGTGCCAGCTGGCCGGCTCGGCCAGCATCAGCGCCTTGGTGCGGGCATGGTTGCGGCTCGGCCCGCCTTCGACCAAATAGGACGCCAGCGTGAACGGCGCACCGGCGAAACCGATCAGCGGCACCGCGCCCAGCGCGTCGACCAGCAGCGAAACCGCCTGGCAGACCGGCTGAATCGCTTGCGGCTCAAGCGGTTTCATCGCCTCGATGTCGGCGTCGGTGCGGATCGGGTGTGCGATCACCGGCCCGACGTCTGCGACGATGTCCAACTCGATGCCCGCGGCGCGCAGCGGAACCACGATGTCGGAGAACAAGATCGCGGCGTCGACGTCATGGCGGCGGATCGGTTGCAGGGTGATCTCGCAGACCACCTCGGGCTGCAAACACGCCGCCAGCATGCTGTGGTGCTGACGCAGCGCGCGGTATTCGGGCAGCGAACGCCCGGCCTGCCGCATGAACCACACCGGCACCCGGCCGGGTTTGCGGCCGGTCACGGCCGCCAGGTAAGGCGACTCGGGAAGGTCGCGACGCGTACTCATCGGTCTCAATGCTGCCACGGTGCTGGTCCGGGGGCCCGGCGGCGGCCCCTGGAGCACCTGGCCACGCTGCGTAACATCAACCCGGTGTCAGTCGCACCGATCTCCGTCAACTACGACGAATTCCCCAGCCTGCGCTTCGAACGCGGCGAGAACGGCGTCCTCACCGTGGTTCTCGACGCCCCCGGGCTGAACTCGGTGGGGCCGCAGATGCACCGCGACCTCGCCGACGTCTGGCCGGCCATCAATCGCGACCCCGACGTGCGGGCCGTCCTGATCCGTGGTGAGGGCAAGGCGTTTTCGTCCGGCGGCAGTTTCGACCTGATCAGCGAAACCATCGGCGACTACGAGGGAAGGCTTCGCATCATGCGCGAGGCCCGCGATCTGGTGCTCAACATCATCAACTTCGACAAGCCGATGGTCTCGGCGATCCGGGGACCCGCCGTCGGCGCCGGCCTGGTCGTCGCGCTGCTCTCGGACATCTCGGTGGCCGGGCGGACCGCCAAGATCATCGACGGGCACACCAAGCTCGGGGTGGCCGCGGGCGACCACGCGGCGATCTGCTGGCCGCTGCTGGTCGGCATGGCCAAGGCCAAGTACTACCTGCTCACCTGCGACACCCTGCTGGGCGAGGAGGCCGAACGGATCGGCCTGGTATCCATCTGTGTCGACGACGACGACGTGCTCGCGAAAGCGACCGGCATCGCCCATGATCTGGCGCAGGGGGCCCAAAACGCGATCCGGTGGACCAAACACAGCCTCAACTACTGGTATCGCATGTTCGCGCCCGCCTTCGAGACGTCGCTCGGCCTGGAATTCTTGAGTTTCAGCGGCCCCGACGTGCAGGAAGGGCTGGCGGCGCATCGCGAGAAGCGCCCGGCCCGGTTCCACGGCTGAATAGCCCCTGAGCAGGCTAAACACCGAATGACGACGACGTGACACAACCTGGTAACAGCTTGGTCGCGACGGGTTTGGAAATCGGCGCGCCTGTCGCGGCGGGTCTGGCGATGGGTCTAGCGTCGGACGCTGTGACCCGCGCATACGACGATGCGGAGCAGGAGCGACACGGGGGCACCACCCGCTTGCGGGGGAGAGGAGTAGCGCCAGTGACCTCAGTCGAACCAGGCCCGTTCCGTGAGGCGGTGGCGGCCATGAACGCCGTCAACGCCCGGCCGGAGATCGAGCTGGGCCCGATCCGGCCGCCGCAGCGCCTGGCGCCCTTCAGCTACGCGCTGGGGGCCGAGGTGAAGCACCCCGACCTCGAGATCGTCCCCGAACGGTCGGAGGGCGATGCATTCGGCCGGCTGATCCTGCTCTACGACCCGGACGGCGCCGACGCCTGGGACGGCACCACCCGCCTGGTCGCCTACATTCAGGCGGACCTGGACTCCAGTGAGGCCGTCGATCCCCTGCTGCCCGAGGTCGCGTGGAGTTGGCTGGTCGACGCGCTGGAATCCCGGACGGACCAGGTCACCGCCCTGGGCGGCACCGTCACCGCCACCACGTCGGTGCGCTACGGCGACATCTCCGGCCCGCCGCGGGCCCACCAGCTCGAGCTGCGGGCCTCCTGGACCGCGACCACCCCCGCCGTCGGCGCGCATGTCGAGGCGTTTTGCGAGGTGCTGGAGCACGCCGCGGGCCTGCCGCCGGCCGGGGTCACCGACTTGAGCTCGCGGTCACGCGCCTGACATGTCTGAGCCGGGGGACCCTGAGCCCGACGGCACCGTGCCCGACAGCAGCGCGCCCGGACCCGCCCCGCTTCTGCACCCGGCCGAGGGCATACCCGACCTGTCGGTGACACGCAGCCAGATCTCGGACGCCGCAAGCTTCCTGGACAGCGGCCACGGGCCGTTCGCGGTGGACGCCGAGCGGGCGTCGGGCTTCCGCTACTCCAACCGCGCCTACCTGATCCAGATCCGGCGGGCCGGCGCCGGAACCGTGCTGATCGACCCGGTCAGCCACGGCGACGATCCGCTGACGGCGCTGCGGCCCGTCGCGGAGGTGCTCAGCACCGACGAATGGATCCTGCACGCGGCCGACCAGGATCTGCCGTGTCTGGCCGAGGTCGGCATGCACCCGCCGGCGCTGTACGACACCGAGCTCGCCGGTCGCCTGGCCGGATTCGAGCGGGTGAACCTGGCGGCGATGACCGAGCGGCTGCTGGGCCGGGGTCTGGTCAAGGGTCACGGCGCGGCCGACTGGTCCAAGCGGCCGCTGCCCACGGAGTGGCTCAACTACGCGGCCCTCGACGTCGAACTGCTCGTCGAACTGCGCGCCGCGATCGCTGCGGAGCTGGCTAACCAGGGCAAAACCGATTGGGCCGCGCAGGAATTCGACTACCTGCGCAGCGCGGGCAGCAGGGAGGCCACGCCGCGGCGCGACCGCTGGCGACGCACGTCGGGCATCCACCGGGTGCGCGATCGCCGCGGTTTGGCGGCGGTGCGTGAGCTGTGGACCACCCGCGACAACATCGCCGCGCGCCGCGACATCGCACCGCGGCGCATCCTGCCGGACTCGGCCATCATCGAGGCCGCGCTCGCCAATCCGAAGACGGTCGAAGACCTGGTCGCGTTGCCGGTGTTCGGCGGGCGCAACCAGCGGCGCAGCGCGGCGACGTGGTTGGGCGCGCTGGAGGCGGCGCGCAGGAGTCAGGACCCGCCCGAAGACACCGAGCCGCCGAACGGTCCCCCGCCGCCGGCGCGGTGGAGCAGGCGCAAACCGGAGGCGGCCGCCCGGCTGGAGGCCGCCCGGGCCGGGTTGTCGAAACTGTCTGAGCGGGTGGGGGTTCCGACCGAGAACCTGGTTTCGCCCGACCTGGTGCGGCGATTGTGCTGGGACTGGGCCGAAGCACCGGACCCGGTCGAGGCGGTCGAAGGATTCTTGTGCGCCGGCCACGCGCGGGCCTGGCAACGCGAGCTCGTCGATCCGGTGCTGGCGAGCGCGCTGCAGCCGCCACCCAAAACCGAAGACGGCTCGGCACAGTAGGCGAATGGCCCGCCTGTCGTCAGACGCCAACTCCGGTAGCGGCTCGTCGATTTCTACGTCGCTGCGTTATGCGCGGTGCAATAAGTGGCGCGAACCTTAAACCAAACTGAGTAAACCTGAAAAATAACTGTAGAAATTCCTGATCGTCGGAAAATTGGTGCATCCGGCACGTTCCGAGTGCCGTTAAGCTTGCGATAAGAAGCGAGTTGCCACCCAGAGAAGGGCACATTGAAATGGCCGTAGCAGCATCAGAAATTGGCGGCCTCGTGGGTAGTCTCGCCGGCATAGGCAGGAATATTGCCGCGAAGGATTGGATTGCGACGGGCATAGGCGCCGGCGCATTCGGCATGGAAACGACCAAAATTATCGTCAAGAGCATCGCCGAGCGAAGAATTAAGGCTGAAATAGAACGCGGCCTTCAGGAGCGAACCAATCCCTGGGCGGCGGAGGTGCCGATCATCGAATGGGGAATCGTCGCCATTACGGTCTTCGAATACTGCCTCGGCCTTGGTGACGCAACCAAGGGAGTTGAATTCGACAACGCCCGTTCAAAACTCGACTCGCCCAAGCGAGACTTGCAGTTGGCCATCCCCGACAGCAGGTGGGAGTCCACCGCGTCGGAAGAGTATGCCAAGCAGAACCAAGCCCAACTGGATCGCGTTTCCCTGACCCAAACCCAGGATCAGGCGATGATGGATGCACTTGCCGCTGAAGTCGCTCAGCTCACTGAAATACGCCGTGCGGTCGCTGGAATCAAGGACGGACTTACCGGGTGCATATTCGTTGCCTTAATGATCAAAGCGTATGGCAGCGAAGCCTCGTCGTTGGTGTTTCAGAAAGTGGTCACCCTGGCCGCGATCGCAGCAACGGTCAGTGCCATCGGTTACATGGAATTTTACTCGGGCACCGAGACCAAGCCGAAGCTAAAAGAAGTGGTCGAAGAATACGAGAAGATCATCGCCGAGATGAACAGTTACCTGTCCGCTTCTCACATTGCGCCGACCGCCCGCACGGCGCTCGCGAAAGGCTCGAAAGTCGCCGATTTCTCCAGCCGGACCGGTGCGACGGTCGTGCCCGACCCGTTCACGTCGGCGGGCGACGCCGCGGCGAGCAAATCGACGATCCTTCCCAACCGACGGCAGCAGACCCAGATGCCGGCCCCACCGGTGAGCGCCATGCCCAGCCTGAGCCCGCTGAGCCAGCAACCCACCCAAGCCGAAGACCTGCCGGGGCAGCAAACCCCGCCCCTGCCGAGCGCCGTCACCCCGCCGCCGGTCACTGCCGCGCAGCGGAGCAAGGCGGCCCCGGCCGCCGGCGATCAGAGCGCACCCGCGAGCGGCGCCCCCGAGGAAGCCACCGTGAGTGAGGACATCGAAGTCGCGGGTGCGGCCGCGGGAGCCGAGGCGACCGAACGTCCGCCCGTCGAACTCACGGCACCTGGAACCGAGCAGGCGCACGGTCCGTTGACGGCGAACTAGACATCGAGGAGAACCCGATGACAAATCTGAGCGTCACATCAAAATATCTCGTCGACGTACTCGCGGCGGCGCATCAGCGAACCACCGAGGATTTCAAGAAATCGGCGACGGCGGTCGAGGGAGTCGGTGTCAACGCGTGGGTCAGCCATGGTGTGGCCTGCGGACCCGGCAACGATGCGGTGGTCGAGGTCGAGGCTCGCCGCGCCGAGGCAATTCGTCTGATGATCAAGGTTGCCGACGACCTCGCCACGAAACTGCGTGCGGCCGCCAAAGCGTACGAGGGCACCGACCACAAGGCCGCTCAAGATCTCGACACACAGCTGCGCCCCGGCTGAGCTGGCACCGCGAAAAGGCAGCCATTCCACCGACATTCGCAACTTTCGAGAGTAGGAAGCCATGCCCCAGGATCCGAGCAAAGACGGCGACGACGACCTCTTTGCCGTGATGGACTTCTCCGCCACCGGTGAACCCGCCGGCAACAGCACCGATGCGTCGGCCGCCCTTGACTTCTCCGCCACCGCAGACGACGGGGAAAGCCCGGCCGGCGAAGCCGTCGACATCTCACCCGTATATGCACCGGCCGCGCCCGAGGAGACCGCGACAGTGCTGGATGCCATCGATGCGGTGACACACGCTCCCGAGGAAACCGAAGATGTCGTTGCGCTATTCACCGTGACCAATCCTCCTGGGACGGTGTCGGTTTCGGCACTCGGGGACGGTGCGATCGATCGGGTGGACCTGTCCGCAGACGTGACGCGCCTTACTGAATCGCAGCTGGCCGAGGAGATCCTCGTCATGGCGCACCTGGCTGCCCAAAAGGGGCAAGCCGCCCAGCATGAGTTCCTGTTCGAGACCATGTGCGAGCTGGGCGCGGGCGATCCCGATGCGCTCAGCGACCTGCTGGAGAAGGGAATGGAATTGGCATCGCCGCAGCGCGCCGCGCAGACACAGGCCCGAATGTTCGCGACCCGCTACAACAATGGCTGATCGCCCACCACGGCGACGACGCCGACTGGGCTTTCACCGTTAAGCGCCGCTAAGCACCGTTAAGCGCCGTCAGGCGCCGTTAGGTCAAGCCCAATGTGTCCGTCATCGACCCGGCAATGCCGGCCAGAGACTCGACCAGCCGTTGCTGCTGGGCTTCGTTGGCCACCTTCACGACGGCCGCCGCGTTGCGCAAGGCCTCGTTGACGCGCCGCTCGACCGTTTCGGCACCCAGGCGCAGCAGGCCATCTTCGATACGGAGGTCAGTGACGTTGCGGCGCCCGTTCACCGTTACTTCGACGGTCTTAGTCTCGTCGGTGGCCGTGAACGTCTCGGTGTGCGTGCGGTACAGCTCGTCCTCGAGGGCCGACTGCAATTGTTGTCCGTACTCCAGCGCCTGGGCCAGCTGTGGGTGGCGATCTGTGCTCATTGACCAGGTCCTTCTCGTCGGGGCGGCCGTCGCGTGGGCCAGCACCGATTGTGTCCTTGGTCCACAATTTCCATTGTATTGCTTTGACCAGGGCCCTCATCGCACCAGTTCTAGTCCAGGTGCTCGCGAATCTCCGCTTCCGATTCGCTACTGACCAGGGCGGCAACCCAACCGGTGATCCGGCGGGCCACATCCTGGTCGGTCAGTCCGAGGTCGGCGAGCACCTCACCGCGTGAGGCGTGCTCGTAGAACCTCTGATCCAGGCCGACGTCGCGGCACGGCACGTCGATGTCGGCTCGGCGCAGCGCGGCCGAAACCGCCGACCCCACACCACCATTGACGCCGTTGTCCTCGCACGTGACGAGCAGCTTGTGCTGGACCGCCAATTCGAGTACACCGTCGGAGACCGGCAGCACCCACCGCGGGTCGATCACGGTCACACCGATCCCCTGGTTGTGCAGCCGCTTTGCCACCTCGAGCGCCATCGGGGCGAACGCGCCGACCGCCACCAACAGCACATCGTGGTTGAGCCCGTCGGCGGGCACCGCCAGCACATCCACTCCCGACCGTTGTTCCAGCGCCGGAATGTCTTCGCCCACATCACCTTTGGGGAACCGCAGCGCCGTGGGTCCGTCGTCGACCTGCAGCGCCTCGCCGAGTTCTTCGCGCAGCCGGGTGCCGTCGCGCGGGGCGGCCACCCGCATGCCGGGCACGATGTTCAGCATCGACAGGTCCCACATGCCGTTGTGGCTGGCGCCGTCGGAACCGGTGACGCCGGCACGGTCGAGCACGATGGTGACGGGCAGTTTGTGCAGCGCCACGTCCATCATGATCTGGTCGAACGCCCGGTTGAGGAACGTCGAGTAGATGGCCACCACCGGGTGCATCCCACCCATCGCCAACCCGGCGGCCGACGTCAGCGCGTGCTGTTCGGCGATGCCGACGTCGAACAGCCGGTCCGGGAATCGTTGCCCGAACGCCGAGAGCCCGGTGGGGCCCGGCATCGCCGCCGTGATCGCCACGATGTCGCGGCGCTTTCGGGCATATTCGATCAGCGCGTCGGAGAAGGTCGCGGTCCAGCCCGGGCCCGGGATCTTGGTGGCCTGGCCGGTAGCCGGGTCGATCGGCGCGGTGGAGTGCATCTGTTCGGCCTCGTCGGCCTCGGCCGGGGCGTATCCCATGCCCTTGCGGGTGGCGACGTGGACGATCACCGGGGCGCCGAATCCGCGGGCCCGGCGCAGCGCGGCCTCCACGGCGCGTTCGTCGTGACCGTCGACCGGGCCGACATACTTCAGCCCGAGGTCGGTGAACAGCAGCTGCGGCGCCAACGAGTCCTTGACGCCCGCCTTGACGCTGTGCATGAAGTGGTAGCAGATCTCGCCGATCAGCGGCACCGCGCGCACCACGTCACGACCCTTTTCCAGCACCTGCTCGTAGGCCGGCTGCAACCGCAGCATGGCCAGGTGGTCGGCGACACCGCCGATCGTGGGTGCGTAGCTGCGGCCGTTGTCGTTGACGACGATGACCACGGGACGGCCTGAGGCCGCGATGTTGTTCAGCGCCTCCCAGCACATGCCGCCGGTCAGCGCGCCATCCCCGACGACGGCGACCACATGCCGATTGCGGTGTCCGGTCAGCTCGAACGCCTTGGCCAGGCCGTCGGCGTAGGACAGGGCGGCACTGGCGTGGCTGGACTCCACCCAGTCGTGCTCGCTCTCGGCGCGCGACGGATACCCCGACAGGCCGCCCTTTTTGCGCAGCGTCTCGAAGTCCTGCGCGCGTCCGGTCAGCATCTTGTGCACGTAGGCCTGGTGACCGGTGTCGAAGATGATCGGATCGTGCGGCGAGTCGAACACCCGGTGCAGCGCCAGCGTCAGCTCGACGACGCCGAGGTTCGGCCCGAGGTGTCCCCCGGTGGCAGCCACCTTGTGGATCAGGAACTCGCGGATCTCCTGGGCCAGATCACGGAGCTGCTGTTGGGAAAGGTGCTGCAGATCGGCCGGGCCGCGGATCTGTTCCAACATCACGTCAGTCTACGCAGCCGACGCCGAATGTAGCTCGCTACGAGGTGCCGAACAGTTCGGCCAGGCTGTCGTGCAGTTCGGGATCGGCCAGGACGACGACCTCGTCACCGGCCTCCAGTTCGGTGTCGCCCCGCACCGGCACCAGGCCGGTGGCGCGCACCACCATGCTCACCCAGATGTCCCCGGCACGGTCGCCGAGACCCTCGATCGTGCAGCCCTGGGCGGCTGACCCCGGGGCAACCCGCAGGCGATGGATCCCCTCGGGTTCGTCCTGCAGCCGGATACCGATCTCCCACGGCTGCGTCTCGACGGTACGCATGGGCAGCCGCAGCAGCTGGGCGACACCGGGCACCGAGCTGCCCTGCACCAGCACCGAGAAGATCACGACGACGACCACGATCCCGTACAGACGTTCCGCATCGGCGACGTGCGCGGCCCGCAGGAACTCGCCCAGCAGGATCGGCACTGCACCCTTGAGGCCGGCGAAGAGGATGAAGAGGCGTTCGTTTCGCTGCAGTCGGACCGGAAGCAGACAGGAGCCCACCGCCAACGGCCGAATCACCACCGTCAGGGCCACGCCGAGGACGAGCCCGGGAATCCATACGTCGGGGTGGGCAAGGACGTTGAGATCGACGGTCAACCCCAGAACGGCGAACGCGACGATTTCGGCCAGACCCGCCAACGCGGCGTGGAATCGCTTGATATCCGGCTTGTAGGGCGCGCGCGCGTCGCCGATCACGATGCCCGCGACGAACACCGCCAGAAATCCCGAGCCGTGCGCCAGCGTCGCGATGCCGTACAGCATCAGGCTGGATGCCAGCGTCCGCAGCGAGTAGAGGCTTTCGCTCGGCAGTGCCACGCGGCGCATGAACACGAGCAGAGCGCGGCCGCCGATGACCCCGACGGCCAGGCCGATCGCCATCTGCAGCGCGAATTCGGTTCCCACCCTGGCGAATCCGGCCGCCGTCAGGCCGCCGGCGGCGATCAGGCTGGTCATCAACGCGATTCCGACCGGGTCGTTGGCGCCGGACTCGCCTTCCAGGATGGTGCTGCTGCGACCGGCGATCTCACGTTTGCCCAGCACCGAGAAGACCACGGCCGGGTCGGTGGGAGCCACGGCGGTGGCCACGAGCACCGCAGGGAACCAATCGATTCCGCTCAGGTAATGCAGGATCACCGCGGCGCCGGCGGCGGTGAGCGCGGTGCCGATGACGCCGACCGACAGGACCGGGGCGGCGGCCGCGCGGAAGCGCGCAGGCCCGATGTGCATGCCGCCGTCGAACAACACCAGCACCAGCGCGATGGTGATCACCCGCTCGACGGTCGGCTCCGAAGGTGACTGCACCGCCGGCACGGTATGCGCGGCGACCGCGGCTCCGACCAGAACCAGCAGGGGCACCGGGATTTTGACGCGCTCGGTCAGGCGATTCGCCAACACCGCGCTCAGACCGACGGCACTGGCGAACAAGACCAGCAATGCGTACCGGAGCGTCTCGTTCACGTCGCCGACCGGTGGGTGCGCATGAGCCGGACGGTCGCGGGGCGTTGTTCGGCGGCAGCCACACGAGCCTCTCGATCGATCGACAACGAAATCGCCGACCAGACTTCCCGGCACACCCGCGACGGAGTCTAGCCCGCCGTGCGACAAATCACCTGCCGGTGGCGCGATCGACGCGCGTGACCGGAAGCATAGTCAAAGTTGGTTCGAGCCTGCGATGGTGGCGCCGAGGCTGCCCAGAGGGCGCACCCTGCACCCCAGATCACGCCCTGACCGCAGACTCGGCGAGCGTACGTTAGCGGGTGAGCAGCGCGATGCATTCGGTGTGATGAGTCAGCGGGAACGCGTCGAACACCGTGATCTGCCCGACGGCGTAACCATGCCGGAGGTACAGGCCGATGTCGCGAGCGAAAGACGCTGCCTCGCAACCGATGTGCACTACCCGCGGAACGCCGGCGGCGGCGAGGAGGTCGATGACGTCACGCCCGGCACCCGACCGCGGCGGGTCCAGCACCGCGATGTCGGCGCCGGCTTTCTGCGCCGACACCGCGCGACGCACCGAATCGGTGACGATGTCCACCTGAGGAAGATCAGCCAGGGCGGCCCGCGCGGCCCGCGTCGACGCACGCGAGGTGTCGACACAGAGCACCCGCCCCGACTCCCCCACCGCGTCGCCCAGGGCAGCGGCGAAAACGCCGACGCCGCCGTAGAGGTCCCACACGCGCATGCCGGCCCCGGGTTGCGCCCAGTCGGTGATCAGAGCGCTGTACACCCGCGCCGCATCCCGATGCGCCTGCCAGAACGCGGTCACCGGCACCTCCCAGCTGCGCCGCCCGACGCGTTGGGTTGCCTCGTAGTTGCCCTGCACCACGTTGGTCGCCGTTCGCCCGCCCTGACGCAGGGTGCGCACCACATGGCGACGTCCGTCGTCATCGACGGCGACGTGCAGCTGTGCGCTCGCAGACAGGTCGGCCGGAGAACACGCCTGGGCCAGTCCGTCCAGCATGCCCGGCGGCAATTGCGCACACCGCAGGTCGGTCACCAGCTCGTCGCTGTGGTAGCGGTGAAACCCGGGGCGGGCGTCGGCGCCGACCTCGAGACGCACCCGGGTGCGCCAGCCGGTGGGGCCGCGATCCGAAAGTGGTTGTGCCTCACCGCTCCAGTGATGCCCGCCCAGCCGTTCCAGCTGATTGGCCACGACCTGACCCTTGAGCGTCCGGACCGCTTCCGGGGCGGCAAATGCCAGATCGCAACACCCGGCTCCCTCGACACCCGCGATCGGGCACAACGAATCGGTCCGGTCCGCCGACGCGTCGAGCACTTCGACAACCTCTGCGTGCCAATAGGATCCCCGGTCCGCGGTGACCCGCACCCGCACCCGCTCGCCGGGCAGGGCGTAGCGGACGAACACCACCCGGCCCTCGTGGTGTGCCACGCAGCTACCGCCGTTGGCGGCAGCACCGGCCACCAGCGTCAGCTCCCCGGGCGACAGCGAGGAGTCGGCACTCACGATGTTGTCCTCGTCGAGCCGGTTAGTCGAAGATCCCGCGGCGGGCGTCACCGGGAGCGGCGTGCGGCTGCAGGGTCTTGAGTCGCTCCGACGAATTCAATTGCCAGGGAACCGAAGTCACCATCACGTTGGGCATGAACAGCAGCCGGCCCTTGAGTCGCAGCGCGCTTTGGTTGTGCAGCACCTGCTCCCACCAGTGGCCGACGACGTATTCCGGAATGAACACCGTCACCACGGTGCGCGGCGAGTCCTTGCTGACTCGCTTGACGTAGTCGAGCACCGGACGGGTGATGTCGCGGTAGGGAGAGGCGATGACCTTCAGCGGCACGCTGATCTCGCTGTGTTCCCAATCATGCACCAGCTCACGGGTTTCCACGTCGTCCACGCTGACCGTGACGGCCTCGAGCACATCGGGACGGGTCGCGCGCGCGTAGGCCAGCGCGCGCAGGGTCGGTAGATGCAGCTTCGAGACCAGTACCAGGGCGTGGTTGCGGCTGGGCAGCACCACGTCGTGCTGGGCGGCCGCCTGCTCCTCCAATTCCCGGGAGACGGTGGCGTAGTGCCTGCGGATCATCTTCATGATGACGAACAGCGCGCCCATCGCGACGATCGCGATCCAGGCTCCGGCAAAGAATTTGGTGACCAGCACCACCAGCAGAACCGCGCCGGTGGACAGCAGACCGACCGTGTTGATCACCCGCGAGCGCTTCATCTTGGCCCGCATCTTCGGGTCGGTCTCGGTGCGCAACAGGCGAGTCCAGTGCCGGACCATGCCGATTTGGCTCAGCGTGAACGATATGAACACGCCGACGATGTAGAGCTGGATCAGCGCGGTGACCTCACCGCGGAACGCGATGACGAATGCCAGCGCCGCCGCCGACAGAAACAGGATCCCGTTCGAGAAGGCCAGGCGGTCACCGCGGGTGTGCAACTGGCGCGGCAGATAGCTGTGCTGTGCGAGCACCGAGCCGAGCACCGGGAAGCCGTTGAACGCGGTGTTGGCCGCCAGCACCAAGATCAGGGCCGTCACGGTGGCGATGAGCAGAAACCCGATTCGGAAGCTGCCGAACACCGTCTCGGCCAGCTGGGTGACCAGTGTCTTCTGCATGTAGCCGGCCGGCGCACCCGTCAGCTGAGTGGCCGGGTCGTCGACCAGCTGCACATGGATCTGCTGGGCCAGCACGATGATGCCCATCAGCAGCGTCACCGCGATCACGCCGAGCATCAGCAGCGTCGTTGCGGCGTTGCGGGACTTGGGTTTCTGGAACGCCGGGACGCCGTTGCTGATCGCCTCGACACCGGTCAGCGCCGCGCAGCCGGACGAGAACGAGCGGGCCAGCAGGAAGGCGAACGCGAAGCCGACGATCTGGCCGTGCTCGGCATGCATCTGAAAAGCCGCGGATTCGGCTCGCAGCGGATTGCCCAGCACGAAAATCCGGATCAGCCCCCAGCCGATCATCACGACGACCCCGACGATGAACGCATACGTCGGGATCGCGAAAGCCACCCCGGACTCGCGGATCCCGCGCAGATTCAGCGCCATCACGAACAGGATGGCGGCCACACAGAACCACACCTTGTTCTGCGCCACGAGCGGGACCGCCGAACCGATGTTCGCCATCGCGGATGATGTCGAAACAGCAACGGTGAGAACATAATCCACCATCAGCGCACTGGCCACCACGAGGCCCGCGGTCTCGCCCAGGTTGGTGGTGACCACTTCGTAGTCACCGCCACCGGAGGGGTAGGCGTGCACGTTCTGCCGGTAGCTGGCCACCACCACCAACATGACCGCGGCCACCGCAAGCCCGATCCACGGCGTCAGCGCGTAGGCGGCCGCTCCGGCCACCGAGAGCATCAAGAAGACTTCCTCGGGCGCGTACGCCACCGACGACAGTGCGTCGGAGGCGAACACCGGCAAGGCGATGCGTTTGGGCAGCAGGGTGTGGCTCAGCCGGTCGCTGCGTTGCGGTCGCCCGATGAGCAACCGGCGCGCTGCGGTTGAAAGTTTGGACACGAGAGCCAAGAGTAAGCGCAACAGGCCATGCCGGTAGCGTTCCGTGGGCGAGAATATTCCCGACGGAAATCGGCTGGCCACAAGTTTGCCGATGGAACACGACCCAGCCGAGAGGACCTGACGTGCGGGTGATTGTAATGGGCTGTGGCCGGGTGGGCTCTTCGCTGGCCGACGGACTGTCCCGAATTGGCCACGACGTCGCCGTGATCGACCGCGACAGCACGGCATTCAACCGGCTGAGCCCGGAATTCGCCGGCGAGCGGGTGCTGGGCCAGGGCTTCGACCGGGACGTGCTGCTGAAGGCCGGCATCGAGGAGACCGACGCGTTCGCCGCGGTGTCCTCCGGAGACAACTCCAACATCATTTCGGCCCGGTTGGCCCGCGAGACGTTCGGCGTTAACCGGGTGGTGGCCCGGATCTACGACGCCAAGCGCGCCGAGGTCTACGAACGCCTCGGCATTCCCACGATCGCCACCGTGCCGTGGACCACCGACCGGCTGCTCGGCCTGCTGACCCGCGACACCGAGACCGCCAAGTGGCGCGACCCCACCGGTACGGTCGCGGTCGCCGAGGTCGTCCTGCACGAGGACTGGGCGGGCCGCCGCGCCACCGATCTCGAGCAGGCCACCGGTGCGCGCGTGGCGTTTCTGATCCGGTTCGGCACCGGCATCCTGCCCGAGCCCAAGACGGTCATCCAGGCCGGCGATCAGGTCTACATCGCCGCGATCTCCGGCCGCGCGGCCGAGGCGGTAGCCATCGCCGCCCTGCCTCCCGCCGACGACATCGATTCGGGGACGGGACATTGAACCCGAGCCGCCGGACCGCGACTTAAGGAGCGCCGCACATGAAGGTAGCTATCGCCGGGGCGGGAGCGGTCGGCCGCTCGGTCGCCCGCGAACTGCTCGAGAACAACCACGACATCACCCTGATCGAACGCAACCCCGACCACGTCGACGTCGACGCGATCCCGGCCGCGCACTGGCGACTCGGCGACGCCTGCGAACTGAGCCTGCTGGAATCGGTCCACCTCGAGGATTTCGACGTGGTGGTCGCCGCGACCGGGGACGACAAAGCCAACGTCGTGCTGTCCCTGCTGGCCAAGACCGAGTTCGCGGTGCCCCGGGTGGTGGCCAGGGTCAACGATCCGCGCAACGAGTGGCTGTTCACCGACGCCTGGGGTGTCGACGTGGCGGTGTCCACTCCGCGCATGCTGGCGTCGCTGATCGAAGAAGCCGTCGCCGTGGGCGATTTGGTGCGCCTGATGGAATTCCGGCGGGGTCAGGCCAACCTGGTCGAGATCACGCTGCCCGACGACACGCCCTGGGGCGGCAAGCCGGTTCGCCGGCTCGAGCTGCCCCGCGATGCCGCCCTGGTGACCATCCTGCGCGGGCCGCGCGTGATCGTCCCGGAAGCCGACGAGCCGCTGGAAGGCGGCGACGAGTTGCTCTTCGTCGCGGTCACCGAGGTCGAAGAGGATCTGCGCAAGCTGGTGCTGCCGGCGGTGGCGCCGCCCGCCACCTAGTCGACGACGGTCTCGGGTTCGATCTGCGGATCGACCGCATCGCCGGCGCCGCCCATCGCGCGCTGCGCCGCCCTGATCGCCCCATAGGTGACCAGCGCGGCGGCCGCGGTCAGCGGCCAGCCCATCCCGATGCGCGCGGCTGCCAGCCAGCCGGTCTGGTCGGCGTCGTAGAGCAGTCGCTGCACCACGAACCGCGCGGCGAAGACCAGCGTCCAGCACAGCGTGGCGATGTCGAACGCGTAGACGGCCCGCGACACGTCGCGCCACGCGCGGTCCCGCCCGGTAGCCCAGCTCCAGGCGTAGCCGACCAGCGGCCGGCGGATCACGACGGACACCGCGAAGACCACGGCCCACACCAGCGAGACCCAGATGCCGAGCAGGAAGTACCCCTTGGAAGCCCCGACGATGTAGGCGATCAGCGCGCAGACCGCGACCCCGAAGAATCCGGAGAACGCCGGCTGCGTGGATTCGCGCCGAATCAGCCGCCACACCAGGACGAGTGCGGCCAGCCCCATCGCGGCCCCGATCGCGGGCACCAGGCCGAGCAGGCTGGACGCCGCCACGAAGGTGACGACGGGCAGCGACGAGTAGATGAGA
This sequence comes from Mycobacterium sp. NGS40, assembly GCF_059812735.1. Taxonomy (NCBI): domain Bacteria; kingdom Bacillati; phylum Actinomycetota; class Actinomycetes; order Mycobacteriales; family Mycobacteriaceae; genus Mycobacterium; species Mycobacterium sp. NGS40. The sequence goes on from NZ_JCALDG010000018.1 coordinate 113,755, forward strand.
CCGCTCACCCCGCCCAGCTGGCTCAGCAGGCGTTCTGGGTTGATGCGGTTAGACGTGTTGCCGGGCAGAGTCAACGCTGAATTTCGTAATGCGGGTTGTAGATGGCCTTGGTTCCGTTCTCCAGCTTGCCCATCCGGCCGCTCACCCGCAAAGTGCGTCCAGAGTCGATGCCGGGGATCCGGCGCTGGCCCAACCAGACCAGGGTCACAGTGTCGCTGCCGTCGAACAGTTCGGCCTTCACACCGCCGGCGCAGCCCTTGCCGTTACATTCCACGCTGCGCAGCGTGCCCACCATGGTGACCTCTTGGCCACGCTCGCAATCGATCGCGCGCTGTGCGCCAGTGCTCGCGACTTCGTCGGACAATTCCTCGGAATCGCGTTGCTCCGGGTCCTCCGTCAACCGACGGGTGAGGCGGCGCAAATAACCCTGGGCCCCCATGGCCACTCCTGACAATTGGAGAAAAAGCTGCGGTGCTTTCATCTATGCCAACGGACACCGTAGACCTGTTGGTTCCCCTGCGCCAACCGAATCAAACTGTGATTTTGGAACGTTCGCCGCGCCGGGCAGTATCGGGGCGTGGGTGTCGATCTGCGCGGTGTGACGGCGGTGCTATTGCCCGGAACCGGATCCGACGACGTCTACGTCAATCGGGCTTTTTCCGGACCGCTGCGCAATGCCGGCGCGCGGCTCGTTTGCCCGCCGCCGCGGCCGGAAAGTTTGGTCGACGGCTACCTGTCCGCCTTGGACGAGGCCGCGCGCGAGGGCCCGATCGCCGTCGGCGGAATCTCGATCGGTGCTGCCGTAGCGGCCGCCTGGGCACTGGCACACCCAGGCCAAACGGTCGCCGTGCTGGCCGCGCTGCCCGCCTGGTCGGGACCACCGGGGTCGGCGCCGGCCGCGCTCGCCGCGCGGTATTCGGCGTTCCAGCTACGCACCGAGGGTCTGGTCGCGGCCACCGCACAGATGCGAGCGTCGAGCCCGGCCTGGCTGGCCGATGAACTGACCCGGTCCTGGCTTGCCCAGTGGCCACTGCTGCCCGACGCCATGGACGAAGCGGCCGCCTACGTCGCGCCCAGCTGTGACGAACTCAACACGCTCGCGGCGCCGCTCGGCGTGGCGGCCGCGGTCGACGATCCGATTCATCCGCTGCAGGCCGGTGCCGACTGGGCCGCCGCCGCGCCCCACGCCGCGTTGCGGACGGTGACCCTCGATCAGATCGGCGCGGACAGCGCCGCGCTCGGGGCGGCCTGCTTGGCGGCGCTGGCCGACGCGTAAGGGTCGGGCCGAGTGGATTCGCACGCGAGGCAAGGATGGCCGTTTCGGGCCGGTTAGCCGCCGGTGGTGGTGCGCAGCTGCTGCATGGCCGAGCCGTCCGCGCTGCGGCGCGCGGACGGATCGTTGGGCGGCGCTTGCGCACCGGTTTGTTCGGCGGCCTGCTGCGCCGCCTCGGCCTGCTGCAGGGCGGCCTGACGCAGTTGCTCGGCCATCGGTTCGGGAAGGTTGACGGCCAGCGGCGTGCGCACCGGCAGCGGGGTGTCGCCGCGGCGAACCACGGTGTCCGCCAACGCCGAACGTGCCTCCTGCTCGAGTGCCTCGATGGTTTCGTGCGGGCCGTTGATGACGCAGCGGATCATCCAGCGGTAGCCGTCGACGCCGATGAAGCGCACCACCCCCGACGCGGTACCGACCACCTCGCGGCCCCACGGGCCGTCCTTGATGCTGACTTGGGCCGAGTCCTTGCGCAGCGAGTCGGCGAGCTCGCCGGCCACCTCGCGCCACAAGCCGCCGGTCTTGGGCGCGGCGTAAGCGGCGATCGTGAACCGGCCGTTGGGCGTGACGACCCACACCGCGCTCGGGACGCCGGTCTCGGTCAGCTCGACCTGCAGCTGGCCGGCTTCGGGCATCGGGATGAGCACCGAGCCCAGATCGAGCCGGGCCAGCTCCGCGACCGACGGGTCGTCGAAGTCGTCGATGTCGAACGGACCATCCAGCTCGTCCTCGAACTCGTCGTCGACCGGGTCGGCGGCGGTGGCCTCGGCCCCCGACTCGTCGCTGTCGTCCTTACCTGATCTACCAAGTGCAGCCATCGGCGCCGCTCCTCCTCATCGCTTCGTCCCCCGCGAGCGGGAGGTACCCCCGCTGCATCGTCGCCAGCGCATCACAAACTCGCATGTCCGCCGGAGGAACCGTGACCACCATCGCCACGGGATGTTTCGGCCAGCCCGGCCTCGTCGAACGACGCGACCTCGACCAGCTCGACTAACTCGACCCGCTGCACCAGCAACTGGGCGATGCGGTCGCCGCGGTGCACCACGATCGGCTCGGCCGGGTCGAGATTGATCAGCGAGATCTTGACCTCTCCGCGATAGCCGGCATCGATCGTTCCCGGACTGTTGACGATCGAAAGTCCAACCCGCGCAGCCAATCCCGAGCGGGGGTGCACCAGGCCGACCATCCCGAACGGGATAGCGATCGCCACGCCGGTACGGACCAGGGCGCGTTGCCCCGGGCCCAGCGTGACGTCTTCTGCGCTGAACAGATCAACCCCCGCGTCGCCGTCGTGGGCACGACTGGGCAGCGGGAGTTCGGGGTCGAGGCGGACAACTTTCATTTCAACGCCAGACTGGTCGACACGGGGCCACAGACTACCCTTGACCGCGTGTCGAGTACGCGCGTCGCGCCGCACAGCGTGCGATATCGCGAAAGGCTGTGGGTCCCGTGGTGGTGGTGGCCACCGGCCTTCGCGCTGGCGACGCTGATCGCCGTCGAGGTCAATCTGGGTGTCAAAGCGCTCCCTGACTGGTTGCCGTTCGTGGTGTTGTACATCGTGGCCATCGGCGCGCTGCTGTGGCTGGGCCGCGTCGAAATCCGGGTCACCGCCGGCCCAGACGGTGTGGCGCAGCTATGGGCCGGGGAAGCCCACCTCCCGGTCACCGTGATCGCCCGATCCGCGGAGATAGCGCCGACGGCGAAGTCGGCGGCCCTGGGACGTCAGCTCGACCCCGCGGCGTATGTCGTGCATCGCGCATGGGTCGGACCGATGATTTTGCTCGTCCTCGACGATCCAGACGACCCGACGCCGTACTGGATGGTGAGCTGCCGTCACCCGGAACGGGTGCTGTCGGCACTGACACGCTAGGTGCAGCGATCAGGCTGCGCAGTCGGTGCAGATCATCACGCCGTTCTTCTCGCTGGCAAGTCGACTGCGGTGCTGCACCAGAAAGCAGCTCGAGCAGGTGAACTCGTCGGCTTGTTTCGGAATGACCCGAACCGACAGCTCCTCGCCAGACAAGTCAGCGCCAGGCAGTTCGAAATTCTCGGCGGTCTCGGATTCGTCCACGTCGACAACAGCCGACGCGGCCTCGTTCCGCCGTGCCTTGAGCTCCTCCAGCGAGTCCTCCGAAACGTCGTCGGTTTCGGTACGCCGTGGAGCGTCATAGTCGGTAGGCATCGTCCAATCCCCTCACATGCCTGCGTTACCTCAAGCAACGCTTTGTACCAGCGTCGAACGCATCCACCAAACGATTCGTGCCCGCAACGCGGTCGGATGGGTTGTGATTTACCTCACACCCCCGAATTAACCCTCATATTCGCCGTTAAACAGTGGATTTGGTGTGCGGCTAGAGTGCAGCTGTGGTCGCACAAATCACCGAGGGTACAGCCTTCGACAAGCACGGTAGGCCCTTTCGGCGACGCAATCCCCGACCCGCGATTGTCGTGCTGGTTTTCCTGGTGTTGGTGACCGGGGTCGCGTGGACGGTGGCGCTGACGCGACCGGCCAAGGTTCGCGAAGCCGAGGTGTGCAACCCGCCCCCGGCGCCGGCCAACGGATCGGCGCCGGCCCAACTCGGCGAGCAAATGTCGCGCAGTGCGATGGCCGACGTGCCGCCCGCCAAACTCGCCGACACCAAGGTTCGCGTGCTCAACGCCAGCGGCCGCGGCGGCCAGGCCGCCGATGTCGCCGGCGCGATGAAAGATCTGGGGTTCGCGCAGCCGACCGCGGCCAACGACCCGATCTACGCCGGCGCCCGGCTGAACTGCCAGAGCCAGATCCGGTTCGGCACGGCCGGCGGGTCCACGGCCGCCGCGGTGTGGCTGGTCGCCCCCTGCAGCGAGCTGTTGAACGACAACCGCGCCGACGATTCCGTCGACCTCGCGATCGGCACGGAATTCACCGCGCTGGCGCACAACGACGACATCGACTCGGTACTGGCCAGCCTGCGTCCCGGTGCGACCGGATCGTCAGATCCCTCGCTGTTGTCCAAGATTCACGCCAGCAGCTGCTGACTCAATCGGCGATCGGCGCTAACCCGTCGAACCTGTCGAGCGCCGCCAGCAGCGCGTCGGCGATTCCCGGGGCGGCCGCCACCACCAGCCCCGCCGCCGATCCAGGCGGCGCGTGCGGCGGCACCAACACCCGCGCCCCGGCCTCGGCCGCGATCAGCCCACCCGCGGCGCGATCCCACACCTGCAGTCCGTGCTCGTAGTAGGCGTCCAGCCGTCCCGCCGCGACCATGCACAGATCCAGGGCGGCGGATCCGACGCGGCGCACATCGCGCACCAACGGCAGCATCTTGGCCAACAGCGCGGCCTGAGTGGTGCGGCGCCCGATCGAATACCCAAACCCCGTGCCCAACAAGGCCATCGACAGATCGTCGACGTCGGCGCACCGCAGCGGATGCGTCCCCTGCGCGTCAATGACGTACGCACCAAGGCCTTGTGCCGCGGAATAGACCCGGCCGGCCACGACGTCGGCGACCGCGCCGGCCACCGACACGCCGTTGATCTGCGCGCCGACCGACACCGCGTAGGCCGGGATGCCGTAGACGAAATTCACCGTGCCGTCGATCGGGTCGAGCACCCAGGTGACCGCATCGTCGGACGCCGCTTCCTGTTCGGTCGGCCCGCCGCCCTCTTCCCCGAGAATCGGGTCGCCAGGCCGTAATTTGGCCAACAGGTCGCGCAGCAGTCGTTCGGTCTCGGTGTCGACCACCGTGACCGGATCGGTCGGTGTGCTCTTGGACCGCACCGCGCCGCTGTCGGTCCCGCCGGCGTGGGCGCCGAACACCTCGGCGCGGCGAGACCTGACGAACTCGGCGGCTTCGGCGGCCAGCGTTTCGGCTACTGCGCGCAGCTGCGCGGGCTCGGATCGCGTCACGGGTCCATCGCAACACAGTCGGCCACCGCGCCGCAGACCGACGGCACCCCGATCGGATTGCCCGACCGCAACCGCGGCGTGGCCAGCTAAGGTGTGAACGATCCCAAATCTCGCCAAGGAGATTCGATGACCAGCACCGACTCGGCCACGGATGTACCGGGCACCGAGGCAGCCTCCGGCACGCCGCAGCGCCGTGGATTCGGCATCGACGTCGGCGGCAGCGGAATCAAAGGCGGAATCGTCGACCTGGGCACGGGACTGCTGATCGGCGACCGGGTCAAACTGCTGACACCGCAACCCGCCACCCCGGCGGCCGTCGCCAAGACCATCGCCAAGGTCGTCAACGAATTCGGCTGGACGGGTCCGCTCGGGGTGACCTACCCGGGCGTCGTCACCAATGGCATCGTCCAGACCGCCGCGAACGTGGACCGCGCCTGGATCGGGACCAACGCGCGCGACGTGATCAGCTCCAAGCTGGACGGCCAGGACGTCACGGTGCTCAACGATGCCGACGCCGCCGGGCTCGCCGAGGAGCGCTACGGGGCCGGCAAGGGCAAGTCCGGACTGGTCGTGTTGCTCACCTTTGGAACGGGGATCGGATCGGCCCTGATCCACAACGGAAAGCTGATTCCCAACACCGAATTCGGCCATCTCGAAGTGGGCGGCAAAGAGGCCGAGAAACGCGCGGCGTCGTCGGTAAAAGACAAGAACAAGTGGAGCTACCCGCGCTGGACCAAAGAGGTGACCAGGGTGCTGATCGCGATCGAGAACGCGATCTGGCCCGACCTGATCATCGCCGGCGGTGGGATCAGCCGAAAGGCCGACGAGTGGGTGCCGCTGCTCAAAAACCGGACCCCGGTGGTGGCCGCGGCATTGCTCAATACCGCCGGAATTGTGGGCGCCGCGATGGCCTCCACCGCGGACGTAACGCACTGAATTTTCCCCGCTAGGGCGGTACGAGCGCGCACTGTCGTTACAATGGTCCACGGCGACCGCCCGACAGAAAGCGTGCGAGCAGTCACGCTCATACCAACGCCGACATTCGACATAGCAGACACTTTCGGTTGACCATGCCCAAACCCACCGAAAGTGAGTCCAACCGAAGGGGTGTACGTGGCAGCGACCAAGACCAGCGCGGAAACCGATGAGCCGGTGAAGCGCACCGCCACGAAGACTCCCGCCAAGCGGCCCGCGGCAAAGGCCGCCAACGGCTCCGCACCGGCAAAACGCGCGACAAAGACCGCACCTCGGGCCACCAAACCCGCCGAAGACACTGAGGCGACCATCGAGAAGAAACCCCGCACCCCCGTCAAGCCCGCCACGGGCAAGGCGCCCGCCGGACGCGGCACCAAGGCCGCGGCCAAAGACGCCGGCGACGACGAGAACGTGGAGAGCGTCGACGAGACCGCCGAGGAGCTCGACGGCGAGCCCGACCTCGAAGGCGAGGACCTCGACCTCGAGGGTGACCTCAGCCTCGACGACCTCGAGGATGACGTCGCCGGCGACGAGGCCGAGGCGGACGACGACACCGCCGACGGCGAGGGGGACGAAGCCGAAGAGGTTGTCACAGTCGTGAAGCCGGCGGCGGCCAAGAAGCCGGCCGACGAGGACGAGGAGATCGCCGAGCCGTCCGAAAAGGACAAGGCGTCCGGTGATTTCGTCTGGGACGAAGACGAATCCGAGGCGTTGCGGCAGGCCCGCAAGGACGCCGAGCTCACCGCCTCCGCGGACTCGGTTCGCGCCTACCTCAAGCAAATCGGCAAGGTGGCACTGCTCAACGCCGAGGAAGAGGTCGAGCTCGCCAAGCGGATCGAAGCCGGTCTGTACGCCACGCAGCTGATGGCCGAGCTGGTCGAGCGCGGCGACAAGCTGCCCGCCGCCCAGCGCCGCGACATGATGTGGATCTGCCGCGACGGCGATCGTGCGAAAAACCATCTGCTGGAAGCCAACCTGCGACTGGTGGTCTCGCTGGCCAAGCGCTACACGGGCCGCGGCATGGCCTTCCTCGACCTGATCCAGGAAGGAAACCTGGGCCTGATCCGCGCGGTCGAGAAGTTCGACTACACCAAGGGTTACAAGTTCTCCACGTACGCCACGTGGTGGATTCGCCAGGCGATCACCCGGGCGATGGCCGACCAGGCCCGCACCATCCGCATCCCGGTGCACATGGTCGAGGTGATCAACAAGCTGGGCCGCATTCAGCGCGAGCTGCTGCAGGATCTGGGCCGCGAGCCCACGCCTGAGGAGCTGGCCAAGGAAATGGACATCACGCCGGAGAAGGTGCTGGAGATCCAGCAGTACGCGCGTGAACCCATCTCGCTGGACCAGACGATCGGCGACGAGGGCGACAGCCAGCTCGGCGACTTCATCGAGGACAGCGAAGCGGTCGTGGCCGTCGACGCGGTGTCGTTCACGTTGCTGCAGGACCAGTTGCAGTCGGTGCTCGAGACGCTCTCGGAGCGCGAAGCCGGCGTAGTACGACTGCGCTTCGGGCTCACCGACGGCCAGCCTCGCACCCTGGACGAGATCGGTCAGGTCTACGGCGTGACCCGCGAGCGCATCCGCCAGATCGAATCCAAGACCATGTCGAAGTTGCGCCACCCCAGCCGTTCCCAGGTCCTGCGCGACTACCTCGACTAGCCCCCAGCTGTTCAGCCGGCGTTCAACCGTCGACCCGCCCGGTCGGGTCCGCTCGTTTACGGTGTGGGCGTGGCGGCGGGCACGGACTTCAAAAATGTTCCGGCAGTGCACAACCGGCGTCCGCTCTTACTGCTCGCCATAGCCGCGTTCCTGGCTGTCCTGACCATCACCGCGGTGTCCTACGAGAAGGCCGGCCACGCGACGGGGGTCAACGGCGACAGGAACCTGAGCGACGGCATCCGCATACATGCCGACATCCAAAAGATCAGCCCCACCGACAATCAGTTGGTGGTCGGCCTGCAATTCGAGCCGAGAGGACGCTTCGCGCAGGACGGCGTGTTCTTGGCCAGTAATGTGCGGGTCGTCGCGGTCGGGGGCGCGGGCCTGGTTGACGAATCGTTCGCCGCAGGCGGGCTGATGACGGCGCAAACACTGCCCGTCGCGCTGGAAACCGGCGACGTCAGCCAGTACCCGTTCGACCGCTATACCTCGCTATTCAGCGTTCGCATCCTGACCAGCGATGGCACCCCGGTCCCGACCGTGCTGCTCGCCGGCGGGTCGGTGCACGGCTACAGCATCAGCATCGGCAACCCGCCGCGGGAACCGAACGAGGGCAACGACCTGACGATCAGCGTGACGCGCGCGCCTTCGACATGGATTTTCGCGGTATTCATCATCTTGCTGATGTGGACGTTGACGATCCTGGCAATGCTGCTCGTAGCCAACCAGATTCGCAGCGATCGACCGATCGACGGCACACTTATCTCATTCCTGGGCGTTCTGCTGTTTTCGTTTTCGGCAGTGCGCAACTCGATGCCCAACGCACCGGCCGTTGGCGCACTCACCGATTACCTGTCCTTCTTCTGGTGTGAATTGGTACTCGGACTCTGCGTGGTCGCGATGCTCGTTGTCCGCATCCGCCGCGACTGAATCGCTTGTGCTGCAGCTATTTTCGCGATCGGACCAGCACGAGCTCGCGCGCGGGCTTACGGTGACCTCATGACAGCCACCCGCAAGCTCGTCTCGTCCGGATCCGAATTCGAAGCGACGGTGGGTTATTCGCGTGCGGTACGAGTAGGTCCCTGCGTGACGGTCGCCGGCACCACCGGCGCCGGACCCGCAAACGACATCGGCGCCCAAGCCCAAGACGCCTTGCGCCGCATCGAGATTGCACTGCACGAAGCCGGCGCGTCGCTGACCGATGTGGTCCGCACCCGGATCTATGTCACCGACATTTCCCGGTGGCGCGAGGTTGCCGCGGTGCATGCGCGGGTGTTCTCCGAGATTCGGCCGGTGGCGACCATGGTCGAAGTCTCCGCGCTGATCGCACCCGGGCTGCTGGTGGAGATCGAGGCCGACGCCTACCTGGAACCTTCAGACGGGTCCTGAGGTCCCGCGATCGGCGGGAATATGCCGTCGTCCCCGGGCGAGTAAGCGGTGACGCTTGTCACTGCGGCAATGGGCAGCGGTCCGTACAGGTGCGGGAACAGCATCGCCTCCGGATCCGTTGGCACACCTGGCTCCCACCGCACGGGCGCATCCAGCAAAGCGGGGTCGATGTGCAGCAGCACCAAATCCTGGCGTCCGCGAAAGAGCCGATTGGCGGGCAGGTGGACCTGCGCGGGCGCCGACAGGTGGATGAATTCGGCGCCGGCGGCGGTGTCGGGGCGGATTTCCCCCCGGCTCCGCGCGTCGGACCACTCATCGGCTCCGCACAGGTGTACAAGCAGGTCAGGACCGAACGTCACAGTCGTTAACCCTAGAAGAACCCACGAAACCAAACGTTTACAGCCCGTGAGAAACGACACACCCGATAACGATCGGGGAACAACGCAAAAACGCCGAACGTCTGAGACAGTGAAGGAACGAGAAGGAGAAGCCAATGAACGCAACTCTGACGACAACCGCCGAGCTGACTAGAGCTGACCGCTGCGACCGCTGCGGTGCCGCAGCTCGCGTACGCGCCAAGCTGCCGTCGGGAGCCGAGCTTCTCTTCTGCCAGCACCACGCCAACGAGCACGAGGCGAAGCTTGTCGAGCTCGCCGCCGTGCTGGAGGTTAGCGGTAGCTAGGTCCAGCGAACTCGCCCATTCACAATGTGAGGTGTGGGCGACCTGATCGGTAATGCTGGACCGATATGAGCGATCAGACCGTAAGACCGTCGCGCCATCACATTTGGCGAATCACGTTGAGGACCCTCGGAAAAAGCTGGGACGATTCCATCTTTGCCGAGTCCGCGCAAGCGGGCTTCTGGTCGGCGCTCTCGACGCCTCCGCTACTGCTGGGAATGCTGGGCAGCTTGGCCTACGTGGCTCCGCTGTTCGGGCCGGACGCGCTGCCCAGCATCGAGAAGAGCGCCATCTCGGCGGCACACAATCTGTTCTCGTCCAGCGTCGTCAACGAGATCATCGAGCCCACCGTTCGGGACATCACCGCGCACGCTCGCGGTGAGGTGGTCTCGCTCGGCTTCTTGCTGTCATTGTGGGCGGGGTCGTCGGCGATCTCGGCGTTCGTCGATTCCGTCGTCGAGGCGCACGACCAGACACCGCTGCGCCACCCGGTGCGCCAGCGGCTGTTCGCGCTGTTCCTCTACGTGGTCGGGCTGGTGTGCGCCGTGCTGGCCGCGCCGGTCCTCGTGGTCGGCCCGCGCACGGTGTCCGAACACATCCCGGACGCCCTGGCCAACGTGCTGCGCTACGGCTACTACCCCGCGCTGATCCTCGGGCTGATCCTGGGTGTCGTCGTCTTGTACCGGGTCTCACTGCCGGAACCCCTGCCGACGCACCGCCTGCTCTACGGCGCCGTCCTGGCCACCGCCGTGTTCGTGATCGCGACGCTGGGCCTGCGGATCTACCTGGGCTGGATCACCAGCACCGGCTACACCTACGGCGCGCTGTCCACGCCGATCGCGTTCCTGTTGTTCGCCTTCTTCGGCGGCTTCGCGATCATGCTCGGCGCCGAGCTCAATGCCGCGATCCAGGAGGAATTCCCCGCGCCGCGCACGCACGCCCACCGGCTGCGCAACTGGTTGTTGTCGCGTTCGCCCGCTTTGAAGCGGACGGCGGAGGCGCTGTCGAATCCGGTGACGACCAATCCGGCGACCCAGGACCGCGCCGGCGAGCCGTCCAAACGTCCGACCTGATCAGCCCTTCTTGAGCTGCTCGTAGATTTTCTTGCAATCCGGGCAGACCGGTGAACCCGGCTTGGCCGCCCGCGTGACGGGGAAAACCTCACCGCACAACGCGACCACGTGGTTACCCATGACCGCACTCTCGGCGATCTTGTCCTTCTTGACGTAGTGGAAGTACTTGGGGGTGTCGCTGCCGGTCCCGTCGTCGACGCGTTCGTCGGTGTCGGTGCGCTCGATCGTCTGGGTCTGCATACCTCACATTGTGCCTGCCGATGCGCCCTGACCGGAATCGGCGGGATGTGGGACAGTGGAGGAATGAAGCGCGGCCCGGATTTGGGGTTCGATGACGACGGTCGGCCGGTGCTGATTACCGCCGCCGAGCCTTCGTATGAACAACAGCATCGCGCCCGGGTGCGTAAGTATCTGACGCTGATGGCTTTCCGGATTCCCGCGCTGCTGCTGGCCGCTTTCGCCTATGGCGCGTGGCACAACGGACTGATCTCGCTGGCGATCGTGGCCGCGTCCATCCCGCTGCCCTGGATGGCGGTGCTGATCGCCAACGATCGGCCGCCGCGCGCCAAGGACGAGCCTCGGCGGTTCGACGATGCCGCGCGGCGCACTCCGTTGTTCCCGACGGCCGAGCGGCCCGCGCTCGAGGCGCGGCGGCCCGCGCCGCCGCAACCCGGTTCCCCGGGGGCGGAATACAACCCGGGCCGCGGGTACAACCCCGGGCACGGATACGGCGCCGGTTCCGGGTAACCGGGTTCTGAGCACTCTTCTCAGGACATTCTCAGGTCGGCGGCACATTTGTGCACGTCAAAGCGTGTGAGATGACGGCGGCGCGGGAACTCTCAGGGCTGATCTGTCGTTTAACACCATGACAGCTACAAGCCAATCGGGAGGCCGCCATGGCGAATGCCATCACAGGCAGGATCGACACCAGCGATCTTGATGCTCAGAGCCCTGCAGCGGACCTCGTGCGCGTATATCTGAACGGCATCGGGAAGACGGCGTTGTTGACCGCCGCGGACGAAGTCGAACTGGCGAAGCGCATCGAGGCCGGACTGTATGCCGAGCATCTGCTCGCGACGCGGAAGCGCCTCGGCGAGAACCGCAAACGCGATCTTGCCGTCGTCGTACGTGATGGCCAGGCGGCGCGTCGTCACCTGCTGGAAGCGAACCTGCGCCTGGTGGTCTCACTGGCCAAGCGCTACACCGGCCGGGGGATGCCGTTGCTCGACCTAATCCAGGAGGGCAACCTCGGACTCATCCGCGCGATGGAAAAGTTCGACTACACAAAGGGATTCAAGTTCTCGACGTATGCCACGTGGTGGATCCGCCAGGCCATTACCCGCGGGATGGCCGACCAGAGCCGCACCATCCGGCTGCCCGTTCACCTCGTCGAACAGGTCAACAAGCTGGCCCGGATCAAGCGGGAGATGCACCAGAACCTCGGACGCGAGGCGACCGACGAGGAACTGGCCACCGAGTCCGGAATCCCGGTCGAGAAGATCAACGATCTGCTCGAGCACAGCCGCGACCCGGTAAGCCTGGACATGCCCGTCGGTTCCGAAGAAGAAGCGCCGCTGGGCGATTTCATCGAGGACGCCGAGGCGATGTCCGCGGAGAACGCGGTGATCGCCGAGCTGCTGCACACCGACATCCGCAGTGTGCTGGCGACTCTCGACGAGCGCGAGCACCAGGTGATCCGGCTGCGTTTCGGTCTCGACGACGGCCAGCCGCGGACGCTGGACCAGATCGGCAAGCTGTTCGGTCTGTCCCGTGAGCGGGTCCGCCAGATCGAGCGCGACGTGATGGCCAAGCTGCGCAACGGAGAGCGCGCCGATCGGCTGCGCTCATACG
>NZ_JCALDG010000019.1:0-104525 GCF_059812735.1 Mycobacterium sp. NGS40
TCCCTGACGTGCCCCCGGCAGGATTCGAACCTGCGACACCGGCTTTAGGAGAGCCGTGCTCTATCCCCTGAGCTACGAGGGCGGACGGGCCTGAGCTTACCGTGACGGCAGGCGCAGACCCCTTGGCGCGACTGTCGTCAGCGCAGTTCGGCGATCACCTTCGAGAAGTTGGCGATGTTGTTGTCCTGCACGGTGAAGGAGGACACGCCGTACTTCTCCCGGTAGCCGCGCAGCGTGTCGGCGATTTCGGCGGGAGAGCCGCTGAGCACCGACGCCTGGGACAGGATCTCCTCATCGGAGAGCTCCGGGGCGTAGGCACGGGTGAGCTTGAGGTCGGGCTCGGTCTCGCCGTCGCGCGGCATCGCCGTGATCGCCAGATTCAGCTCGAGGGACTCGAAACGGTCACCGGCGGCCTTGCGGACGAAGTCGACTCTTTCGGCGAACGGGTCCTCGACGTCGTTCACCTTCGAGCCGGTCAGCCCGATGATGTTGGCGTTGCGGGCCGCGATTCTCAGCACGCGGTCACCGTTGCCGGCGATAATCAGCGGTGTCGAGGGGTGGTGCTCCTTCAAATATTTCGTCATGTGCTCGAGGTAGTCGACCCGGGCACCGGCGCTCGGGTAGGGGATCTCCGCGGCTTCGAACTCTTCCCGGACGTAGCCGGTGCCGAGCCCGATTTCGAGGCGGCCGTCACTGAGTAGGTCCAGGCCTTGCATGTCCCGGCTGAGCAATGCCGGTTTGTAGAACGCGGAGTTGAGCACATACATGCTCAGCCGCAGTGTCGTGGTCACCATCGCGACCGCGGTCAGGGTGGGAAAAGGTGCCGCGGCGCCCAAATGGTCTGGCACACAAAGAATGTCGAAGCCGGAATCCTCAGCGCGCTTGGCCTTGTCGAGGAGCGCCTCGCGCGACTTGTAGAACCGCATGCTCATGCCAAATCGAAAATCCTTGGCCACCAACAACCTCCGTAAAATGAGTTAGGAATAATTACCAGGAGCGAGCCGCGGCCGCCAACCCCTGAACCAGGGCAGAGGTGACCGACGATAGGCCATCAGGTCCCGGCAGCGGGCTGCGCGGACTGAGACCCCTGACGCGAACGGACAATTCGAGTTGTGTTCCGCCTTCGCGTACCCGGTTTACCGGGTTGTCAGGATGTAACCCCCGTAGTTCGAGCGGGATATCGTCAAGGTCGGTGACGACCTGATAGCCGCTCAGCTGAATGTGTTTGGCGAGGTGGACGGCCAGCGCGCGATTGCGGCCCCCGGCCAGTAGTTGTGTGCTGCGCCCGAAGCGGCCAAAACCGTGCAGTGAAACCGCGACGTCGACATGGCCGAGAAACTCGGCGAGCCGTGGCGACTCGGCCGGGTCGAACCGCGCCGAGGGTAAGTGATGGGGGTAGCGCTCGGGATGGCGCACCACGTATACCGATGCCCCGGCGGCCTCGGCCGCGCGCTCGGCAATGACGTCGGTCATCTCTTCCAGGCCGCCGCCGTGGATGGCCATGAAACCGAAACGCGACCGCAGCTGACTCGCCTCGAGCACCCCAGGCTGAATCAGCAGCTCCGAAAGTGATTGTGGCCCAGGCCCGGACGCCGATCTCTTGGACGCTGGGCGAGGCCAGCGGGTGGGGTCCCAGCGCCGTAGGTAGTCGATCCAGCGTTGCGGAAGCCCGTGATGGACGGCGCCATCGATGACCTTTGACAGGTAGCCGGGGCGGGGCGGTCCGGGGGTCACCCGGTGATCGATGTAGACCCAGGCCGGTGACGGGCCGTCGTTGGTGTGCACGGTCAACTCGTCGCGTCGATAGCGCACCGGAACGCCCTCGGCGCTGTCCAGGGTGGCCAGGTCGTGATCGGAGAGTTGCCAGAGCACCCCGTGCACGTGGTTGCCGGCGAAGGGTTCGACGGTCGCCACACCGCGCTGATTGATCAGCCAATCGTGATCGGAGAGCACCGCCGGGCGTGGATCAGTGGCATCGGGACAGCGCCGAGCCATTTGCCTTACGCACAGGTTGGAGCCGTATGCGAAGTAGAAATGCCGGCGCGCCTGCATTCAGCGGCTCACCGTCAGACAAATCGGCACCAGGTGAGCCTATGTGCTTCGTATAGCTATGTAAAACAACTCTCGAATTTCGGGGCGGTGCCCCGTCCGATATCGCCCGCGGACCTGGACGAACGTCGGCTGACCACGCGCCCTACGGGCAGTAGGTCGACACCGCCAGGTTCACCATCGAGGTGGTGTCGCCGAAATTTATGCCGCGCGGGCCCAGCGTGTTGTGGATGTCGTCGGCAATCTGTTGTGACGACCATCCATTCCACCGGTCGGCGCAAATGTGGTGCGCCATAAAGAGGATGTCGGGGTCCTCATTCGGCGGCCAGGTGAATCCCAGGGCGCGCATTTGGGTCAGGAAGTTGGTGTCGGTGGCGTCGGCGGCCGCAACCGCAGCGGTGGTTACCAGGGCGGCGCCAACGATTAGCGGGGCGGAAAGTCTGGCCAGCCAGCGAGGTGAAGGCATTTGACGCGTTTCCTTCCGTATTCACGTTTAGGCCGCGTAAGTGTGCGAGCCGAAAGCGGCGCAAATATGAAGAATAGAGAAACCTCGGACAAATCACACGGAACGGCTGAACTGTGAACGTGCGGTTGTCAGTGCCCTGTGACGGTGAGGTAGATCAGCACCACGTTCAACAGGGTCACCAGTATCGCGACCGCCCAGCCGATGGCCGTCGTGATCGGGTGGTTGGTGTCATCGCCCATCAGCTTGCGATTGCTGGTGAGTCTGACCAGCGGCAGCACCGCGAACGGGATGCCGAACGAAAGCACGACCTGCGAAATCACCAGTGAGCGCGTCGGGTCGAGACCGATCGCCAGCAGCGCCACCGCCGGGCACAGCGTGACCAAGCGGCGCACCATCATCGGTATCGACCGATGCAGCAGACCCTGCATGATCATCGCGCCGGCATAGGCGCCCACCGACGACGACGCCAAGCCGGAGGCGAGCAAGCCGACCGCGAACAGCACCGCGATCGCCGGGCCCAGCGTGTGGTGGATCGCGCTGTAGGCGCCGTCGATGGACGCGACGTCGTCGTGGCCCTGCAGGTTGATCGCGGCCACGAGCAGCATGGCCGCGTTCACCGTCCCGGCGACGGCCATCGCCAGCACGACATCGACGCGGGTGACCCGCAGCAGCCAGCGCCGCTGAGGGCCGGGCTCGGGATGCCCGTGCCGATCCAGGACCAGACCCGAGTGCATGTACACCGCATGCGGCATCACGGTGGCGCCCAGGATCGCGGCGGCCAGCAGCACGCTTTCGGCGCCGTGGAAGCGCGGCACCAAGCCGCCGAGTACGGAGTCGGACGGTGGCGTGGCGACGAAGAAACTGGCCGCGAAGCCGATTGCGATGATCAGCAGCAGCCCGGTGATGACGCGCTCGAAAATGATCTGGCCCCGACGGTCCTTGATCGAGAGCAACAGCAACGAGATCACTCCGGTGATCACCCCGCCCAGCGGCAGTGGCAGACCGAACAGGATCCGCAGCGCGATCGCACCGCCGATGACTTCGGCGACATCGGTTGCTATCGCGACGATTTCAGCCTGCGCCCAGAAGGTCAGCCGCAGCGGGCGGCTCATCTCCTTGCCGATCGCCGAGGGCAACGAGCGTCCGGTCACCAGCCCGAGTTTGGCCGAAAGGTACTGCACCAAGCCGGCCATCACGTTGGCGGCGACGATGACCCACAGCAGCAGGTAGCCGAATTGCGCGCCGGAGCTGACGTTGGCCGCGACGTTTCCCGGATCGACATAGGCGATCGCGGCGACGAATGCCGGCCCCAGCAGATACCAGGTGGTCTTCAACGAGGCCCGGGTGCCCTGCGCCAACTGTCCGACCTTCGATGCGTATTACCGAATAAAAAAGTGAGGCTATCCGATAAACGCTACCCGGCGAACTGTGCCCCCGGGTCGGTGGCCCGCCCGCAGCCGCGACCGACAGCGGTCCGTCGCACGCCGGTATTCGATCACCCGGGCAGGTAGAGCCCCTTGCCCGTGACCAGTGGCAGGTCGAGAGTTGTCACGATTCCCGGCGCGGCGGCCACCACCGCCGGGATCGCGTTGACCACCCGCATCGCGGTGGCCACCAGTCCGGCGTGGTTGTGGTCGCCGTTCGGGCTGCCCAGACAGACGTCGACGGCGTACGAGGGCTCGCCGGTGATCTCGATGCGGTAGGAACCGCCCTCCTGAGCGGGCTGCGGCCACTCGGGCTGCAGGTCGGGGCGCAACCGGGTGACGTGTTCCAGGACCACGGCGGGCTTGCCATCGACCATGCCGAACACCTCGAAGCGCAACGCGGCGGCGGTGCCCTTGGCGATATGCCCCGACGCGATGTCGAAGTCCTCGGGCGCCGGGATCCGGACATACTCCTGAGTGACCGCGTCCAGCGTGATGCCCAGCCCCGCCGCGATCTGCCGGATCACCGAGCCCCACGCCAAGCTGAGCACGCCGGGCTGCAGCAGCATCGGGATGTCGTCCATCGGCTTACCGAATCCCATGACGTCGAACATCACCGCGGCGCTGTCGTAGGTCGCATAGTCGACGATCTCCATGCACCGGATCTGCTGGATGCTCTGACAGGTGCCGGCCAGCGCCAGCGGTAGCAGGTCGTTGGCGAAGCCGGGGTCGATACCGTTGACGAACAGGCTCGAATTACCTTCGCGGGCGGCATCTTCCAGTGGCTTGATGAGATCCTCCGGAATCACCTCCCACGGGTACTGCAAGAAAACCGGACCGCTGCCGACGATGTTGATGCCGGCCGCCAGGACGCGGCGGTAGTCCTCGAGCGCCTCGGGCAGCCGGTTGTCGGCCAGTGCGTTGTACACCGCGCATTGCGGCCCGGTGGCAAGCACGGCGTCGAGGTCGGTGCTGGCCAGCACGCCGGTCGAATCCGGAAGTCCGGCAAGTGATGCCGCGTCCTTGCCGGCCTTGGCGTCGGACGAGACCCAGACGCCGCGCAGTTCGAATTCGGGGTTTGTGATGAGTGCTCTCAGTGCGTGGATACCGACATTGCCGGTGCCCAATTGGACGACGGGGATAGGCATTACTGGTTCCTTAGCGGTCGAAGGTGAGGGTCGGCACGGCGAGCAGCCCCCGCGAGCGGGGGGCCGCGTGCGTCATCGGATCACAGGTCCGGAACAGGGATGTCGAGATTGGGATAGGTGAGGCCCCCGTCGACCTCGAGCGTCTTGCCGGTCAAGAAGTTGCCGGCTGGAGACGCCAAATACACTGCGGCAGCGGCAATGTCGACTGGATCTCCGAGCCGGCGCATCGGGGTCACCTTCTCCATCGGCTCGCGTAATTCGTCGTTGGAGGCCACCACGTCCAGCGCGGAGGTCAGGATCGAGCCGGGTGCGATCGCGTTGACCCGGATGCGTGGGCACAGGTCCAGCGCTGAGGACCGGGTGTAATGCGCCAGCGCGGCTTTGGCGGTGGCGTAGGCGGCGAAACCCCGCCCGGCCAGTCGGCCCATGGTCGAGGTGATGTTGATGATGCTGCCGCCGCCGGAGTGCTCCAGCATCAGCGGCACCGCCGCGATGGTGAGCGCGTGCGCGGTGGCGACGTTGAAGGTGAACGCGTCCTTGAGGTCCTTCGTCGACGTGGTGAGCAGCGTGTTGGGCATGGTGCCGCCGACGTTGTTGACGACGATGTCCAGTTTCCCGAACGCCTCGACGGCCTGTTCGGCGAGCTTCGCGGTGGCCTCGGGATGGGCCAGGTCGGCGGCGACGATGTGTGCCTTGCGGCCCGCGGCGCGGACCTCTTCGGCGACGGCCTCTAGTTGGGACTGCGTGCGCGAGGCGATGAGCACGTCGGCGCCGGCTTCGGCGAACGCCACCGCGATGGCCGCCCCGAGACCACGGCCGCCACCAGTGATGACGGCGACTTTATCGTCGAGACGGAACCTGTCAAGGATCATTGCGGCCTCTCTTCGTTGAGGTGTCGGCCGAAACGGAAGCAAGACTGACCGTCTCGGATCGCGGCATTTCTGGAACAGGTTCTAGTTTGGCATACGGTAGTCGCGTTGTGGCGTCCGCATACCGGGTCGGTGTGGCCGCCGGGGAATTGCGACCAAAATTGCACACGCGGGCGATGGCCTGCGACGATGGCTGACGAATTCGCCGAACATTGTCTCGTTTGTAACGACGAAGGATTGAATTGAGAATCAACCGATTTGGTGCCGTCCTGTGCGTTCTGGCCACCGCTGCGGTGATGTTGTCGGCGTGTGGCAATGACGACAACGCGGTTGGTGAGAAGACGACCACACCGGCCGCACCGGTGAAGGTGGTCTGCGGCGGCAAACCAAAACTCAAGGCCAGCGGATCCACGGCGCAGGCCAACGCGATGACGCGGTTCGTCAAGGCGTATGAGCAGTCGTGTCCGGGCCACACGGTGAATTACACAGCCAACGGGTCAGGTGCTGGAATCAGCGAATTCACGGGCGATCAAACCGATTTCGCGGGCTCGGACTCGACGTTGGGGCCCGGCGAATACGAGGCCGCCCAGCGTCGCTGCGGCTCGCCGGCGTGGCAGCTGCCTGTGGTGATCGGGCCGATCGCGATCACCTACAACGTCGACGGGCTGACTTCGCTGACCCTCGATGGTCAGACCGCGGCCAGGATCTTCAACGGCGGCATCACCAAGTGGAATGATCTCGCGATCCAGGAACTCAACCCCGGCGTCAGCCTGCCCGCCGAGCCGATTCAGGTCGTGTTCCGCAGTGACGAGTCGGGGACAACGGACAATTTCCAGAAGTATCTCGACGCCGCTTCCAAGGGCGCATGGGGTAGGGGCGCGGGAAAGAAGTTCAACGGCGGCGTCGGCGAAGGCGCCAAGGGTAACGACGGCACCAGCGCGGCGGTCAAGGCCAACGACGGGTCGATCTCCTACAACGAGTGGTCGTTCGCGCAAGCCCAACATCTAGGCACCGCCAAGATCGTCACGTCGGCAGGACCGGATCCGGTGGCGATCAGTGCCGACTCGGTGGGCAAGACGATTGCCGGAGCTGCGATTATCGGACAGAGCAACGACCTGGCGCTCGACACGATTTCGTTTTATCGCCCGAATCAGCCTGGCGCGTACCCGATCGTGTTGGCGACCTACGAGGTGGTCTGCTCGCGGTATCCCGATCCGGAGGTCGGTGCGGCGGTCAAGGCGTTTCTGCAGAGCACCATCGGTGCTGGCCAGAATGGCTTGGGGGACAACGGATATGTTCGCGTTCCGGATACATTCATATTCCGTTTGTCGGTTGCCGTCAACGCGATCTCGTAAGTTTAGGCGGTTCGAATTCGCGATCGCGAGCGGGGTGCGTCACCGAGCCGAAAGGTGATGGCGGGGACAAATTTTGCCGAACGTTAACCTGTTCTTACTGTAGCTTCCCGGTCGCGAGGATGACGGTTGGTTTTGTAAGCTGCGGCTAGTGCTGCGGCATCCAATCGTAAAGGTGAGGAACTGAATTGAAACTCAACCGGTTTGGCGGCTTACTCGGGGTGCTGGCTGCTGGAACATTCGCTATCGCGGGGTGTGGCAGCGACAACAACGCGACCGGGGGCGGTACCACGTCGGGTGCGCCGTCGGGCAAGGTGACCTGTGGTGGCACCAAGACGCTGAAGGCAAGCGGTTCGACAGCCCAGGCGAACGCGATGACGCGGTTCGTCAAGGCGTTCGAACAGGCCTGCCCGGGTCAGACGTTGAACTACACGCCCAACGGCTCGGGTGCCGGCGTCCGCGAATTCACGGGCGGTCAAACCGATTTCGGCGGCTCCGACTCGCCGTTGAGCCACGATGAGTACGCGGCGGCTCAAACCCGCTGCGGCGGCTCGCCGGCGTGGAACTTGCCCACGGTGTTCGGCCCGATCGCGGTCACCTTCAACATCAACGGCGTGACTTCGCTGAACGTCGACGGTCCCACCCTGGCGAAGATCTTCAACGGCGGTATCAGCACGTGGAACGATCCGGCGATCCAAGCGATCAACGCCGGCGCAACTTTGCCAAGCGAGCCCATTCACGTCGTATTCCGCAGTGACGAGTCCGGCACGACGGACAACTTCCAGAAGTATCTCGACGCCGCTTCCAACGGCGGGTGGGGCAAGGGCGCCGGCAAGAAGTTCAACGGCGGCGTCGGCGAGGGCGCCAAGGGTAACGACGGCACCAGTGCAGCCGTCAAGAGCACCGAGGGATCCATCACCTACAACGAATGGTCCTTCGCCCAGGCGCAGCACCTGAACGTGGCCAAGGTCGTCACGTCGGCGGGCCCCGACCCGGTCGCGATCAGTAGCGACTCGGTGGGCAAGACGATTGCCGGTGCCTCGATCATCGGGCAGGGCAACGACCTGGTCCTCGACACGATTTCGTTCTACCGGCCGAAACAGTCGGGTGCGTACCCGATCGTGCTGGCGACGTATGAAGTTGTCTGCTCGAAGTACCCCGACTCCCAGGTCGGTTCGGCAGTCAAGGCATTCCTGCAGAGCACCATCGGTCCCGGTCAGAATGGTTTGGCGGACAACGGATACATCCCGATTCCGGACGCCTTCGGTTCGAGGCTGTCGACTGCCGTCAACGCCATCGCGTGACCTGAGGTTGTGGTGTCCGAAACGCTGCGTGTGAGTCCGCCGGTGACGAAGCCCGTCCCGGCGGCGGTGACTCGGCGCGTGGTGCGGCGGGGCGACCAAATATTCAAGTCGGTCGCCGCCGCCGCCGGATCCACGATCGTGATCGCGATCGCGTTGATCGCGATATTTCTGTTGATTCGCGCTATCCCATCGCTGCAGGCCAATCACGCGAATTTCTTCACCAGCAACGAATTCGATACCAGCGACCCCGCGAAGCTGGCGTTTGGTATCCACGACTTGCTGATGGTCACCGTGCTGAGCGCGACCAGCGCACTGGTGGTGGCCGTGCCGGTAGCGATCGGCATCGCGGTCTTCCTCACCCAATATGCGCCGCCGCGGCTGGCCCGCCCGTTCGCCGCGATGGTCGATTTGTTGGCAGCGGTGCCGTCGATCATCTTCGGGCTGTGGGGAATATTCGTGCTGGCGCCCAAACTGGAGCCGTTGGCCGAATTTCTGAATCGCAACCTGGGGTGGATCTTTCTGTTCAAGCAGGGCAACGTGTCCTTGGCGGGCGGCGGGACGATCTTCACCGCCGGGATCGTGCTTTCGGTGATGATCTTGCCGATCATCACCTCGGTTTCACGAGAAGCCTTCCGCCAAACCCCGCGCATCCAGATGGAGGCGGCCCAAGCGCTCGGTGCCACCCGGTGGGAGGTGGTGCGGTTGACCGTGCTGCCCTACGGCCGCAGCGGTGTGGTCGCGGCCTCGATGCTGGGACTGGGCCGCGCGCTGGGCGAAACCGTTGCGGTGCTGATTATCTTGCGCGCAGGGGCCCGTCCCGGTAACTGGTCGTTGTTCGACGGCGGTTACACGTTTGCCTCGAAGATCGCCTCGGCGGCATCCGAATTCAGCGAGCCGCTGCCGACTGGGGCCTATATCTCGGCTGGGTTCGCGTTGTTCGTGATCACCTTCGTGGTCAACGCTGCCGCCCGTGCGGTCGCCGGCGGGAAGGTCAACGCATGAGCACCGAGACACTGCGTGGGCCGGTCAAAGCGTCGGTCGTCGAGCCGGTCGGTATGCGGCGCAAGATCAAAAACAACGTTGCGACAATGCTTTTCCTCACGTCGTTCGGTGTGGCGTTGGTGC
Organism: Mycobacterium sp. NGS40; assembly: GCF_059812735.1. Classification (NCBI taxonomy): domain Bacteria; kingdom Bacillati; phylum Actinomycetota; class Actinomycetes; order Mycobacteriales; family Mycobacteriaceae; genus Mycobacterium; species Mycobacterium sp. NGS40. The sequence goes on from NZ_JCALDG010000019.1 coordinate 9,738, forward strand.
CGCTGGTCTGGGTGCTCTGGGTGGTGATCGAGCGGGGAGGGTACGCCGTCACCCGGTCGCATTGGTGGACCCACTCGCTGCGCGGAGTGCTGCCGGAGGAGTTCGCCGGCGGGGTGTACCACGCGCTGTACGGGACGTTGGTGCAGGCCGGCGTGGCTTCCCTGCTGGCCGTACCGCTTGGTTTGATGACGGCGGTGTTCCTGGTGGAATACGGTTCGGGACGGTTGGCGCGGGTGACCACTTTCATGGTTGACGTGCTCGCCGGGGTGCCCTCGATCGTGGCGGCACTGTTCATCTTCAGCCTGTGGATCGCCACGTTGGGTTTCCAGCAGAGTGCCTTCGCCGTGGCGCTGGCGCTGGTCCTGCTGATGTTGCCGGTCGTGGTGCGGTCCACCGAGGAGATGCTGCGGTTGGTACCCGACGAACTTCGCGAGGCCAGTTACGCGTTGGGCGTGCCGAAATGGAAAACGATTGTGCGGATTGTCTTTCCGATCGCGATGCCGGGCGTCGTGTCGGGCATTCTGCTCGCCCTCGCGCGCGTCATCGGCGAAACCGCCCCGGTGCTGGTCTTGGTCGGTTACAGCCGGGCTATCAACCTCGATGTCTTCCACGGCAACATGGCGTCGCTGCCGCTGCTGATCTATACCGAGCTCACCAATCCGGAGCACGCGGGCTTCCTGCGGATCTGGGGCGCGGCGCTGACCTTGATCATTATCGTGGCCGCCATCAACCTCATTGCCGCGGGATTCCGCTTCTTGACCGGCCGACCGCGCGGAGAGAGTTTCACCCGGGCTTGACGGCGATCCTCACCGATCAGGATCGCGACGCCGCTTTGGCGGGCGACTTCTTGGCCGGCGCCTTCTTTGCGGCAGTCTTTTTGGCGGGCGCTTTCTTGGCGGCCGTCTTCTTCGCCGGTGCCTTCCCGTCGCTGGAGCGCGCCTTGACGCTGGCCTCCAGCTTGGCGAGCAGATCGGAGACATCTTCGGTCTCGTCCAATTCCTTGGGCTTCTCCTCGGTGGTAAACGCCTCTCCGCCTTCGAGTTTCGCGTCGACGAGTTCCTGTAGCTGCTCCTGGTAGGTGTCTCGGTAGCGGTCCGGATTGAAGTCCTCGGCCATCGACTCGACCACCTGCCCGGCCATCTTCAGCTCCGCGGGCTTGATCTCGACCTTCTTGTCCAGCACCGGAAAGTCGGGATCGCGAATCTCGTCCGGCCACAACAAGGTGTGGACCACCATGACGTCACGCTTGCCAAAGTCCTTGACCCGCAGGGCCGCAAGCCGGGTCTTGTTGCGCAGTGTGAAATGAACGATCGCCATGCGGTCCGTCTCGGCCAGTGTCTTGGCCAGCAGTACATACGATTTGGACGACTTGGAGTCCGGCTCGAGGAAGTAGCTGCGATCGAACATCATCGGGTCGACGTCGGCGGCAGGGACGAACTCCAGCACCTCGATTTCGCGGCTGCGTTCTTCGGGCAGCGTGGAGATGTCGTCGTCGGTGATGACCACCATCTGCCCGTCGTCGGATTCGTAGGCACGGGCGATGTCCCGGTATTCGACAACCTCGCCATCTAGCTCGCACACTCGCTGGTAGCGGATGCGGCCGTTGTCCTTGGCGTGCACCTGATGGAACTTGATGTCGTGGTCTTCGGTGGCGCTGTACACCTTGACCGGCACGTTGACGAGCCCGAACGCGATCGAACCCTTCCAGATGGAGCGCATGTTGTCAGTATGCCCATACCGCCGCCGGCAAAACAGCCCGACAGGCCCGTGAGCTGGGATTGAGCGGATTTCACCGGGGTCGCCGCGGGCCGGATCGCCCTGGGCCGCGGCTACCGATCATCGGCGAAAACGGCGAAACGTGTTGAGAGTCAATGCGGTCAGGCGGTCACCGGAAGGGCGTGTCCCCGCAGTAGTGGCGAACCTGATTGCCGCCGGCGCGTTTGGCCTCGTACATCGCGGCGTCTGACGTCCTGATCAGATCGTCGATCAGCTCCGTGGCCGGGGTAGGCGGGCCGGTGTGCAGCGGCGCGCTGGAGGTGCCGATGCTCGCGGTGATATCGAACGGGATGGCGGCTATCGCGTCGCAAATTCGTTCGGCCATTCTCGCGGGATCGGGTGTGGTCCTGACGTCGGCGACGACAAATTCCTCTCCACCGGCCCGGCCGATCACGGCGGTGGCGCGACAGCTCTGCTGAAGCGCCGCGGCGACCGCGACCAACGCCTGATCACCCGCGGCGTGGCCGTGCGTGTCGTTGAGCCGTTTGAAGTCGTCGAGATCGATGACCGCAACCACCAGATAGGAGCCCGCGGTGTTGCGGTGGGCCCGGATCAGTTCGTACGCCGAGTTGGTGAAGGAGCGCCGGTTGTGCAGGCCGGTAAGGGGGTCGCGACCGGAGCTTTGCAGATCGGTCCGCAGCGTATGCACCAACGACTGCATGCCCAACGGCACACCGATGTTGAGTCCTACCACCACGATCACCGAAGCGACGGTCAGCGCTACATCGCCGGTGCCCGCGATGATGCGATACGACAGAACCGCCACGCACGTTGCGGCCACGGCGAAGTTGGTCAGCACGTAGCCAAAGGCGTGGAAGTAGGCGATGTAGCCACCCAGCATCGAGAAAGTCGTGCAACACATCAATCCCACGTACGGGTTCGACAGCGTTAACAGCACCGCCGCGATGCCCGCCATGCCGATGAGCAACCAGCTGCTCGACTGACGTCGTGACGGCCAGCGTTTCAGCCGCAGGCCCGCGCCGACGATCCCCAGTGCCGATGCCGCGAGTGTCACCGTTCGGGTCACCGGTTCTGCGGGTCCGGCCGGGCTGCAGAGCATGATCAGCGGAAACGCGGTGAATGAGGCGATGAAGACCGCCGATATCCGGCGCCACGGTGTCAGAAGGCCATGACCGTCCAGGTAGGCAGTGATCCAGTCGAACTGGTCTGGCTGCTTTGCCACGGAACTCGCCATACCTCCCGGTGTTCGCCAACCCTCACCAGCGCCGACTCAAAGGCAATGCGCTGCGGCCTGACGAGCCGACTCTACGCTCGAATTCGACCGGGCTAGAAAGCGATTGAGCGCAGGGCGGCACGGTCGGGTAAATCAGCGCCGGCGCGGCCGACGGTCAGTGCCGACACCAACCCTGCCGCCTCGCATGCCGCGGTCAATTCGTCGAGCTGGATTTTGGCCAGAGCGGCCCGTCGCCGGCCGCCCAGTAGGTCCATTTCCCAGAGTGCATCGAGCAGGCCGACCATGAAAGCGTCGCCGGCGCCGATGGTGTCGACCACTTCGGCTTGCTTGGCGGCCACGTGTGCCTCACCGGCCGCGCAGAAGGCCCGCGAACCGTTTTCACCCATCGTCACCGCCACGATCGCGGGCCCCAGTGCCAGCCAGCCGCGGGCCGTATGCTGCGGCTCGCGGTCGGGATCGACCCAGCGTAGATCCTCGTCGCTGACCTTGACGATATCGCTGCGTGCGACGAGATGCTCGATGCGTTGCCGCGCCAGATCCCGGTTCGTGATCAGCGACGGCCGGACGTTGGGATCCAGCGTGATCGTGGCCGACAACCGGTAGGCGTCGAGCAGCGCCGCGACCGCCAAGCACCCCGGCTCGCGCACCGCCGCGATCGACCCGGTGTGCACGAACAACGGCGGTGGAACTTCGGGTGTGCCGCAGAGCTGCCAGTCCAGATCGAAGGTGTAGGTGGCAGATCCGTCCGCGGCGATCGTCGCCGTCGCGGTCGGTGTGCGACCGGCAGTCATACTTCCCGGAACCAGTTGTGCGCCAGAAGAATTGATGTAGTCCGCGATCCGTCGCCCACGCGAGTCCCCGGCGATGTGGGTCAGGAATTCGACGTCGCGGCCCAGGCGGCCGAGTCCGACGGCGACGTTGAGCGGACTGCCGCCGACATGTTCGCCACCTTCGACGATATCGATCAGCGACTCGCCGATCACCAGGCCCCTCATTGCACCAGCGCTTCCAATGTCGCGCGAGCTCCCTTGCCGTGCAACGAATCCAGCGCCCAGCGGTATGCCTCGACAAACCGATGCTGATGGGACAGGTCGGCGAATACCGCGGTGATTTCAAGGAACGCGCATGCGTTTTCGCGATGCGACCGGGCAATCGGGACGAGCGAATCCGACAGCTGGTCGAGCACCTCGTACGGCTCGCCCCACTCGTCGACGCCTTCCGCGTAACGGGCCCAACTGGCCACGGCCGCCGACGCCATCTGAATCGGACCATCGTTGGCCAGGTTGTCGCGGATGACGGGGAACAGCCATTTCGGTATGCGGTCCGAAGAGTAGGCGCACAACCGGGCGACGGTGTCGCGCACCGCGGGGTTGGCGAACCGCTCGATCAGGGTGCGTCCGTAGTCATGCAGATCGATCCCGGGCACCGCCGGCAGCGTCGGGATGGCCTCGGTGTCGAAGTAGGCAAGCAAGTACTTGGCGAACAGCGGATCCTGCGCCGCTTCGTGCACGAACTCGAAGCCGCAGAGATGGGCGAAGTAGCACAGGCACTGATGCCCCGCGTTGAGCAACCGCAGCTTCATCAGCTCGTACGGGCGCACATCGTCGACCATTAACACGCCCGCCTTCTCCAGGGGCGGCCGGCCATCGGCGAAGTCGTCCTCGAGCACCCAGGCGGTGAACGGCTCGGCCACGACCGGCCACCGGTCGTTGACGCCGAAGTCGCGCCGCACTTCCGCGGCCATCTCCAAAGTCGTTGCCGGAGTGATGCGATCGACCATCGAACTCGGAAACCGGGTGTGCTCGGCGACCCACGCCGCCAGCTCGGGGTCGATGCGTTCAGCACTTGCGAGCACCGTACGCCGGGCGACCTCCCCGTTGTTCTCGATGTTGTCGCAGGACACGATCGTCGGCGCGGGGAGTCCTCGATCGCGGCGCCGGGCGAGCGCCCGGGTGATCAAGGTGAACGCGGGCCCGTCGGGATCGCGGTACCCACCTTCGGTGATCGTCAGCGAAATGATCCGGGTGGACGGCGCGGCAAGCACCTCCAGCGCCGACTCCGGATCATCGGGGGCATAGCGGTAATCGACGATTGAGCCGATCACTTGGGCATCCCGGCTGCCGTCGGGGTTCTCCAAGATCAGCGTGTACAGCCCGTCCTGATCGGTCAGGACATCGCGCATGGTCCAGTCGGCGGGCATCACACCCACCCCGCAGATACCCCAGTCGTGCGCCAGGCCCTGCTGCTGCAGCAAGTTGATGTACGCCGCCTGATGCGCCCGATGGAAGTGACCGGCGCCGATGTGCGCGATACCGACGGTGACGCGGTCGCGGTCGTATTTCGGCGCGTCGATCGGCAGTCGGGAGAGCGACGCATTGCTCAGATTGATTGCGCTGGCCATCGTTGGCCACCTCCTCCCCGGGCCACCGCCCGGATCGCTACTGCGGGGGCCGTCGCCCCCCTACGCGAGCGGGGAACCTCCGGCCGGCACCGCCGACAGCAGCAGGAAATCGGCCAGCGCACGCCACGACTCGGTGATCGCGACTGCGCCGGCGTCGATCAATTCCGCACGGCGGCAATCCCGTTCGTCAGGTAGTAGAAACATCAGGTTACCGACGGTGGGGTAGCCCGCTGCCACCGCGGAAGAAACGCCTGCCACGGAGTCTTCGATGGCGAGACCCTGTTCGGGTGCGACGCCCAGCGTCTGGCCGGCATGCAGGTACACCGCCGGGTCGGGTTTGCTGGTCGGCACCGGAAGCGAATCCTCCGCGCTGAAGGTCACCGACTCCGATATCAGCGCATCGAGGCCGGTGGCAGCGAAGCAGGCGCCCAGCCGCGTGGTGGCACTCGAGCTGACCGCCGCGAGGGCGTAATGCGCCGCGAGGTCGCGCAAGGGTTCGAGCACCTGCGGATCGGGTGTCAGGGTGAGAGCCAGATGAGCGGTGACTCGTTCACGCTCCTCGCGCACCCACCCCTCGAGTTCGTCGACCGACAACGCGTTGCCGCCGGCCAAGTCGCCGTCCGAGGCGACCAGCGCCGCGGGACGGCCCTGGGCCAGCGTCTGCTCGAGCGGGACGTCGCACTGCACCGCCAGGTCGAGCGCGGTGGTTCGGAAGTTCTTCCCGACCGCCCGCTTGCGCAACTCCTCCGCGCTGAGCGGGGCTGTTACGCCGAACCTGGCCAGGAAACGATTCACCACCTCGGTTGATGCTTCGAACGCAGGTCGCTCCGAAGCAAACAAGTTGTCGTCGGCGTCGCAGAGCAAGGTCGTTACCGGTGCCGGTTCGAAGCTGTGCACCAGCGTCAGTCCGCCGTTCATCGCGACACCAACTCCCGCTCGTCCGCGCGCATCGCGTCCCGCAGCGTGGGCACCACACCGCGCTCGTCGATATCGGCGATCATCTCGCCCAGGCGCTCGGCAAAACCGGGAACCCGGCGCACCTCGGCGAACATTTCATGGCCCAGCAGCGGATCGGGGTTGTTGCTCGCCATGTTGGCCAACCTAGCCACCGGAATCGCCTGCGAGTCCTCGAGGCTGATTTTGCGCCCGTCGAGGTCGTGGCCGCGCATGTAGCGAGCCCACCCGGCAACAGCCAACGTCAGCAGCGTGTGCGGCCTGCCCTGCGCAATCGCCTCCTCCAGTGAGGGCATCACAAACTGGGCGATCTTGCTGGTTCCCCGTCGAGCCAGCCGCGACAACTGATCGCTCATTCGGGGATTGCTCAGCCGATCGAGCAAAGTGGCCCGGTAGTCGGGGGTGTTCATCCCGGGGACGGCGGGCAGCAGCGGTTGAATCTCGTCACGCAGCAGCTTCTCGACGTAGCCGAAAATCACCCGATCCCGCATCGCCTCGTCGGTGCGCCGGTACCCGGCCAGGGTGGCCAGACACCCGAGCGCGATGTGGGATCCGTTGAGCAGGCGGGTCTTGATCAGCTTGTGGTCGCGAACGTCGGCCACGAATTCGGCACCGACGAGGTCCAGCGGCGGACGCCAATTGCAGAACGAGTCCTCGATCACCCATTGGCGATACGGCTCGGTCACGACCGGTAGTTTGTCGGCCACGCCGAAGGTCTGCTCGACGAACTTGCACTCCGAATTGGAGGTCTGCGGGGTGATGCGGTCGACCATCGTCGACGGGAACGCGACATACGTGTCGATCCAGCGCGCGAGCGCGGGGTCCGTCAAGGCGGCGAACGACACCAGCGCGGTTCGCGCCGGCTGGCTATCGCCGGGAATGTTGTCGCAACAGAGCACGGTGAACGGTGCGACGCCCGCGCGGCGGCGACGGTCGAGAGCTTCGGCCAGATAGCCCCACGCGGTGGCGTACCCGTCGGACGCGACCAGGTCGGCGCGCACGTCGGGGTGCTCGGCGTCGAACTCGTCGGTGACCGGGTTGAGGAAGTATCCGTTGTTGGTGATGGTCAGGCTGACGATGCGGGTTTGCGGGTCGGCCAGGGCGGCGCGGACTGCCGCGCCGTCATTCGGTGCGTAGTGGACGGAGCCGATCGAGCCGACCACGCGGGCATTCTGGCGGTCGTGGCCGCGCTGTACGACCGTGTACAGCCCATCCTGCGCCGAAAGCAGGTCTTTGGCGTTTGGGGAGTTCAGGCTGACGCCGGTCACGCCCCACCGGTCGGAAATGCCTGAGCGGGCGAGGTCGTCGAAATAGACGGCCTGGTGTGCGCGGTGGAAGTTGCCCGCACCGATGTGAACCACACCACGCTGCAGCGCCGACCTATCGTAGGTGGGCACGTCAACGCGCTGCGAATGCAGTTGTAAGGTCGCGTCGCTTAGCGGGACGCCGCTTTTTCGACGCCAGGGCGCAGTGACATCAAACATTGTCCATCTGTGCCCGAGGCGACCACGGGTCTAATCGCTCCGTGGTTGATGTCACAAAGAAATCGACGACACCGAGCCATAATCGGCGGTCAGCGGAGTTAACAACGCAGAAACGCGTAGGTTGACTCTCATGGCACTGAGGGTGAAGCTGACGAACCCCGATAAGGTGCTTTACCCCGCGACCGGCACCACCAAGTCCGACGTTTTCGACTACTACACCGGCATCGCGGAGGTGATGCTGCCGCATATCGCCGGACGTGCGGCCACCCGTAAGCGGTGGCCCAATGGTGTTGAGCAGTCATCGTTTTTCGAAAAGCAGTTGGCTGCCTCGGCTCCGGAGTGGCTGCCGCGCGCCAGTATTTCGCACCGGTCCGGGACGACGACGTATCCGATCATCGACAGTGTCGACGGGCTGGCCTGGATCGCGCAGCAGGCGGCGCTGGAAGTCCACGTGCCGCAGTGGAGGTTCGTTGCGCAGTGGACCCGCAGTAAGGCCGAAGAACTCAAGCCCGGTCCCGCAACACGATTGGTGTTCGACCTGGACCCGGGCGAGGGCGTCACGATGGCGCAGCTGGCCAAGGTGGCCCGCGCCGTCCGCGACCTGATCGCCGACATCGGGCTGACGACCTTTCCGCTCACCAGCGGCAGCAAAGGACTGCACCTCTACGCGCCACTGGAGAAGCCGGTGAGCAGCCGCGGCGCCTCGGTGCTGGCCAAACGTGTTGCCCAGCAATTGGAAACCGCCATGCCCAAGCTGGTCACGTCGACGATGACGAAGAGTCTGCGGGACGGCAAGATCTTCCTGGACTGGAGCCAGAACAACGGCGCAAAGACCACCATCGCGCCGTACTCGTTGCGGGGCCGCGAACATCCCACGGTCGCGGCACCGCGCACCTGGGACGAACTTGACGACCCGGGCTTGGGGCAGCTGCGTTACGACGAGGTGCTGGCCCGCGTCGCCCGCGACGGAGATCTGCTGGCGGCACTGGACGCCGACGCTCCCGTCGCGGACCGGCTGAGCAAGTACCGCAGCATGCGCGACGCGGCCAAGACGCCGGAGCCCGTTCCTCACGCTAAACCCACTGCGGGACGGGGAAATACATTCGTCATCCAGGAACACCATGCCCGCCGGCTACATTACGATTTCCGGCTGGAACGTGACGGCGTGCTGGTGTCGTGGGCTGTGCCGAAAAATCTGCCCGACACCACATCGGTGAACCATCTCGCGGTGCACACCGAGGACCACCCGCTGGAATACGGCAGCTTCGAGGGCGCCATCCCGAAGGGCGAGTACGGCGCCGGCAAGGTGATCATCTGGGACGCCGGCACCTACGAGGCCGAGAAGTTCAATGACTCCGCCGAAAAAGGTGAAGTCATCGTCAACCTGCACGGTAGCCGAATATCCGGTCGCTACGCGCTGATTCAAACCAACGGCGACCAATGGCTGGCACACCGGATGAAGGACCAGCAGGTATTCGACTTCGACGGGATAGCGCCCATGCTCGCCACTCACGGCTCCGTCGCGGCGTGCAAGGCGGGCCAGTGGGCGTTTGAAGGCAAATGGGACGGCTACCGACTGCTGGTCGAAATCGACCACGGCACCCTGCGGGTCCGGTCCCGGCGCGGCCGCGAGGTCACCGACGAATATCCCCATTTACGTTCGCTGGCAAAAGATCTGGCCGATCATCATGTCGTGCTCGACGGCGAAGCCGTGGTCTTGGACGCCGGTGGGGTGCCGAGCTTTCACGCGATGCAGAACCGCGGCCGGGGTAGCCGCGTGGAATTCTGGGCCTTCGATGTGCTGTATCTCGACGGGCGTTCCCTGCTGCGGGCCCGCTATCGAGACCGCCGAAAGTTATTGGAAACACTGGGAAGTGGCAGTGAACTCATCGTCCCCGAGTTGCTGCCGGGTGACGGCAAGCAGGCGCTCGAGCATTCCGGCAAGCGTGGGTGGGAGGGTGTGGTCGCCAAGAAGCGCGACTCCACCTACCAGCCGGGCCGACGCTCGGCGTCCTGGATCAAGGACAAGCATTGGAACACCCAGGAGGTCGTCATCGGCGGCTGGAAGGCCGGGGAGGGCGGGCGTAGCAGCGGCATCGGCTCGCTGCTCATGGGCATTCCGGTCGACGGCGGCCTGCACTTCGCGGGTCGCGTCGGTACCGGGTTCACCGAGCGTGACCTGGCGAACCTGAAGAAGACCCTGGCGCCGCTGCACACCGACCAATCTCCCTTCACTCCAACGCTTCCCCGCAGCGAGGCCCGCGGCGTGACCTACGTCGAGCCGGTCCTGGTCGGTGAGGTGCGCTACAGCGAATGGACCCCGGACAACCGGCTGCGCCAATCGAGTTGGCGCGGGCTGAGGCCGGACAAGGAACCAAGTGAGGTGGTACGCGAATGAAATGGCTGACCTACCGCGATGCCGGCGGGCAGCGGGCCGGTGTGCTGTCCGGCGACGAGATCCATGCTGCTCCACCGGGGGTGACCCTGCTGGACCTGGTCGGTCGCGGGGAAGACGGCCTGCGGCAGGCCGGCGAGGAGGCGTTGCGGTGCGGCGCCGCCGCGCGGCTCGACGATGTGACATTGCTGGCGCCCATCCCGAACCCGCCGTCGATCCGTGACTCGCTGTGCTTCCTGGACCATATGCGCAATTGCCAGGCGGCCCTGGGTGCCGGGCGTGAACTCGGCGATACCTGGTATCGCATACCGGCCTTCTATTTCGCTTGTCCGGCAACAGTTCTGGGGCCTTACGACGATGCGCCGATGGCACCCGGAAGTGCCTGGCAGGACTTCGAATTGGAGATTGCCGTGGTCATCGGGACCGGCGGTAAGGACCTGACCGTCGACGAGGCGGAGCGGGCCATCATCGGTTACACGATCTTCAACGACTGGTCCGCGCGCGACCTGCAGCAGTTGGAGAGCCAACTGGCGATCGGGCAGGGCAAGGGCAAAGACAGCGGAGTCACGCTGGGCCCCTACCTCGTGACACCCGATGAGCTCGAGCGGTATCGCCAAGGCGGCAAGCTCGACCTGCAGGTCACCGCGCTGGTCAACGACGACGTGATCGGCTCCGGCTCGACGGCCCAAATGGATTGGAGCTTCGGCGAAGTCATCTCCTACGTCTCACGCGGTGTAGCGCTCATGCCCGGTGACGTCATCGGCTCCGGTACGGTGCCCACCTGCACGCTGGTCGAGCATCTCAGCCTGGCCGATCTGGAATCCTTCCCGGGCTGGCTGCGTGACGGTGACGTCGTCGCGCTGCGGGTGCAGGGTTTGGGGGAGACGCGCCAGACCGTTCGGGCCAGCATCCCGCCGCACCCGTTGGCTCCCCGGGCCAATCCGGCAGCCGCGCCCGCGCCGAACCGGGTCAACCGGGCGCCGGCGCGGGTGCCCTACACCCGCGGGCTGCACGAGGTCGGTGATCGGGTGTGGGCGTGGACATTGCCGGACGGGGGCTACGGCTGGAGCAACGCCGGTCTGGTCAGCGGTGACGGCGCTTCACTATTGGTCGACACCCTCTTCGACCTGGCGTTGACCCGCGAAATGCTGACGGCCATGGGCCCACTCACCGAGCGGGCGCCGATCACCGACGCGCTGATCACCCACTCCAACGGCGACCACACCCACGGCAACCAACTGCTCGACGCGTCGGTGCGGATCATCGCCGCGCAGGGCACGGCCGACGAGATCGAGCACGGGATGGCACCCGCCATGCTGGCCATGGTGCAGACCGCCAATCTCGGACCCGTGGCGACGCCGTACACGCGAGACCGGTTCGGGCCCTTCGACTTCAGTGGCATCCAGGTGCGCAACGCCGACCAGACCTTCGAGCGTGAGCTGTCCATCGAGGTCGGCGGCCGGCGGATCGAGCTGCTGAATCTGGGTCCGGCGCACACCGCGGCGGACTCCGTGGTGCATGTGCCCGACGCCGGGGTGCTGTTCGGTGGCGATCTGCTGTTCATCGGCTGCACCCCGATTGTGTGGGCGGGCCCGATCGACAACTGGATCGCGGCCTGCGATGCGATGATCGCGCTGGACGCCGCGACGGTGGTACCCGGGCACGGTCCGGTGACGGACCCGGATGGGATCCGTGCTGTCCGTGGCTATCTCGTGCACGTTGCCGATCAGGCCAAGGCCGCACATGACAGGGGTCTGTCGTGGGCCCAGGCCGCGGACACCATCGATCTCGGCGAGTACGCTACCTGGCTGGACGCCGAGCGAGTGGTAGTCAACGTCTACCAGTGCTATCGCGAACTCGACCCGGACACACCGCAATTGGAGACGATGGCGTTGCTGGTGATGCAGGCCGAATGGTTGGCCAAACGCTCTTAGCCGCGAGACTGTAACTGGCGACGCGTATCCCGGGAGCGGCCGTCGGTAGTTACAGTTTCGCGGCCTAACGCGTGGCTGTCACGAAGCCGATGTGCCTGTTCGGCGGATAACGGCGTCGCATACGGTTTCGCTATGCCTGCCGTGGAATTGGAAACTCTCGAGGACAACATCGCCTGTATCACCCTGAACCGCCCGCAGCGCCTCAACGCGATTGACGGGTCGTTGATCGACGGCGTAGACGCCGCCTTGGACGTGCTCAACAGCGGTCAGTACCGGGTCGCGATCATCACCGGTGCCGGACGCGGATTCTGCGCCGGCGCCGATTTGAGCGGCACCGGCCAGCCCTGGACCAGGCCCGCCGGCCCGGAAACTCCGGCGTTCAAGGTCAACTACGACGCGCAGGTGCGGCTGGCCGGCCTCTACACCCGGATCTACGAACTGAACATCCCCGTGATCGCGGCGGTCAACGGCGTCGCGGTCGGCGGCGGCCTGGCGTTCACGTTGGTCAGCGACATCCGGGTGGCGTCGCAGCAGGCCCGCTTCGGGTCGGTGTTCATCAAGGCCGGCTTCTCCTCGATGGACATGGGCACCAGTTACCTGCTGCCGAAAATCGTCGGTGCGGGCGTGGCGCGCGAGCTGATGCTGACCGGCCGGATCATCGACGCCGACGAGGCTTACCGCATCAAGCTGGTGCACGAGGTGGTCGCGCCGGACGACCTGATGCCTGCGGCGTTGCGCAAGGCCCGCGAGATCGCCGCGAATAACGCTTATGGCGTGTGGCAGACCAAGATTGGGTTGAACGCCGCGCTGGACGCCCCCAGTCTGCGGCACGCCATCGAGATCGAGAACCGCACTCAGATCCTCAGCGGCTTCACGAACAACCCGGTCGAGGCCGCCAAGGCGCACATGGAGAAGCGGGCTCCGCACTGGGATCCGCTGTGACGGTCAGACCTTCGCGATGACGTTCTCCGCGAACCACTCCAGGTTGCGGATCTTGTCTTCGAGCGGCTCGGTGTCGGTTCCCATGATGTAAGGGATGCGGAACCCGACGATGGCGTCGGTGACGCCCTTGTCCTCCAGTCGCTTGACGCCGTCCACGGTGAAACCGTCGGCCGAGATCACGTGAATCTGGAACGGGCCCGTCTTGCCCGCCTCCTCGCGGTACCGCTTGAGCTTGGCGAGCAGCGCGTCCAGTTCCTCCGGGTCACCGCCGCCGTGCATCCAGCCGTCCAGCCGCGCGGCGCGTTTCAGCGCGGCGTCGGCGTGCCCGCCGATCAGGATCGGGATCGGCTCGGTGGGAGCCGGTGTCATCTTCGTCTTGGGGATGTCGTAGAACTCGCCGTGGAATTCGAAGTAATCGCCTGAGGTGAGGCCCTGGATGATCTCGATGCACTCGTCCATGCGCTTGCCGCGCTTGGCGAACGGGACACCCAACAGCTCGTAGTCCTCGACCCAGGGGCTGGTGCCCACCCCGAAGCCGACCCGGTTGTTGGTCAGCGCGGCCAGCGATCCGATCTGCTTGGCCACCAGCGCCGGCGGCCGGATGGGCAGCTTGAGGACGAAGAAGTTGAAGTGCAGCTTCGTCGTCACCGCGCCCAATGCCCCTGTCAGCACGAAGGTTTCGATGAACTCCTTGCCGTCCAGAAATTCGCGATTGCCGTCGGGCGTATACGGATACTTCGAGTCGGACTCGAAGGGGTAGGCGATGCTGTCGGCGATCGTCATCGCGTGGTACCCGGCCGCCTCAGCGGCCTGGGCCAGCGGGATGTAGTACCGGTAGTCGGTCATCGCCTCTGCGTAGGTGAACCGCACGTCATCCGCCTTCCTTGTGGGGGCCGTCACACGACACTAGAACGTGTTCTAGTTTGGCTTGCGGGCGGGGTCCTACACAACGGGATGGAGCGACCCGGCTACAGCTGATTCTCGGGGCCGATAACGGCCCAGACCGTCTTGCCCGACGCCGTCGGCGTGCTGCCCCAGGCGCGCGACAGCGCGTCGACGATCGCCAGCCCCGACACATCGATGCCTTTGTCCGGCGACGGCAGCCGCACGGCCGCCGAAGTGCTCTCGTCGGATACCGCGATCGTCGCGGTTTCGCCGTCGGTCTCGATCCGCATCTTCGGAACGCTGCCGGTGTGTTCGAGCACGTTTTCCACGAACACGTTGACGACGACCAGCGCGACTGGGATCAGCCCGGATTGCTTCCATTCGGTCAGCCACTCGCGGACCAGCCGGCGTGATTCGCGCAGACTGGTCAGGTTCGCGGGCAACACGGAATCGGCCCGCTGGATGGTCTGACGGGTGAGCTTGCCGAGCGCTTTGATAGCCGCCTTTTCCGTCGAGTAGACCGGCATGAAGCGCGCAACCTCGCTGCGGGTGAGCGCATCGCGGGTCGTGCGCTGCGCGCTGACCAGCACAATCGGAACCCTTGTCTGAGTGCCCAGCTGCAAGTGGGCACTGATGAAGGCCGACCATGCCGACTCCGCGGGCACCTTGAGTTCGCTGATGTTGACGATGACGGCCGTCGGCTCGTCCAGCGTTGCCTTTGAGATGCTCTCGCGCAGCGCCCCGAAGTTGCTGGCGTCAAGCACGCCGCCGACGGTCAGGACGGCGATCGAGTCTTCCGTCCGAGTCGCAACGGCCAGCGAGCTCGGCGACTCAGCTACCGCACTCACGAGAGGCACTCCTTTCCGTCTAGGACATTATCCCTGCTTATCGCGCTCCGTGATGCAGCGGTTTGTGGGCGCGTGTCCTAATTGCGGTTAGGGCACACGAATCCTAGCGCGGTCGGAAAGTAACCGAACGTATCGATCCGGCATTCCATCTCCTGCTCCCTCGAATTCCCATCCGGCAAACCGAATCAGGAACCGCCCCCCGGCGGCAGAGACTTCTCACGTTAGTTCAGTGGCATCGATGCCACCAGACGAGAGAATCGGAGCCGTCAGGAATTCGTCATTGCAAAGGGGGGAGTACCCACACCGGCCACCGCGTGGGTGCCCCACGGTGTCTGTTCGACGATGCGGGCCGCCGCGCTGCGTTCGCCGACCGTCAGCGTCGCCGTACGGATCTGCTTGAACGCTTCGTCCGGCAGGGGCTGGGCCGGGGAGCCGAAGAGCGTTCCCTGCCAGTGGTAACGGCCGTCGATCGGATCGAGGCGCCCGGCCAGCCGCACCCGTACCGGAAGGGACGTGCCGGCGATGGTCAGCGTCGCGCCGCCGTCGTATATCGCATCGTCGGCCGCACCGGATGACAAATCGAACGCGGAGGTCACCCGAAATGGCGGGGTGGGCTGGAAATGTGCGCGTTCGTTGAAGACTTGCTGACTACTGCGCAATACCTCGATACGGGTGCTCTCGCTGCGTTTGCACAACGCGAGGCACTCGACGACATAGCGCGTTTGCGCGACGACATCGGGCCCGGTGATCGTGAAGTAGTTAGGGAAACCGTGTATCGCTACGCCCAGAAAGGGCTCGGTGCCGTCGGCCCAGTTGTGCTCGAGCGATAATCCGCCGCTACCGATCAGCGCGGGCGCCTGATCGCTGATGGTGAACCCGGTGCCGTAGATGATCGCGTCGGCGCGGTGGTCGACACCATCGCTGGTGCGAATGCCCGACGCGGTGATCGCGGCGATGGGCGACGCCACGCGTGTGGGTCGAGATTGGCTGCGGCCCAAGGATGCCAGGGCTTTGCGGCGCAGCCACCGCCTGACACGGGTTGGCGGCAAGGGCATTTCGGCGACGATCCGGCGCGGCGGGTGCGCGAAGACGGTGACCGAGGCCGCCGCCGCGGTCAGCCGCGGCAGGTGGTGGCCGGCGGTGGAGTCGGTGCCGACGACCGCGATGTGCTTGCCGGTCGGATCGAAATCGGCGTCCCACTGCGCCGCGTGAAACGAGATACCGCGAAAGTCATTGCGCCCGGCCAGCTCTGGCGTCCATGCGACGAACATCGATCGATCGACCGCGACGACCGCCCGGGCGTGCAGCGTCTCGCCCGCGGCGGTGCGCAACTCCCAGGCGTGGGTGCCGTCGTCGAATCGCGAGCTGACCACCGGGGATTCATCGAGGACGACGACGTCGGTGAGGCCCACCGCGAGCAGTTCGGTCGCGACACCGTGGCTGGGCGCTCCCGCGCCGATAACGATGACCTGCGTCGGGCTCACAGAAAGCCGGTGCGCTTCCAAGCGCGACGCGCGATCGGGCCCAGCAGGCCGATCTCGGTCAAAAACGCTGCGAGCGGGGCGAATCCGGCTGCCTGGACGTCGTTGCGGTGCGGGCTGCTGCGCGCGATGGCCCGCGCCCGTGCGGGATCCAGCCCGGTCCGCGCGTAAGGGATCGGATTGCTGAACAGAAAACGGAAGAAATACCCGCCGAGCCCGTTGATGTTGGCCATGAAGAATTTGTTGAATCGCGGCATGGTCTGTGCGCGCTTGCGGGCGCCGTCGCGGGCGAACTGGATATGGCGGGCCTCTTCGGTGACGTGAATACGCATGAGCCGCTGAATGATTGGCTGCAATTCCGGATCGTCCATCATCTGGCGTTGCAGTGAATCGAAGATCTCTTCACCGATCAGGGCGGCTATCCACAGCATCGAGCCACGCTGGAAAAACAGTGGCAGCGTGTTGATGATCATCCGGTGCAGCCGCCGGGGGCGTACCGGCTTGGCGCCGATGCGCTCGATGGCTTTGCCGAACATCACCATGTGCCGGGTTTCGTCGCCCAGCTCGGTCAGCTTGTAGTGCGTGGACCGGCTTGTCGGGTCCTCGTGCAGGATCGTGCGCAGCAGTGACTGGTTGAGCATGTTCTCGAACCAGATTCCGGCCGACAGCGTATTGACCAGTTCCTGGCGGGACAGCTCGATTTGTTGCTCACGGCTCATCTCGTCCCACATCGGCGTGTGGTACAGCGAGACCAGCCGGGGCGGCAGATAGAACTTGTCCGGGTCCAGCGGGGCATCCCAGTCGATGTCGACGATCGGCTCGTAGGACTTCTTGACGGAGCCTTTCAGTAACCGCTCCGAGAACTCTTCACGACTCGGCCCGCCCGGCCTCACCGCAGCGGTCACAGCGCCGCTCCTCCTCATCGCTTCGCCCTGCATCGTCTCGGCGCGGGTCATCGCTGGCGTCCCTTCATCGGGTGCTTCAGACGGTACCCATGGTACTGGGTACTTGCGACCCCGACTAGGTGTTCGAGGTTGCGATTCGGCAATGTGGCGGGGAACGAGGCATGAGGAGGTAGCGGGTGAGTCGGCATATCCACGTGATCGGCATTGGCGCCGGCGACCCCGACTACGTGACCATGCAGGCGATCGAGGCGCTCAACGACACCCAGGTGTTCTTCGCGGCGGACAAGGGCCAGGCGAAAAGTGATCTGGTCGCGCTGCGACGGGAGATCTGCGCGCGGTTCATCCGCGAACCCGGCTATCGCTTCGTGGAATTGCCCGATCCGAAGCGGTCCAGCCCGGGCGACGAGCAGGGCCAGTACCGGGACGCGGTCGCCGATTGGCACGCGGCACGTACCCGGATCTGGGCGCAGGCCATCGCCACCGAGCTGGGCCCAGACGGCGTCGGGGCGTTCCTGGCCTGGGGGGATCCGTCGCTGTACGACAGCACGCTGCGGATTCTGGACGCGGTCGTGGCCGAGATCGACTTCACCTTCGACGTCATCCCGGGCATCACCGCCGTCCAGGCGCTGACCGCCCGGCACCGCATCCCGCTCAACGACGTCGGCGAACCCGTGCTGATCACCACCGGCCGCCAGCTACGCACCCACGGGATGACGGGCTCGACGGTGGTGATGCTCGACGCGGACTGCTCGTTTGCGGCCTGCCCCGCCGACACCCGGATCTGGTGGGGCGCCTACCTGGGTACCGACGACGAGGTGCTGGTCGCGGGCACCGTCGGCGAGGTGGGGTCGCGCATCGTGGCGCTGCGTTCGCAGGCCCGCGAACGGCACGGCTGGATCATGGATACCTACTTATTACGGCCATCCTGAGTTCGATGGACACGTCACAGCTGCGGTCGGCAAACTGAATAGATGCCCGAACTGCCCGAGATCGAAGCGCTCGTCGACCATCTGCGGCGCCATGCCGTCGGCTCGACGATCGGCCGCGTCGATGTCGGGGCATTGTCGGTCCTGAAAACCTTCGATCCGCCGATCAGCGCGCTGCACGGCCTCACCGTCACCGGGGCCAACCGGTGGGGGAAGTATCTGGGGCTGCAGGCCGGCCATCTGTTGTTGATCGCCCACCTTTCCCGCGCGGGCTGGTTGCGCTGGTCGGACAAGTTGGCCGCGGCCCCGCTGCGGCCCGGTAAAGGACCCATCGCGCTGCGCGTGCACCTGGGCACGCCGGGCGAGGCGCCGGGCTTCGACCTCACCGAGGCCGGCACCCAGAAGCGGCTGGCAGTGTGGCTTGTCGACGACCCGGAGGTGGTGCCGGGCATCGCCGCGCTGGGCCCGGACGCCCTGGATCTGGGCGTCGACGACCTGGCCGTGGTGCTGGCCGGCAATACCGGGCGGATCAAGACCGTCATCACCGACCAGAAGGTGATCGCCGGAATCGGCAACGCCTACAGCGACGAAATCCTGCATGTCGCCAAGATGTCGCCGTTCGCCACGGCCGGAAAGCTGACGCGCGAACAGCTCGTCACCCTGCACGACGCGATGATCTCGGTGCTGACCGACGCGGTGAACCGCTCCGTCGGCCAAGGCGCGGCGATGCTCAAAGGGGAGAAGCGCTCCGGGCTGCGGGTGCACGCCCGCACCGGGCTGCCCTGCCCGGTGTGTGGCGACACCGTGCGGGAAGTGTCGTTCGCGGACAAGTCTTTCCAGTACTGCCCGACGTGTCAGACCGGCGGCAAGGTGCTGGCCGATCGGCGGATGTCACGGCTGCTCAAGTAGCCGATCGTGGCGAACTTGACACCTGTCGATATGCTGCCCGGGTGACACGCCAGAAGATCCTCATCACCGGGGCCAGTTCCGGCCTGGGCGCCGGCATGGCGCGTGCTTTCGCCGCCAAAGGGCGCGATCTGGCGCTGTGCGCCCGTCGCACCGACCGGCTCGATGAGCTGAAAGCCGAGCTCTCGCAGCAGTATCCGTCGATCAAGGTCGCGGTGGCCGCGCTGGACGTCCGGGAGCACGAGCAGGTGCCGAAGGTGTTCGCGGAGCTCAGCGACGAGTTGGGCGGCATCGATCGCATCATCGTCAACGCCGGGATCGGCAGCGGGGCGCCGCTGGGAAGCGGCAAGCTGTGGGCGAACAAGAAGACCATCGAGACCAACCTGCTGGCCGCGCTCGTGCAGATCGAAACCGCTCTCGAGATGTTCAACAAGAGCGGCTCGGGCCACCTGGTGCTGATCTCGTCGGTCCTCGGCAACAAGGGCGTCCCCGGCGTCAAAGCCGCCTACTGCGCAAGCAAAGCCGGACTGACGTCGCTGGGCGAGTCGCTGCGCGCCGAGTACGCCAAGGGCCCCATCAAGATTTCGTCGATCGAGCCCGGTTACATCGAGTCGGAGATGACCGCGAAATCGGCGAGCACAATGTTGATGGTGGACAACGAAACTGGCGTTCGGGCACTGGTGGCCGCGATCGAGCGCGAGCCCGGCCGCGCCGTGGTGCCGCGCTGGCCCTGGGCGCCGCTGGTGCAGCTGTTGCGGGTGCTGCCGCCGCCGCTGACCAAACCCTTCGCCTGATTCAGTGCGGTACGGGTGTGTAATGTGTTGCGTCGCTGGTGAATTCGGGCTTACCGTAGGTCTTTAGCCGCAGCTTGAGCAGCCCGATCACGTAGGCGTCCGTGATGTCCCGAAGCACGGGGATGCGACTGGCGTGGCTGACCGCGGTGAACCGTCCGAGGATGAACGGCGCGGTCAGCGCGATGCGCAGCAGATCCGTCGGGTCGAGGCAGACGCCCATGGCCTCAGCGACGTCGCGATTGCCGCCGCAGAACGTGCGCACGAAAGTGAACTTGCTGAAACTCTTTTCGACCGCGTCGGCGCAGCGGTCGAACAGCGTGGTGTCGGGGCGCAGATACGCGGCCATGGTGCCGCGCACCAGCTCCTGGCAGATCTTGTCGAATCCGTGCCGCAGCAATGCCGAGCGCGCATGCATGACGTGGATGATGTCGGCGGGTTCGGCCGGCAGCAGTTCTTCCGGCAGGCCGAGCAGAAAGCAGCGATACCGGGCGAATTCGACGACGGCACGTTCTTCGGCGGTGAATTCGGTGCGGCCTTGCTGTCTTGCCTTGCGCGCCAACAGATACTGGCCGATCATCCCGGCCGGCATCTGGTCGACCTGCGGCACCGGCATACCGTAGATGGCGACGTCCCACTTGTCGGATTTCTTCAGCGCGTTGTAGCGGACCATCGAGTGCATCAGCCGGACCATCGCCGCGGCTTCGAATCCGGGGCCGTAGCGGTCCAGTGCACCGGGCAGGGTGGTGACGGCGAAGAAGCTGGCCGTCTCGTTGACCCGTCGGGCGGCCCGCTTGCCCGAGAGGGCTCCGGTCAGAGCCATCGGCAGCGCGGCGTAGGTGTTGGTGAACGTCGCGACGAAGGCACCGCGGGTGATGAATGGGGCCAGCAGCGCCGCCGGAATGCGTTCTTGCCGAGCACCTTCGCGCACCAGGTCGAAGTCGATCCACCGCGGGGTCGCCTCCATCGCGGCGATGAACGACACCAGCTCGGGGGGTGCGTCGGGCACCGCGTCGAGCCCGTGGCGGCAGGCCGTCTTGAGCATGTCGATCAGGTGCGTGACGCTGTGCGTGTTCATCAGCGCCGCATAGGGATCGGCGACCACATCGCCGAGTAAGGTCGCCGTGCTCATCAACTCGACGACGCGGTCGTCCTGCAGGATCGGCTCCCGGTCGGCGACCCACGCGGGCAGAGCCGTGTCGACGTCGGGCTCGGTGGCCAGGCGATCGGGCCGCTGGTCGAAGTCGAAGTTGCCGTAGAGCTCGGGCTGCAGATCGCGCTGGCTACGGACCCTCTCCGCGAGTTCGGGGTAGTACGTGACCATCACAACCTCCGCTAACTAACAGTTAGTGAGTAATACTCACAATTTGTTAGTTATGCTGTCAAGCGTGACTGTGGTCAGCCCCAAGCGGCGCATGACCGCCGAGGAGCGCCGCGAGCAGATCCTCGACGTCGCGCATGCGATCGTCGACGCCGAAGGCTTCCACGCGGCGACGCCACAACGCATCGCGGCCCAAGCCGGTATCGACCGGTCGTTGATCTATCAGAAGTTCGGCGACTTGGCCGGGCTGTTCGTCGAGCTGATCGACCGCGAGGCGGCGCGGGCCGGCGCCCAGTTCGCCGAGGCGATCTCTGGACTGGAAACCGTCGCCGAAGATCAGTCGCTCGTGCTTGCGTTCGACGGGGTGCTGGCCGCCGTCGACGCCCACCCGGCGACGTGGCGGCTGTTTATGTTCCCGCCGCAGGGCGCGCCGCCGCAGTTGTATGCCCGCCTGGCCCAGTCCGAAGCCGTCGTGCTCGAGTTCTTCGTCCGCGAACTGCTGCGCATCAACCCGCAGGTGCACGATCCCGAATACACGGCCCGGATCCTGCACGCCTCCGGTCGCGAACTGCTGCGACTACACCTGTCTGACCCGCAGACCGCGACCGTGGAACGGCTTCGCACCTTTGTGCGGCGACTCGGGTCCGACGTGATGAGCCCGACTGCCGCAGACGCCTAGCTGACTCGTCCGCGTTCGGTCCGGTAACGACGAACCAGGGCGTCGGTCGAGCTGTCCGACTGTGGCGCCGGGGAGGTGTCGCTGGTAAGCACCGGAAGCAGCGCCTTGGCCTGTGTCTTGCCCAGCTCGACACCCCACTGATCGAACGAGTCGATGCCCCACACCACGCCCTCGGTGAACACCTGATGCTCGTACAGTGCGATCAGCTGTCCCACCACCGACGGCGTAAGCCGTTCGGCCAGAATCGAAGTCGACGGCCGGTTGCCGGGCATGACCTTGTGCGGCACCACGTCGGCGGGCGTGCCCTCGGCGGCGATCTCCTGCGCGGTCTTGCCGAATGCCAGCACCTGGGTCTGCGCGAAGAAGTTGCTCATCAACAGGTCGTGCATGCTGCCGGTGCCTTCGATGGTGGGCAGGTCGTCGGTGGGTTGGCTGAAGCCGATGAAGTCGGCCGGTATCAACCGGGTGCCCTGGTGCAGCAATTGGTAGAAGGCGTGCTGACCGTTGGTTCCTGGTTCGCCCCAATAGATTTCACCGGTATCGGTGGTAACCGGTGTGCCATCCGCACGCACCGACTTGCCGTTGGATTCCATGGTCAGCTGTTGCAGGTAGGCGGCGAAGCGGGCCAGGTCGTTGGAGTAGGGCAGCACGGCGCGGGACTGGGCGTTGAAGTAGGTCGAGTACCACAGCCCGATCAGGCCCAGCAGGGCGGGCGCATTGGACTCCAGCGGCGCGGTTCTGAAGTGCTCGTCGACGATGTGGAATCCGGACAGGAAATCGGCGAAGGCCTCCCGGCCGATCGCGGCCATCACCGACAGGCCGATCGCCGAATCGACCGAGTAACGTCCGCCGACCCAGTCCCAGAACCCGAACATGTTGTCGGTGTTGATACCGAACTCGTCGACCAGGCGCTTGTTCGTCGAGACCGCGACGAAATGCTTCGACACCGCGGCGTCGCCGAGCGCGTCGGTCAGCCAGCGGCGCGCGGCCGTCGCATTGGTGAGCGTTTCCAGGGTCGAGAACGTCTTGGACGCGACGATGAAAAGGGTTGTCGCGGGGTCTAAATCGGCAAGCTTTGCAACCAGGTCCGCGGGGTCGACGTTGGAGACAAAACGTGCCGAAATTCCGGCGTCCACGTAATGGCGCAATGCCTGATACACCATCACCGGACCCAGATCCGAACCCCCGATGCCGATGTTGACTACGGTGCGAATTCGCTCGCCGGTGGCGCCGGTCCATTCGCCGCTGCGCAGCCGATCGGTGAAATCGCCCATCGCATCCAGCACGCTGTGGACGTCCTCGACGACATTTTGGCCGTCGACCACCAACTCGCTATCCCGGGGCAGCCGCAGCGCGGTGTGCAGAACCGCGCGATCCTCCGAGGTGTTGATGTGCACGCCGGAGAACATTTGATCGCGGCGCTCTTCGAGGTTGGCTGCGCGCGCCAGTTCGACCAGCAGCCGCAGCGTCTCACGGCTGACGCGGTGCTTGCTGTAGTCGATGTAGAGGTCGCCGACCGTCACCGCCAGATCGCGACCGCGATCGGGGTCGTCGTCGAAGAGTTGGCGCAGGTGGGTTTCGCCGATTTGCTCGTGATGCCTACGCAGGGCGTCCCACGCCGGAGTGGCGGTGATGTCGGGGATGGTGAGCACGGAGGTCATGGTTCGACCCTAGTGCCGAGTCACCGGCCACAGCCACCGCTGGCGGGCAGCACGATTCGCCGCGGGAATAGCAGAAATTCGCGGTAAAAAATCCTCGGTGTCGGGGATTGTCAGTGGCCGAGCCGGCCCCGGCCCAGGCGCAGCAGCAGCATCGCCAAGTCCTTGCCCTCCGGGCCGAGCTCGCTGTAACGCTGGATGACCTTCATCTCCCGGCTGTGAACCAGGCGCGTCCCCCCGGACGCCATCCGGGCACGGCCGATCTCCCGCGAAACTTCGGCACGCCTTCTGACGGCCGCAAGAATCTCGGCATCCAGCCGGTCGATCTCAAGGCGCAACTCTTCAATGTTCGCCAACTGTTCAATGTCGATCATCTCGACGCTCATCCCTGCTACCCCCGTGTTGTTTTGTGTTGTTCTTTTCGTCTTGTTCGCTATTCGGCTTGAAAACGTTTCTCGCTCTGGAAAAAGTTCGAGCCCTGAATCCGGAAGGCGGACCACAGGGCTCTAGCAATCACAGCTAGACCATGGGCACCGCGGGCCGGTACCCACAGAAAAATCGGCGACGCCACTCGAGGATCGAGAGGCGGCGATGGAGCTGCGTATTGTCCATGTAACGAGTGTGCCACACCCACGGACACGCGGGAGCAAAACGAAAAGTTGATCCCGTTCGACCCCGCAATGCGGCCGTGGCCTGGGCACTTGCCGTCGGTGGTCGGCGGTAAATTGAGGCGGACATGACTGTGCACGCAACCGATGCCAAGCTCGCCGCCGAGATAGACCAGCTGCTCGACGGACTCAATCCGCAACAACGCCAGGCCGTCGTCCACGAGGGCTCGCCACTGCTGATCGTGGCCGGCGCGGGCTCCGGGAAGACCGCGGTGCTGACGCGCCGCGTGGCCTATCTGGTCGCCGCACGCGGCGTCGGGGTCGGGCAGATTCTCGCGATCACCTTCACCAACAAAGCCGCCGCTGAGATGCGCGAACGGGTGGTGCGGCTGGTCGGCAACCGCGCTCGCGCGATGTGGGTGTCCACCTTTCATTCGACGTGCGTTCGCATCCTGCGCAACCAGGCCTCCCTGATCAAGGGTCTCAATTCGAACTTCTCCATCTACGACGCCGACGACTCGCGGCGCCTGCTGCAGATGATCGGGCGCGACATGGGTCTGGACATCAAGCGGTACTCGCCGCGACTGCTCGCCGTCGGGATCTCCAACCTGAAGAACGAACTGATCGATCCGGACCAGGCTGTGGCCAAACTCACGGACGAATCCGATGACTTGGCTCACACCGTCGCCTCGGTTTACAGCGAATACCAACGCCGGCTGCGCGCGGCCAACGCGCTGGACTTCGACGATTTGATCGGCGAGACCGTCGCGGTGCTGCAGACCTTCCCGCAGATCGCTCAGTACTACCGCCGCCGGTTCCGCCACGTTTTGGTCGACGAATACCAGGACACCAACCACGCCCAATATGTGCTGGTGCGGGAATTGGTCGGGCGCCGGGACGCCAATTCGTCCGACGACGACGTGCCGCCCGCGGAATTATGTGTGGTCGGCGACGCGGATCAGTCGATCTACGCGTTCCGGGGCGCCACCATTCGCAATATCGAGGAGTTTGAACGCGACTACCCCGACGCCACCACCATTCTGCTGGAGCAGAATTACCGCTCGACGCAGAACATACTTTCGGCGGCCAATTCGGTGATCGCGCGCAACTCCGGGCGCCGGGAGAAGCGGCTGTGGACCGACGCCGGTGAAGGGGAGTTGATCGTCGGCTATGTCGCCGACAATGAGCACGACGAGGCCCGGTTCGTCGCGCAAGAAATTGACGCGCTCGCCGAGCAGGGCGAAATTACCTATAACGATGTGGCCGTCTTCTACCGCACCAACAATTCGTCGCGGTCGCTCGAGGAGGTGTTCATCCGCGCCGGCATCCCGTACAAGGTTGTCGGGGGGGTGCGCTTCTACGAGCGCAAGGAAATCCGCGACATCGTCGCCTACCTGCGGGTGCTGGACAACCCCGGCGATGCGGTCAGCATGCGGCGCATCCTCAACACCCCGCGCCGGGGTATCGGCGACCGCGCCGAGGCGTGCGTGGCGGTCTACGCCGAGAACACCGGCGCCAGCTTCGCCGACGCGTTGGTCGCGGCCGCCGAGGGTAAAGTTCCGATGCTCAATTCCCGTGCGGAGAAGGCGATTTCGGGATTCGTCGAGCTGCTCGACGAGTTGCGGGGCCACCTCGATGACGACCTCGGCGATCTGGTCGAGGCGGTGCTGGAACGGACCGGATACCGTCGGGAGCTGGAGTCCTCGACCGATCCGCAGGAGTTGGCCCGGCTGGACAACCTCAATGAACTCGTCAGCGTCGCACACGAATTCAGCATTGACGAGGCCTTAGAAACCGGGGGAGCCGCCGCGCTCGATGAGGCGCCGGAGGACGAAGACGTGCCCGAGACCGGTGTGCTGGCGCAATTCTTGGAACGGGTGTCACTTGTCGCCGATACCGACGAGATTCCCGAGCATGCGGCCGGCGTGGTGACGCTGATGACGTTGCACACCGCGAAGGGTCTGGAGTTCCCGGTGGTGTTCGTCACCGGCTGGGAGGACGGGATGTTCCCGCACATGCGGGCGCTCGACGACCCGACCGAGCTGTCCGAGGAGCGGCGGCTGGCCTACGTGGGCATCACCCGCGCCCGGCAACGGCTGTATCTGAGCCGGGCGATTGTGCGTTCCTCTTGGGGGCAGCCGATGCTGAACCCCGAATCGCGTTTCCTGCAAGAGATTCCGCAAGAACTGATGGAGTGGCGGCGCACCGCGCCGGCCCCGTCGTACAGCGCGCCGGTGAGCGGGGCCGGACGGTTCGGAACGCCGCGCGCGGCGCCCACCCGCTCCGGGGCAGGCAAGCGCCCGCTACTGGTGCTGGAGCCCGGCGATCGCGTGACCCACGACAAGTACGGGCTGGGTCGCGTCGAAGAAGTGTCCGGAGTCGGTGAATCGGCAATGTCGCTGATCGACTTCGGCAGCTCCGGGCGGGTCAAGCTGATGCACAACCACGCGCCGGTCAGCAAGCTCTGAACCATTGCGCCGAGCGTGCGGCCACAGCGAAAAGATGGCCGCCGCATTTTCGCCATCGAAGCACGTTCGGTGAGACGGGCTTACCTCTGTAGCCAGCGGGTGGTCTGCGGGTGCATCGCCAACAGGACACTGGCGATCGGCAGCACCGGGAAGGCGTGCACGATCCAGGCGACGCGGGCCCCCGCGATGAAAACACCGCCGTAGGTCAGCACCGCGACCACCGCTCCGGTGATGATCAGGTAGCGGCCCAGCGCGCGACGTTGCAGCAGCATGATCACGCCGGTGATGGTGGCGGTCGCGAACACCAGCGCCAGGAACGCGATCGCGATGCAGAACAGGCGATCGGTCCGCCACCAGCCGGCGATCAGATCCGTGGCGACCACCGACGTGGCCCAGCCGCTGACGATGCTGACCGCGGCGGCCGCGGTGACCGTCCGGGGAGCCGGTTCATCGATCGGCCGGTCGGCCAGGCTGCTGCGCGCGGCCGCGCGCGTGGCTCCCTGATCGAGTGCGGCCGGGCCTGGCAGGTGCGTGGTGGGGTGGTCCGGGATCGAGGGCATCGGCCCGCTCGGGGCACGTCGAATGATCCGTGTTCGTGATTCGGCGGGCGGCTCAGTTGGTCCGGGGTCGTTCGGCGCGGTCACCTCAACCAGCGTAATTGCCGACGAAAATTCCTCGCTTGGCCAGCCATGGGACCGGGTCGATGCGTTCGGTGCCGCCTTGGAGCACCTCGAAGTGCAAGTGTGGGCCGGTGGAATTACCCCGGTTGCCCATCGTGGCGATCTGGTCGCCGGCCATCACGCGCTGGCCCACACTGACCAGGGCGGTGTTGATGTGGCCGTACAGCGTGACGGTGCCGTCGGCGTGGAGCAGCTTGACCCACATGCCGTAGCCGGCGGTCGGGCCGGCGTCGATCACGACACCGTCGGACACCGCCACGATCGGCGTTCCGATCGAGTTGGCGAGGTCGATGCCGGCATGCAGCACGCCCCAGCGATAGCCGAAGTTCGACGTGAAGATCCCGTGGGTGGGCATCACGTACAGCGGTTGCTGCAGTCGCGCCTCGCGCTGGGCGCGGTCGTTGGCGAAAGCGACGCCCTTGGCGAGCTCCTGGTTGTGCAGGGCGTTGGCCGCCGGCTGGACCGCGATCACCTGGGCGCCGCGGGTCGCGTTGCCGCTCGATCCGCCGGTCAGGGCCGAGGCGTTGGCGGTCAGCACCGTCTCGGCCTTGGTGGTCTCGGCTTGGCTGGTCGCGGTGTGGGCCGCGGCGGCCGCCGCGCCCGCGGCCATCGCCGAGATCAGAACCCGGCCCTTGGCCGCACTGGTCGGCTGCTTGCGGTGCTGGCCGCTGCGGCGCACACCGCTGACGTCGATGTCGTCCGAGCCCGGGTCTGCGCCGAGCTTGAGGGCGAGCTGGGCCAGGCCCTCGTTCACGGCAGTGGCGGCCACCGTGGCGGGAGCCGCCAGCCGCAGCGGGGTCAGGTCGTCGATCTCGGCGAGGTCGTCGAGCTCGGGAGCGAGCAGCACCTGCGCTTCGTAATCGAACGTCGAGTCATTGCTGAGGTCCAGCTCGTCGAGCTCAACGGAGTCCGCGAAGTCCAGGTCGTTGAAGTCGAAGCCGTCCAACGGCAGGATCTCGGTGACTTCGTTCTGGTGCGGTTGCGCCCACAGGTCGCGATGGTGGCGACCGGCTCCTGACAACGCAGGAGTACGCGCGAGACGGTGTTGGGACAAGCTGAAATGTCCTCGTATCGTGACCATAACGTTATCTGGACTTTAGGACGTTAACCGTTTACCGATCCGGCTGGCAACCTCGGGGACGGATTGTGAACTGGATCACGTTTGAGCTCTCCGGGCGTGTCGTGACCTGTGCCACATGGGTGGATGCGGCGGTAGGGGCCGTTTTGCGGGTGGATACAGTTCCACCGTGCGAGTCGCCGATTCCGGCACCGCCCAGCTGTAGGCCTTGCAAATAACTCGAGCGAAGACAGTGAGTTCATGGACCTTTTCGAGTATCAAGCGAAAGAACTGTTCGTTAAGCACAACGTACCTACTACGCCCGGTCGTGTAACCGACACCGCCGAGGGTGCGAAGGAAATCGCGACCGAGGTCGGTGCCCCCGTGATGGTCAAGGCGCAGGTCAAGGTCGGCGGCCGCGGCAAGGCCGGTGGCGTGAAATTCGCCGCGACACCCGACGACGCGTACGAGCACGCCAAGAACATCCTCGGCCTGGACATCAAGGGTCACGTCGTGAAGAAGCTGCTGGTCGCCGAGGCCAGCGACATCGCCGAGGAGTACTACATCTCGTTCCTGCTCGACCGCGCCAACCGCACCTACCTCGCGATGTGCTCGGTCGAGGGCGGGATGGAGATCGAAGAAGTCGCCGCCACCAAGCCCGAGCGGCTGGCCAAGGTCCCGGTGGACGCCGTGACCGGTGTCGACCTGGCGACCGCCCGGTCCATCGCCGAGCAGGGCCACCTGCCGGCCGAGGTGCTCGACGCCGCCGCGAACACCATCTCCAAGCTGTGGGAGCTTTTCGTCGCCGAGGACGCCACGCTGGTCGAGGTCAACCCGCTGGTGCGCACGCCCGACAACCAAATCCTGGCTCTGGACGGCAAGGTCACCCTCGACGCCAACGCCGACTTCCGGCAGCCCGGCCACGCCGAGTTCGAGGACCGCGACGCGACCGACCCGCTGGAGCTCAAGGCCAAGGAGCACGACCTCAACTACGTGAAGCTCGATGGCGCCGTCGGCATCATCGGTAACGGCGCGGGTCTGGTGATGTCGACGCTCGACGTCGTCGCCTACGCCGGGGAGAAGCACGGTGGGGTCAAGCCGGCCAACTTCCTCGACATCGGCGGTGGCGCCTCGGCCGAAGTGATGGCCGCGGGTCTCGACGTCATCCTGAACGACAAGCAGGTCAAGAGCGTGTTCGTCAACGTGTTCGGCGGCATCACCTCCTGCGACGCCGTCGCCAACGGCATCGTGACCGCGCTGAACATGCTCGGCGACGAGGCCAACAAGCCGCTCGTGGTCCGGCTCGACGGCAACAACGTCGACGAAGGCCGCCAGATTCTGGCGAAAGCCAACCACCCGCTGGTGATCCAGGCCGAGACCATGGACGCCGGTGCCGACAAAGCCGCCGAGCTGGCGAATAAGTAAGGGAGCCAAGCAATGTCTATCTTCCTGAACAAGGACTCCAAAGTCATCGTCCAGGGCATCACCGGCGGGGAGGGCACCAAGCACACCGCCTTGATGCTGAAGGCCGGCACCGCGGTGGTCGGTGGCGTCAACGCCCGTAAGGCCGGCACCACCGTGTCGCACGTCGACGCGAAAGGCAAGGACGTCGAACTTCCGGTGTTCGGCAGCGTCGCCGAGGCGATGAAGGAGACCGGCGCCAACGTGTCGGTCGTGTTCGTTCCGCCGAAGTTCGCCAAGGACGCCATCATCGAAGCCATCGACGCCGAGATTCCGCTGCTGGTGGTCATCACCGAGGGAATTCCGGTGCAGGACAGCGCATATGCGTGGGCCTACAACGTCCACAAGGGGCGCAAGACGCGGATCATCGGCCCGAACTGCCCCGGCATCATCACTCCGGGTGAGGCGCTGGCCGGCATCACCCCGGCCAACATCAGCGGCCCCGGACCGGTCGGGCTGGTGTCCAAGTCCGGCACGCTGACCTACCAGATGATGTACGAGCTGCGTGATTTCGGCTTCTCGACCTCGATCGGTATCGGTGGTGACCCGGTGATCGGCACCACCCACATCGACGCGATCGAGGCGTTCGAGAAGGACCCCGAGACCAAGATCATCGTGATGATCGGCGAGATCGGCGGTGACGCCGAGGAACGGGCCGCCGACTACATCAAGGCCAACGTGTCCAAGCCGGTCGTCGGCTACGTCGCGGGATTCACTGCGCCGGAAGGCAAGACGATGGGCCACGCGGGTGCGATCGTGTCCGGCTCGTCGGGCACCGCGGCCGCCAAGAAGGAGGCCCTGGAGGCCGCCGGGGTCAAGGTGGGCAAGACGCCGTCGGAGACCGCGGCACTCGCCCGGGAGATCCTGCAGAGCCTGTAGTTCTTTCGAGACCGCGGTCGGGTCGCGAATTCGCGATCTGGCCGCGGTTTCGTTTTGGTCCCAGGCATCGATTAGCCTGTCGAACTAACAGTTGCCAGGAGGTTTGTCATGCCGGTGGATCCGCGTACTCCGGTGCTCGTCGGCGTCGGGCAGTTCACCGAGCGCATCGACGACCCCGACTATCGGGGCATGTCGGCGGTCGAGCTCGCGACGGCGGCCGTGGCCGAAGCGCTTGCCGACACCGGCGCCAAAGGCGTTGCGCAGGCCGTCGACACGGTATTCGCGCTGCGGCAGTTCGAGATCTCGGGACCGATGCCGGCCACGCTCGGCAAGTCGAACAACTACCCGCGTTCGGTGATGAATCGTCTCGGCGGCGACCCGGCCCGAGTGGTCCTCGAACCCGTCGGAGGACAGGGTCCGCAGAAACTGGTCACCGAGGCGGGCAACACGATCGCCGCGGGCGACGCCGACGTCGTGCTGATCATGGGCTCGGAGCCGGGATCGACGGCTCGCTTTTGGCGCCAGGCCGCCGAGAGCGGAAAAGCCAAGCCCAACTTCACCGAACACATCGAGGGTCAGCTGGAGGATCGCGGCCACCAGATCTTCAGCTACATCGACGATTACACGATCCAGCACGGCTTGACCGGGGCGCCCGTACAGTACGGGCTGATGGAGAACGCTCGTCGCGCGCGCCTCGGCCACAGCGTGGCGCGCTATCGGCGCGAGATGGCCGAGTTGTTCGCCCCGATGTCGAAAGTGGCTGCCAAGAACCCGCTTTCGTCATCGCCGCTTGAGCGCTCCGTCGACGAGATCATCACCGTGAGCGACGACAACCGGATGATCTGTGACCCGTACCCGCGGTTGCTCGTCGCCCGCGATCAGGTCAACCAGGGTGCCGCGGCGGTGCTGATGTCCGTGGCGGCGGCGTCCCGACTCGGGGTCGCGCAGGACAAGTGGGTTTATCTGCACGGCCACTCGGACATGATCGAGCAGGCGATGCTCGATCGCGTCGACCTCGGCGCCAGCCCCGCGGCGGTTCATGCGGCCCGAGAAGCGTTGCGGGTGGCCGGAATTGGCGTCGACGATATCGCCACCTTCGATCTATACAGCTGCTTCCCGTTCCCGGTGTTCGTCATTTGCGAAGCCCTGGGCATCGAGGGCGACGACCCGCGCGGCCTGACCCTGACCGGTGGATTGCCGTACTTCGGCGGCCCCGGCAACAGCTACTCGCTGCACGGTATCGCCGAGACAGTCACGCAAATGCGAGACAGGCCAGGGCAATTCGGCCTGGTCGGCGCCAACGGAGGCATCATGAGCAAGTACTCGGTCGGCATCTACTCGACCAGACCGGTGGACTGGCGCACCGACAACTGCGCGGCGCTGAAAAAGGAGATCGATGCGCTGCCGAAGGTCGAGGTCACGAAAACGCCCGACGGCGCGGCGAGGATCGAGACGTACTCCGTGCGCTACGACTGGCCGATCCGCACCGGCATCATCGTCGGCAGGCTCGCGGCGGACAACAGCCGGTTCATGGCCACCACCGACGACGAGGATCTCGTCGCGTTGATGTGCAACGACGATCCGCTGGGTGCGGAGATCTCGGTGTGGACGACCGACAACGGCAACCGGGCTTCGCTGGGGTAGGTACGGCGCCCGAGTTAACCGGCAACTGGCGCCGCATCGGCGGCGAGGTCGGCGCCAGATACGCTGCGCGCCAAGTCCATGAGGCCATCCACACTGAGCTGCGGCTGGATGCCTGAGGTTCCCGCCAGGCCGGGTGCGCTCATGCCCGGCGGCGCGATTGCGCCGGGAGTCGCCGCTGCCGGCGCGACAGGGACAACAGACGAGCCGGTGGACGTGATGCTGAGATGACCCGCGGCGATCGCGGCTTGGATTCCGGCAGTGTCGGTGGCGCTAGCGGTCACGATGCCGCTGTGGATGCTGGTGACGGCTCCCCCGAGCTGAAGGTTCGCTCCACCAGAGACGGTGACCAAGCTATTGGCCAGGGCGAGCGAGCCGCCATGGACGGCGAGCACACTCTGGTTGACAGTCAGTGTCGCGCCGGAACCGACACTAAGGGAGCCGGTGTTGACGATAACGCTTCCGCTGAGGCCAGCGATGTTGAGGGCGCCTCCCGACGCTACGGTGAGAGATGCTCCCGCCTGCAGATGGAGGGTGCCGTTGACGATCAGGGTTCCGCCCTGTGCGATGGTCAAAACGTCGGTGGCGTCGAGGATCTGGATGATGCCGTTGCCGCTGAGGCTGCCCTCGATGGTGTACGTGAAGGGGCCGTTGGCATTGTTGATGATCGTGATGCCGCCGTAGGTGGCGATGTCCCCCGGGCCGACGGTGAAGCTCCCGGTGTTCTGGAGCTGCGCCAATTGGACCAGGGATTGGGTGCGGGCGGTGGTGGTCTTGGCGGTGGTTTGGGCCACCGAGCGGGCCTGGGCGTCCTGCCCGGCCGGGTTGGTGGTTTGCGGCGGCTCGGTGAACGGGGTCAGGGTGCTCGCGGGCGTCGACGCGCCGGCGTAGGCGTACATCGCGTCGGCGTCTTGGGCCCACATCTCCATGTACTCGGCTTCGGTGGCCATGATCGCTGCGGTGTTCTGCCCGAGGAAGTTGGTCGCCACCAGTGCCGTCAACTGCGCCCGGTTGGCTGCGATCAGCGGCGGGGGCACCGTCATGGCGTACGCCGTCTCGTAGGCGGCCGCCGCGGTGTAGGCCTGGTTCGCGGTTTGTAGTGCTTGGGCGGCGCTAGTGGTCAGTCATTCAAAGTAGGCGTTCGCTGCGGCCGTCATCAGCATCGATGAGGGGCCCGTCCATGCCTGGGCGGTCAGCCCGGACACCGCGGCGGAGTAGCCGTTGGCAGTGGATTCCAGCTCGGCGGCCAGCGCATCCCACTCCGCGGCAGCCGCCAACATCGGCCCTGACCCGGGGCCGGAATACAGCAACCCGGAGTTGACCTCCGGAGGCAACAACAACCAATCCATGGGCGCTCGATCTCGTCACAACATACGGCCTGCAAACGTGCCGGTAATTGTGCGCAGATTCGACGACGATTCGACCCGGGACTGACTACTGCAATTTATGTCCGGTTCGGAGACCGACTACTGCATGCACCGTACGGGTGTGCAGCTGACCGCCTCAGACCATCGACGAGAGCTTGCCCGCCAAACGTTCGACGTAGGCGGCGACCTCGTCCGCGGACTTGTCCGGCAGGCCGAACAGCACCTCGGTCACCCCGAGCTCCGACCAGTGCGCCAGTTTCTCGGGCACCGGCTTGAAGTCCAGCGCCACGATCTGGGGGGCGCCATCGCGCCCGGCGGCCGCCCAGGTGTCCTGCAACAGCTTCACCGGCTCGTCGATGTTGAAGTCGCGGGGTGTGGTGATCCAGCCGTCCGCGCTGCGCGCGATCCACTTGAAGTTCTTTTCATTGCCTGCGGCGCCCACCAGCACCGGAACGTGCGCCTGCACCGGCTTGGGCCAGGCCCAGCTAGGGCCGAACTTGACGAACTCGCCGTCGTAGGAGGCTTCCTCTTGTGTCCACAGCGCGCGCATCGCTTCGAGATACTCGCGCAGGCAGGTGCGCCGGCGTCCGGCCGGCACGCCGTGGTCGGCCAGTTCGTCGGTGTTCCAGCCGAATCCGACACCGAGGCTGACGCGGCCACCGGACAGGTGGTCCAGCGTGGCGATGCTTTTCGCCAGCGTGATCGGGTCATGCTCGACCGGCAGCGCCACCGCGGTGGACAGCCGCACGCGCGTCGTCACCGCGCACGCGGCGCCCAAGCTCACCCACGGGTCCAACGTGCGCATGTACCGGTCATCGGGCAGCGACTCGTCACCCGTGGTCGGGTGCGCGGCCTCCCGCTTGACCGGGATGTGGGTGTGTTCCGGCACGTAGAACGTCTTGAAGCCGTGGTCGTCGGCAAGTTTGGCGGCGGCCGCCGGAGAGATGCCACGGTCACTGGTGAAGAGCACTAGCCCGTAATCCATGCACAGAATTAGAACGTGTTCTACCTGTGCCGAGCAACCCGCCCCCCGCGGAGTCCCTCGCGGACGGGGTGCCGCGGCGATCCGCCCTGGTCGCACGCGGGGGCCGGTCGCTCCGGCATGCCCGCCCGAACGTGCGCTAGCGTGGTGGATCGATCGCGCGTAACGCAGGCGCGGGCACGTCTTGGCAGTCGAGTACGGCGGGCCTTGGAAGCACAGCGTCGCACCGCAAAGGTGGGGTGGCGCCTGTCGAGGTAAGGCACTGAAGCAACAGGAGGAGTCATGACCTACTCGCCCGGGAGTCCCGGTTATCCCCAAGCGCAGCCGGGTGGCTCCTACCCCGGTGCCACCCCTTCGTTCGCGAAGACCGACGACGGCGAGAGCAAGTTGCCGTTGTACGTCAACATCGCGGTGGTCGTGCTCGGCCTGGCGGTGTACCTGCTGAACTTCGGGCCGACCTTCGTGCTCAGCTCCGACCTGGGTCCGGCCGCCGGCGGACGCGCGGGCGACGCCGGCACCGCCGTGCTGGTCGCCGTCCTGGCCGCGCTGCTCGCCGGGTTGAGCCTGCTGCCCAAGGCCAAGAACTACTCGGGAGTCGTGGCCGCCGTCGCCGTCCTGGGTGCGCTGCTGGCGATCGCCGAGGTCATCAACACCCCGTCCGGGTTCGCCGTCGGCTGGGCGATGTGGCCGCTGGTTGCGGCCAGTGTGCTGCAGGCCGTCGCCGCGGTCGTCGCGCTGCTGCTGGACGCCGGCGTCATCACCGCGCCGCCGCCGCGGCCCAAGTACGACCCTTACGCTCAGCAGTACGGTCAATACGGTCAGTACGGTCAGTACGGCGGTCAACAGCACGGCGGCTACTACGGTCAGCAGACGCCGCAGCAGCACAACCCGCAGTCGGGATATGGATCGCAATACGGCGGCTACAACCCCTCGAGCCAGGCCCCGACCCAGGGTGCGATCCCGACCGGCGGCTTCGGCGCCCAGTCTCCGCAGTCCGGGCCGCAGCCAGCCGCGCAGCAGCAGGGCCCCTCGACACCGCCCACCGGCTTCCCGAGCTTCAGCCCGCCCCCCTCGGTCGCCGCTGAGCAGCCCGGGGACCAGTCGCCCTCTGGACCGGCCCCCTCCTAACCGCGAGTTCTCGCGCCTCGTAGGCCACGTGCGCCAAGAGTGAAAAGGGTGCCAGAGAGCGGGGACAACCGGGCAGCGGGCGCTCGCCAGGCGCGTGACCTCGTCCGGGTCGCGTTCGGCCCGGCGGTGCTGGCACTGGTCGTCATCGCCGCGGTCACGTTGCTGCAGCTGTTGATCGCCAACAGCGACATGACCGGCGCGCTCGGGGCGATCGCCAGCATCTGGCTGGGCGTGCACAAGGTGCCGATTTCGATCGGCGGCCGCGAGCTCGGTGTATTGCCGCTGCTGCCGATCCTGTTCATGGTGTGGGCGACCGCGCGTACCACCGCGCGGGCCACCAGCCGTTATTCCTCCTGGCTCGTGGTCCGTTGGGTCGTCGCGTCGGCGCTGGGTGGCCCGCTGCTGATCGCGGCGATCGCGCTGGCCGTCATCCACGACGCGTCCACGGTGCTCACCGAGTTGCAGACACCCAGCGCCCTGCGCGCATTCGCCAGCGTCGCGGTGGTGCACGCCATCGGCGCCGCGATCGGGGTGGGATCCCGGGTCGGCCGGCGGGCGCTGGCGGCGGCGTCGCTGCCCTTCTGGCTGGCCGATTCGGTGCGTGCCGCGGTCGCCGGCGTGCTGGCGCTGGTCGGACTCTCCGGCTTGGTGACGGCGGGATCGCTGGTTGTGCACTGGGCGACGATGCAGGATCTCTACGGGATCACCGATTCCATCTTCGGCGAGTTCAGCCTCACCGTGCTCTCGATTCTCTACGCGCCCAACGTCATCGTCGGAACCTCGGCGGTCGCGGTGGGGTCCAGCGCACATATCGGATTCGCGACGTTCAGTTCGTTCACCGTTTTCGGCGGTGACATTCCGGCGCTGCCCGTGTTGGCCGCCGCGCCCACGCCGCCGCTGGGGCCGGTGTGGGTGGCGCTGCTGATCGTCGGCGCGTCGTCCGGTGTGGCGGTCGGCCAGCAATGCGCCCGGCGTCCGCTCCCGCTGCTTGCAGCGCTGGCCAAGCTGTTGGTTGCCGCGGTGGTCGGAACGCTGGTGATGTCGCTGCTGGCATTCGGCAGCAGCGGCCGGCTGGGCAACTTCGGCGACGTCGGGGTGGACCAGGGCACCCTGTGGATCGGCACCTTCTTCTGGTTCGCGGTCATCGGCTGGGTCACGGTGGTGATGGCCGGCGGGGTCAGGCCGGTCCGGCTCGGCAGGCTCCGGCGGCCCAAACCGAAGCGTGCGCCCGTACCGCCGGCCGAAGAACCGAAGGATTTCGCGGACGTGTTTTCCGAGCCCGTCGAGCACGAAATGTTTCTCGAAGACGAGGAGGAGTTTGCGGAGCCTTCGTTGGACGAACCGCCGTTGGACGAACCGCTGCCCCGCGAGCCATTGCCCGGCGAGCCCGCGTTCGACGAGCCCGCGGCCGGGGTGCCCGAGCCCGACGAACCGGAGCGCAGCGCGACCGAGCGCGATCGTCCGGACTAGCCGGTTGCGGTGTTCGGCCGGTCGTATCGTCGGCCGGGCGCCGTCGTCGCGGCCTGATTGCCCGACTCCTCCCGCGTCGCGCGGCGACGCGCATCGTCGTCGGGCTGCGGCCTGATTGCCCGACTCCTCCCGCGTCGCGCGGCGACGCGCATCGTCGTCGGGCTGCGGCCCGATTGCCCGACTCCTCCCGCGTCGCGCGGCGACGCGCATCGTCGTCGGACTAGGCTCGCGATGTGGTCGAACCGCTCCGCGTGCCCCCGAGTGCGCCGGCGCGGCTGGTGGTGCTGGCGTCGGGCACCGGATCGCTACTGAATTCCCTGCTGGCCGCCGCCGTCGACGACTACCCGGCGCGGGTGGTCGCGGTCGGCGTGGATCGCGACTGCCGGGCCACCGAGATCGCCGCGGCCGCATCGGTGCCGACCTTCACCGTCCGCCTCGGCGACCACCCCGATCGGCAGGCCTGGGACGCCGCGATCACCGAGGCCACCGCCGCGCACTCGCCCGATCTGATCGTCTCGGCCGGTTTCATGAAAATCCTTGGACCGCAATTCCTTTCGCGATTCGTCGGCCGCACACTGAACACGCATCCGGCGCTGCTGCCGGCCTTCGCGGGAGCGCATGCCGTTCCCGAAGCGCTGGATTACGGTGTGAAGGTCACCGGCTGTACGGTGCACCTGGTAGATGCCGGCATGGACACCGGGCCGATATTGGCGCAGGAGCCGATTCCGGTGTTCGACGGCGACACCGAAGAAACGTTGCACGAACGCATCAAAGTCATCGAACGGCGATTGCTGGTGGACGTGGTGGCCGGGGTCGCGACCCGCGGCGTGACCTGGATCGGACGAAAGGCGACCTTGGGATGAGCACAGCATGAGCACCGACGAGTCAAGAAGGCCGATTCGCCGCGCGTTGATCAGCGTCTACGACAAGACCGGCCTGATCGAACTCGCTCAGGGGCTGAGCGAGGCCGGCGTCGAGATCGTCTCGACCGGGTCGACCGCGAAAACCATTGCAGACAAGGGGATCCGGGTTACACCCGTGGAGGAGCTGACCGGCTTCCCCGAGGTGCTCGACGGACGGGTCAAGACCCTGCACCCGCGCGTGCACGCCGGGCTGCTGGCCGATCTGCGCAAGCCCGAGCACGCCGCGGCGCTCGAGGAGCTCGGGATCGCCGCCTTCGAGCTCGTCGTCGTCAACCTCTATCCGTTCAGCCAGACCGTCGACTCCGGCGCGGGCCTGGACGAATGTGTCGAGCAGATCGACATCGGCGGGCCGTCGATGGTCCGGGCGGCCGCGAAGAACCACCCGAGTGTGGCGGTCGTGGTGGACCCGCTCGGCTACGACGGGGTGCTCGCGGCGACGCGCAACGGCGGATTCACTCTCGCCGAGCGCAAGAAGCTGGCATCGCTGGCGTTTGCGCACACCGCCGAGTACGACATCGCGGTGGCGAGCTGGATGGAGTCGACGCTGGCGCCCGAGCATCCGGAGACCGCCTTCCCGCGGTGGTTCGGCCACAGCTGGCGCCGCTCGGCGATGCTGCGTTACGGCGAGAACCCGCACCAGCAGGCCGCCCTCTACGTCGACCCCGCGGCGTGGCCGGGTCTGGCGCAGGCCGAGCAGCTGCACGGAAAAGAGATGTCCTACAACAACTTCACCGATGCGGACGCGGCCTGGCGGGCGGCCTTCGACCACGAAGACACCTGTGTGGCAATCATCAAGCACGCCAACCCGTGTGGGATCGCCATCTCGTCGGTGTCGGTCGCTGACGCACATCGCAAGGCTCACGAGTGCGATCCGCTGAGCGCCTTCGGGGGCGTCATCGCCACGAATACCGAAGTGAGCGTTGAGATGGCGGAATACGTCAGCACCATCTTCACCGAAGTGATCGTTGCCCCGGCCTACGCGCCGGATGCCCTCGATGTGCTGACGCGCAAGAAGAACATCCGGGTGCTGGTGGCTTCCGAGCCGCTGGCCGGTGGCGCCGAACTGAAACCGATCAGCGGTGGACTGCTGATGCAGCAGCGAGACCAGCTTGACGCGCACGGCGACAACCCGGCCAACTGGACGCTGGCGGCCGGATCACCGACAGACCCGGCGACGTTGAGCGACCTGGTGTTTGCGTGGCGCACCTGTCGCGCGGTGAAGTCGAACGCGATCGTGATCGCCTCCGGCGGCGCCACCATCGGCGTCGGCATGGGTCAGGTCAACAGGGTCGACGCGGCTCGGCTGGCCGTGGAAAGAGGTGG
Source organism: Mycobacterium sp. NGS40 (assembly GCF_059812735.1). Classification (NCBI taxonomy): domain Bacteria; kingdom Bacillati; phylum Actinomycetota; class Actinomycetes; order Mycobacteriales; family Mycobacteriaceae; genus Mycobacterium; species Mycobacterium sp. NGS40. The sequence goes on from NZ_JCALDG010000019.1 coordinate 49,206, forward strand.
TGACCGAGTCGGTGGTGCGGTTGCGGCCTCCGACGCGTTCTTCCCGTTTCCGGACGGGTTGGAAACGCTGGCGCGTGCCGGCGTCAAGGCGATCGTGCACCCCGGCGGCTCGGTACGCGACGACGAAGTGACCGCCGCCGCCGCCGAAGCCGGTGTCACCTTGTACCTCACCGGTGCGCGCCACTTCGCTCACTAGCGCGCACTAAAGCCGGTGCGCATGACGCACCTGTGTATCGCGACGTAGCGTGGAGTGGTGACATCACCGAGCAATCTGCCCCGAACCGTCGGCGAGCTGCGTGCGGCCGGTCATCGCGAACGGGGCGTCAAGCAGGAAATCCGCGAGAATCTGCTGACCGCGCTGGCCGAGGGTGACGACATCTGGCCGGGCATCCTCGGATTCGAGGACACCGTATTGCCTCAGCTGGAGCGGGCGCTGATCGCGGGTCACGACTTCGTTCTGCTCGGCGAACGCGGCCAGGGCAAGACTCGACTCCTGCGTGCGCTGACCGGGCTGCTCGACGAATGGACGCCGGTGATCGGTGGCGCGGAACTCGGCGAGCACCCCTATACGCCGATCACGCCGGAGTCGATTCGCCGGGCCGCCACCCTCGGCGACGACTTGCCGGTGGAGTGGCGGCACCGCAGCGAGCGGTACACCGAGAAACTGGCCACCCCCGACACCAGCGTCGCCGACCTGGTCGGTGACATCGACCCGATCAAGGTGGCCGAGGGCCGCAGCCTCGGGGACCCGGAGACCATTGCCTACGGCCTGATCCCGCGCGCCCACCGCGGCATCGTCGCGGTCAACGAACTGCCCGACCTCGCCGAGCGCATTCAGGTGTCGATGCTCAACGTGATGGAGGAACGCGACATCCAGGTCCGTGGCTACACGCTGCGCCTGCCGCTGGACGTGCTGGTGGTCGCCAGCGCCAACCCCGAGGACTACACCAACCGCGGGCGCATCATCACCCCGCTCAAAGACCGCTTCGGCGCCGAAATCCGTACCCACTACCCGCTGGAGCTGGACGCGGAGGTCGGCGTCATCGTTCAGGAAGCGCACCTGAGCGCACAGGTGCCCGATTACCTGAACCAGGTGATCGCGCGGTTCGCCCGCTACCTGCGCGAGTCCAACTCGGTCGACCAGCGCTCCGGCGTCTCGGCGCGGTTCGCCATCGCCGCCGCCGAGACCGTCGCCGCCTCGGCCCGCCACCGCGGCGCGGTACTCGGCGAGAGCGACCCGGTGGCCCGAGTTGTGGACCTGGGCACCGTGATCGACGTGCTGCGCGGCAAGCTGGAATTCGAGTCCGGTGAGGAAGGCCGCGAGCAGGCGGTGCTCGAGCACCTGTTGCGCCGCGCGACCGCCGACACCGCGTCCCGCGCGCTCGGCGGCATCGACGTCGCGCCGTTGGTCGCCGCGGTGGAAGCCGGCTCCGCGGTGACCACCGGCGAGCGCGTCTCCGCCAAGGACGTGCTGGCCGCCGTTCCGGGGCTGCCCGTCGTCGAGCAGATCGCCGACCGGCTGAATGCGGAATCCGAGGGCGAACGGGCCGCGGCATTGGAACTGGCGCTGGAAGCGTTGTACCTGGCCAAGAGAATCGACAAGGTATCCGGGGAGGGCCAGACCGTCTATGGCTAAAGGGCATTCCTCGCGATACTCGGCATACACCGGCGGGCCCGACCCGCTGGCGCCGCCGGTGGATCTGCGCGAGGCGCTCGAGCAGATCGGGCAGGACGTGATGGGCGGCACCTCCCCGCGCCGGGCGCTGTCCGAGCTGCTCCGCCGTGGTACCGAGAACATGCGCGGCGCCGACCGGCTGGCCGCCGAAGCGAACCGGCGCCGACGGGACCTGTTGCGCCGCAACAACTTAGACGGGACACTGCAGGACATCAAGAAGCTGCTCGACGAGGCGGTGCTGGCCGAGCGCAAGGAATTGGCCCGCGCGCTCGACGACGACGCCCGCTTCGGCGAACTGCAGCTCGATGCCCTGCCGTCCTCGCCGGCCAAGGCGGTCCAGGAACTGTCCGAGTACAACTGGCGCAGCCAGGAGGCCCGCGAAAAGTACGACCAGATCAAGGATCTGCTCGGCCGCGAGATGCTCGACCAGCGCTTCGCCGGGATGAAGGAGGCGCTTGCGGGCGCCACCGACGAGGATCGCCAGCGTGTCAACGACATGCTGGACGACCTCAACGACCTGCTGGACAAGCACAATCGCGGCGAGGACACCCAGCAAGACTTCGACGACTTCATGGACTCCCACGGCGAGTTCTTTCCGGAGAACCCGCGCAACATCGACGAGCTGATGGACTCGCTGGCCAAGCGGGCCGCCGCCGCGCAACGCTTCCGCAACAGCCTGAGCCCCGACCAGCGCGCCGAACTGGATGCCCTGGCGCAGCAGGCTTTTGGCTCTCCGTCGCTGATGAACGCGTTGAACCGCCTCGATGCGAACCTGCAGGCCGCCCGGCCCGGTGAGGACTGGATGGGTTCCGAGCAGTTCTCCGGCGACAACCCCTTCGGCATGGGCGAAGGCACCCAGGCCCTGGCCGACGTGGCCGAGCTGGAGCAGCTGGCCGACCAGCTTTCGCAGAGCTATCCCGGCGCCACGATGGACGACGTCGATCTGGATGCGCTGGCGCGCCAGCTGGGTGATCAGGCCGCGATCGACGCGCGGACCCTGTCCGAGCTGGAACGGGCGCTGGTTAATCAGGGCTTTTTGGATCGTGGTTCCGACGGCCAGTGGCGGTTGTCGCCCAAAGCGATGCGAAGGCTCGGCGAGACCGCGTTACGTGATGTGGCACAACAACTTTCGAGTCGCCGAGGTGACCGCGAGCTGCGGCGTGCCGGGGCAGCGGGCGAGCTGACCGGCGCGACCCGGCCGTGGCAGTTCGGTGACACCGAGCCGTGGAACATACCCCGCACCCTGACCAATGCGGTGTTGCGGCAAGCGGGAACCTCGACTCTCGACGGCCCGGACGCGCGGTTGAACATCACCGTCGACGACGTCGAGGTGTCCGAGACCGAGACGCGCAGCCAGGCCGCGGTGGCGTTGTTGGTCGACACCTCGTTTTCCATGGTGATGGAGAACCGCTGGCTGCCGATGAAGCAGACGGCGCTCGCGCTCAACCACCTGGTGTGCACGCGGTTCCGGTCGGATGCCTTGCAGATCATCGCTTTCGGCCGGTACGCCCGGACCGTGTCCGCGGCCGAGCTCACCGGCCTGGAGGGGGTTTACGAGCAGGGCACCAACCTGCATCACGCGCTGGCGCTGGCGGGCCGTCATCTGCGGCGTCATCCCAACGCGCAGCCCGTCGTGCTGGTGGTGACCGACGGCGAGCCGACCGCACATCTCGAGGATGTCGACGGCGACGGGTCGTCGGTGTTTTTCGATTATCCGCCGCACCCGCGGACCATCGCGCACACCGTGCGTGGCTTCGACGATATGGCGCGGTTGGGTGCACAGATCACGATCTTCCGGCTGGGCAGTGACCCGGGCCTGGCGCGGTTCATCGACCAGGTCGCGCGACGGGTCGAGGGACGCGTCGTGGTGCCCGATCTCGACGGCCTGGGTGCCGCGGTGGTCGGCGACTATCTACGATCTCGGCGCCGTCGCTAGCGCGATGCCGCGCTGGCGGTGCGCCAGCCCGCGATGGCGGTCAGCGAGAATTCGCTCAACGCGCTCGAGATGTGTTCTCTGAGATCATCATTCGAGTTGTTGCGGCCCAGCTCATAGGCCAGGAACGAGACGAACACCTGCCCGTGCACTCGCCCCGACAACAACGCGAGCGCGCCGTTGGTGTTGTACATCGTCGCGGCGGTGACGCCCGGGTACACCGACTTCATCGCGAAGTAGTCGGCGTCGGTGCCGTCCGGCCGGTTGGCAGCCGGGTCGATCGCGCCGAGATTGGACGACACGACGGTGGTGGCGCTGCCGGTGACCACACTGATCAGCCGCCGGAAGACCGGCTTAGGAATCAGGGGGATCAGCGGTAGCAATGCCCACCGCTCGTCGGGCAGCTCCTGACTGCGGATCAGCGATTGCTTGATCGCGGCGCGGATTTCGCCCAGACCGGTCGCCGCGGTCGGCGGTCTGACCGTGACGTCGACATTGATCACGGCGTTGGCGCGGGTATCGTCGGCGGCGCGCTCGTTGAGCGGCATCCCGACGTTGACCGAGCCGTCCGCCGCGACCCGGCCCACGCGCTGGGCGAGATAGGTGGCCAAGCCGGCGAGGAGCGCGTTGCTGGTTCCGCCGAGCGCCTCTGCGCGGGCGTCCCAGTCGTCGGCGTCGAAGAAGAGCATCGCCATGGGCAACGAGATGCTTTGGTCGGGTCCGCTGGGCGGCGCGGGGCGCTTCTTCGCCGACTTGGCGGGGGCACTGTCGTTGGCCTGTCGGGCCATTCGCGCGGCGGCGACGATGGCTCGCCCCATATCCGTTGTGTCGCGCGCGGTTTGGCGTGCGTCCTCGCGCAGCGCCTGCCACCGTCGCCGCGACGCCGCGGCCGGCCAGGTGATCGCGTCGTCGCGTCCGCACGCTGCGTCGGCCAACGCCTCGCAGAGCCCGACACCGTCGGTAAGGCAGTGCGTGACAACGAAACTCACTACCGCGCCGCCGTCGGTCAGCGGCAACATCGCCAGGTGCCAGCCGGGTCCGTGTTCGGCGTCCGGCCGGTAGCTCGCCTGCGTTTCGAGCCATGCGTCGATCTCGTCACGCGGCCGGGCCGTTGTGGCGATCTCGAGGCTGGGACGGTCGCCGGACCTCACCCAGCGGTGCCGGCCGAACGGCAAGGGGGACCGTTCGATTCGGCGTGACAGCCGTCCCCGGCCCAGGTGGTGGTGGAAACGCCGCAGACCATCGACGTCGATGGCGTGGTCGTACACCCAGATACATTGCAACACACTGGTGGTCGCGGTCGCCCGCTCGCCGAGAAAGAGCGTCTGGTCGGCCAAGTCCAGCACATTGCTCATATTCTAAGCCGCCTCGTCGTCGTCTTTCGTCGGGGAAAGGGCATACAGGCCACCCGAACTCGCCTCAGCCGCAACGACGCTCGACTGCTCCAGGGCCTTGCCCGCGATGCGGGAGAAAATCCGATTCAGGGTCTCGACGTATTGGTGCGCCGACTCCCTGGCGACCTCGTTGTCCGGGAACGAGATCGTGACCGTGGTTCGCTCGGCGTGCCGGTTGATCCAGACATTCACTCCGCCGTGAGACAGACTGTCGCCGTAGGTGCCGAAGTTCGTCTCTGCCCACAGCCCGGCCAGGGGAATCTTACGAAAGTCGAGGAAGGACAGCATCATCGGTAGCTGCGATGGCAGCTTGATGCCCAGCTCATCCGGTGTCGCGAGCTCCAAGACCCGCTCGACCGGCACATGAGCGAGATCCTTGGCCGCATCGAACGACTTCTGGGCGGCCCGGGCCGCCTCGGGGAACGAGCCGCCGGCGGTCGGCACGACAACCGGAACCATGCTTGCGAACCATCCCACCGTCATCGTGTCGATGCCCTGGGTCCGGGTGTCCCTGGCGGTGAATCCGCGATGAATCTCGTTGCCGGTCAATATATAGTCGGCCAACGCGGTGCACGCCAGAACGCCGCCGAGGAACCGGGCGCCGGCCGCGATGCAGGCGGCGTCGAACGCCTCCGTTCCGGCGGCGTCGAGCAACTCGACGGTCACCAAGTCGCCCGCGCTGCTGGTCCAGGTGTCGCCCAGGGGCAGCGGGAAACTCGGCCAGTTACCGTCGGCGTCGCGTGCGAACGCGATCCAGTCCTTGATCTCCGGCGATTCCAGGGTCAGATCCGCAACCTTCTCGCGCTGCCGCGTGGTGTAGTCGCGGTAGCTTCGGAGCTGGGGAGGTGTGGCGGGCTGGTGCGCCGCGCCCGCCGACAGCTCCTGATAGGTCAGGTGAATGTCGAAGAAGATGACGCCGGCGGACAAGCCGTCGATGTGCAGATGGTCGACGCTGGCGTAGAAGGTGAAGTAGTCGGCGTGCTGGATGATGCCGAAGCTGAAGCATCCCCATTCGAGCGTTTCGCGGGTCGTCGTCAGGACATGGGTGCGCACCTGGTCGGGGGTCATATGTCCCCACGACACGGGGACCAAATCAATGTCTTCCGGGTCCTCGATGGGGCGGCGCACGATCGCGCCGTCTTCGAATTCGAACCAGTTGTGATATGTGTCATGGCGACGGACATGGGAGTTGACCGCCGTCGTCATGATCGGAATGTCGCACGTGCCCGCGATATCCCAGGCCACGACCATCAGCCGCGGTAGCTGCCTTTCCATGGCCCTGCCGTGAAACGCGGCCCAGAGGTGTTGGGCCTGCTGGTAACTCGGGGCGAGAGCGCTTCGCTGGGCGGTGCGGGCCGCCTCATGCGCCGTCGGTACGGCGGTCCACATGGTCAGCGGACCGTGTGGCGGCTGCCATTCGTTGATGTTCCCCAGTGCGACCATTCTTGCGCCTCGCTGTGCGTGATGCCGGCATTCGTGGCGGCTCGGGAGGGGCGGAACTACCGTTGTCACATCGTTTTTCGCGCAGTCTTGATAAGCCTTTGCGCTGGAATTCGTGCGACGCGCGTTCCCGATACTTCGGGGCCCAACCCTGTGGCGTCGCTTGCACCCCCTGAGCCGCTGCTCTGGACGCTAGTCGACGGGCGTCACGTTTTCGTGGTTTTGCGAAGATACGCAATCCCACGCATTTGCGAAACGATGCCAGTAGCCTTGACGCCCTCAACCGGTCCGGCGGGTTTACCCATGGGGTCGGCGGGCTTTGCGCTTAATGCCCACACCGCCCCACAGCGAGAAGCCGTGGATATTCACCCGCGGCGCGCCCGGCGTACCCTGGCCGACGATATTGCGGTCGAAACCACCCATGACGCCGCGGCCGTGGATCTCGACATTGACCTCGGGCGGCAACAGGATGTTCTGCGCACCCATGATCGAGACCACGTGGATATCGACTTCGGTCGACGTGAAGTCGGCATAGCGCAGATCCACCACCCCGCTGCCCCACAGCGTGAACGTGGTCAGCTTCTTCGGGACGTTCCAGCGCCCCCGCCGCTCGAATCCACTCAGCAGCGCGAGCAGCAGGGTGGAGGGCGCCGGATTCTGCTTCCCGCCGCGGCGCGGGCTTATCGGCGCACCCGGCAGATCGGCCCGGAGCTGATCCAGTTCTTCGTACGTCGTGGCCGCATACGCCCTGGTCAGACGGTCTTCGTAGTCCTTGAGCTGCAGGCGACCCTGCTCGGCCGCGTAGGCGAGTAATTGCGCAATTTGTATGCGATCGGTATCGGCCGCACGCGAGAAATCCTCACGCGCGTCCTTCGCATCGTGCTGCGCTGAATCGCTCATCATCCACGAGCGTACGACGTACAACTTTTGCTGCAAGAGGGTTGGCTAAATCGCAACCAACCTCCTACGCATGCCTAATTGCGATCGGCATCGTCGGTGGCCGCGGGCGGCGCCCAACTCGGTGGACGTTTCTGCAGGAATGCGAGCATGCCTTCGCGGGCCTCGTCGGAGACGAACAGCCGGGCGGATTCCTCGGTGAGCCGCTGCGCGTCGCGGTCGAACCCGTCGAGCACCGCGGCCGTCGTGAGCGCCTTCGACGCGGCCAGACCCTGGGGCGATCCGCGGCCGATATCGGCGACCAGTTCGGCCACTGCGGCATCGACATCGTCGGCTGCGATCGTGACCAATCCAATCGCCGCGGCCGCGGCCGCATCGAACGTCTCGCCGGTGAGGTAATAGCGCGCGGCCGCCCGCGGCGACAACTTCGGCAGCAGCGTCAGCGAGATGATGGACGGGGCCACACCGATGCGCGCCTCGGTGAGCGCGAAGGTGCTGCGCGGTCCGGCCACCGCGATGTCACAGGCGCCGACCAAACCGAATCCGCCCGCACGCACATGACCGTCGACCGCGGCGATGACCGGCAGAGGCGAGGAGACGATGGCCCGCAGTAATGCGGTCATCTCGTTGGCCCGCGCCGCGGCCATGTCGTATGCCGACGGTGGCGACCCGCTTCGCCCGGCTTCGCCGCCCTCGCGATCGCCACCCGGGTTGCCGGCGCCGGCTTCGCTGAGGTCCGCGCCGGCGCAGAACGTGCCGCCGGTGTGCCCGAGCACCACCACGCGCACGGCCGGATCCGCCGCCGCGTCGCACAGACCCTGGTGCAGCTGGGTGACCAGGGTGGTCGATAGCGCGTTGCGGTTGTGCGGTGAATTCAGCGTCAGCCGGGCCAACGGTCCCGCGACGGCATATTCGACGAGGGTAGTCATTCAAAAGACCCCGTCATCAGTAGCTTCGGGGCAGGCCCAGGGAGGTCTGCGCGACGAAGTTCAGCACCATCTCGCGGCTGACCGGTGCGATCCGTCCCAGCCGGGCCGAGGCGAGCATCGCGGCGACGCCGTACTCCTTGGTCAGACCATTGCCGCCCATCGACTGCACGGCCTGATCCACCGAACGGGTAGCCGCCTCGGCCGCAGCGTATTTCGCCATGTTGGCGGCCTCGGCCGCACCGAAGTCATCACCGGCGTCGTAGAGCGTGGCGGCCTTCTGCATCATCAGTTTGGCGAGCTGGACCTCAATGTGGCACTGCGCCAACGGGTGTGACAGACCCTGGTGCGCGCCGATCGGGGTTCCCCACACCTGGCGGGTCTTGACGTAGTCGGAAGCCTTCTCCAGTGCGAAGCGGCCCATGCCTACCGAGCTCGCCGCACCCATGATCCGCTCGGGGTTCAGGCCCGCGAAAAGCTGTGCGATCGCGGCATCTTCGGCCCCGACGAGCGCATCGGCTGGCAGCCGGACGTCGTCCAGGAAGACCTGGAATTGACGCTCGGGGCTGATCAGCTCCATCTCGATCGGCGTGTAGCTGAAGCCGGGCGCGTCGGTGGGCACCACGAACAACGCCGGGTGCAGCTTGCCGGTCTTGGCCTCCTCGGAGCGTGCCACCACCAGCACGGCCTGCGCCTGATCGACGCCGGAGATGTAGACCTTCTGGCCCTTGAGAATCCAGTCGCTGCCGTCGCGGCGCGCGGTGGTGGTGATCTTGTGTGAGTTCGACCCGGCGTCGGGTTCGGTGATCGCGAACGCCATCGTCATCGTGCCGTCGGCGATGGAGGGGATCCAGCGCTTCTTCTGCTCTTCGGTGCCGAACTTGCTGATGATGGTGCCGTTGATCGCCGGGGAGACCACCATCAGCAACAGCGCGCTGCCCGCGGCGGCCATTTCTTCCATAACCAAGGACAGCTCGTACATGCCGGCGCCGCCGCCACCGTATTCCTCCGGCAGGTTCACGCCGAGGAAGCCGAGTTGGCCTGCCTCTGACCACAATTCATCGGTGTGCTCCTGGGCGCGCGCCTTTTTCAGGTAGTACTCGCTGCCGTATTTGGACGCCCAGGCGGCCACCGACTTGCGCAGCGCCTGGCGCTCCTCGCTTTCGATGAAGCTGGTATCGGTCATTTACGAATCTCCTTTTACTTGGCCGTTCTCCGGCGCTTCGACTATTGCCAGGACGGCGCCGACTTCTACTTGCTGGCCGCTCGTGACGGCCAGGGAGCTGAGTACGCCGTCTGACGGCGCGGTGATGGTGTGCTCCATCTTCATCGCTTCCAGCCAGATCAGCGGCTGGCCGGCCGTTACGCTGTCGCCCACCTGTGCGCCGAGCCGGATGACGTTGCCGGGCATGGGCGCAACCAGCGATCCCTTGGCAACCGACGATCCCGGCTCCGGGAACCGGGGCACCGCGTTCAGATGAACCGGTCCGCGCGCCGAGTCGACGTAGACGTCGTCGAGGTTGGGGCCGTAGCGGGCAACCGCGAATCGGCATGCCACGCCGTTGGCGTCGGCCAGCACCACTTCGTCGGGTGCCGACGAGACCAGATGCACGGCCTCGTCCCCGGCGAGCACCAATCCGGTTCTGGTGAACCGGTATTGGATTCGGTGTTCGTTGTCCTGGTCGTCGGTGTACGTCTTGACCTGATATCCCGAAGTGAGGTTGCGCCAGCCGCTGGGCAGCGAGCCGAACGCCACGGCGGCCGCACGATTGTGTGCGGCATCGGCCAGGGCCGCGGCGATTGCCGACAACCGCACCACGCCTTCGTCGCTCAGCGGTGCCGACAGCTGCGCCAGGCCGTGCGTGTCGAAAAACGCGGTGTCGGTCGCACCGTCGAGGAATGCCGGATGCCGTAGCACGTTCACTAACAGCTCGCGGTTGGTGCGCAGCCCGTGCAGTCGTGTCCGGGCCAACGCGTCGGCCAGTACCAGCGCGGCTTGCCGGCGGGTCGGTGCATACGAGATGACCTTCGCCAGCATCGGGTCGTAGTGGATCGACACCACCGATCCGTCGACGATGCCAGAGTCCAGCCGGATGCCGGTGCGCTGTCCCAACGAGGCGAATTGTGCCCGGCTGCCGGGCACATCGATGGTGTGCACCAGGCCGGCCTGGGGTTGCCACCCGCGTGCGGGATCTTCGGCGTACAGGCGAGCTTCTATCGAATGCCCTTGGGCGGCGGGAGGTTCGGCATCGAGGCGGTGGCCGTCGGCCACCGCGAGCTGCAGTTCGACGAGGTCGAGCCCGGTGGTCTCTTCGGTGACCGGGTGCTCGACCTGCAGCCTGGTGTTCATCTCCAGGAAGAAGAACTCGCCTTGTCCACCAGGCGAGTCGTCGGCGAGGAACTCCACCGTCCCGGCCCCGGCGTAGCCGATGACGCTGGCGGCCAGCCGGGCAGCGTCGAAAAGCTTGGCCCGCATGCCCGGAATGCGTTCCACCAACGGCGACGGCGCCTCTTCGATGATCTTCTGGTGGCGCCGCTGAATCGAGCACTCCCGTTCTCCGACCGCCCACACCGTGCCGTGGGTGTCGGCGAGGACCTGAACCTCCACATGGTGGCCGGTCGGCAGGTAGCGCTCGCAGAATACGGTCGGATCACCGAAGGCAGACTGCGCTTCGCGCTGAGCCGCGGCGACTTCGCCTGCCAGAGCGGATAACTCGTGGACCACCCGCATACCGCGGCCGCCGCCTCCCGCGGAGGCCTTGACCAGCACCGGCAACTGCGCCTGGGTGACCGCGTCGGGGTCGAGTTCGTCGAGCACCGGCACCCCCGCCGACGCCATCAGCTTCTTGGACTCGATCTTGGAGCCCATCGCCCGTACCGCGTCCACCGGCGGCCCGATCCAGGTCAGGCCCGCGTCCGCGACGGCGGCCGCGAAGTCGGCGTTCTCCGAGAGGAATCCGTAGCCGGGATGTATGGCGTCGGCGCCCGCGGCCCGCGCGGCGGCGATGATGGCCTCGGCATTCAAGTAGTCGTTGGTCTTCGCCAAGCGCACCCGGGCGTCGGCTTCGGCGACGTGCGGGGCCGCGGCGTCCGGTTCGGTGTAGACCGCGACGGTTCCCAGACCGAGCCGGCGGCAGGTGGCGAAGACTCGGCGGGCGATCTCGCCGCGGTTGGCAACGAGTACTCGAGTGATTCCCATGGGGCTCACATCCGGAAGACGCCGAAGTTCGACGTCCCCTTGATCGGGCCATTCGCGATGGCGGACAGACACATTCCCAGTACGGTGCGGGTATCGCGGGGGTCGATCACCCCGTCGTCGTAGAGCATTCCAGACAAGACCATCGGCAGCGACTCGGCCTCGATCTGTCCCTCGACCGCGGCTCGCATCGCGGCGTCGGCGTCCTCGTCGACCTGTTGGCCGCGAGCTTCGGCGGCCGCCCGGGCCACGATCGACAGCACGCCGGCCAGCTGGACACCGCCCATCACCGCGGATTTGGCGCTGGGCCAGGCGAACAGGAATCGGGGGTCGTAGGCCCGCCCACACATGCCGTAGTGGCCCGCGCCGTAGGACGCACCGATCAACAGCGAGATGTGCGGGACGGTCGAGTTGGACACGGCGTTGATCATCATCGATCCGTGCTTGATCATGCCGCCCTCTTCATAGTCCTTGCCGACCATGTATCCGGTGGTGTTGTGCAAGAACAACAGTGGCGTGTCGTAACGGTTGGCCAGCTGAATGAATTGGGTGGCCTTCTGTGATTCCTCGCTGAACAGCACACCGCGATGGTTGGCCAGAATCCCGATCGGGTAGCCGCACAACGTCGCCCAGCCGGTCACCAGCGACGAGCCGTACATCGGCTTGAACTCGTCGAATTCGGAGCCGTCGACGACCCGCGCGATCACGTCGCGTGGGTCGAACGGGATGCGCAGGTCCGACGACACGATGCCGATCAGCTCCTCCGCGTCGAACAGCGGCTCCGTCACGGGCCGCGGCACCGGCCCGAGCTTGCGCCAGTTCAGCCGGGTCACCACCCGGCGCCCGATGCGGATCGCGTCGAGCTCGTCGACGGCGAAGTAGTCGGCCAGACCCGAAGTGCGGGCGTGCATTTCGGCGCCGCCGAGGGACTCGTCGTCGGACTCTTCACCGGTGGCCATCTTCACCAGCGGGGGACCGGCCAGGAACACCTTCGAGCGTTCCTTGATCATCACGACGTGATCGGACATGCCGGGGATGTAGGCACCGCCGGCGGTGGAGTTGCCGAAGACGAGCGCGATGGTCGGAATGCCCGCCGCCGAGAGCCGGGTCAGATCGCGGAACATCTGCCCGCCGGGGACGAAGATCTCTTTCTGGGTGGGCAGGTCCGCGCCGCCCGACTCCACCAGCGAGATCACCGGCAGCCGGTTCTGCAGCGCAATCTGGTTGGCCCGCAAGATCTTCTTGAGCGTCCAGGGGTTGCTGGTGCCGCCCTTGACGGTCGGGTCGTTGGCGACGATCAGGCACTCCACGCCCTCGACGGCGCCGATGCCCACCACCACGCTGGCCCCCAGGGTGAAGGAACTGCCGTAGGCGGCCAGCGGGCTCAGCTCGAGGAACGGCGAATCCGGGTCCAGCAGTAGCTCGATGCGCTCGCGGGCGGTGAACTTGCCGCGGGCGTGGTGGCGCGCGGTGTACTTTTCTCCGCCTCCGGCCAGCGCCTTGCCGTGCTCGACGTCGATCTCGGCCAGCTTGGCGAGCATGGTTTCGGCCGCGTCGGCGTACGTGGACGCCTTCGGGTCGAGGGTGGACTGCAGCACGGTCATGATTGGAATCCCAGCAGTTTGGCGGACAGGGCGGTCAGGATTTCGGTGGTACCGCCGCCAATGCCCAGGATTCGCATGTCCCGATATTGGCGTTCGACTTCTGATTCGGCCATGTAGCCCATGCCGCCGAACAATTGAACGGCTTGATTGGCCACCCATTCACCGGCCTCGACGGCGGTGTTCTTGGCGAAGCACACCTGCGGGATCAGGTTCGTCTCACCGGCCAGCTGGCGCTGCACCACATCGCGCGAATAGACGCGGGCGACATCGATGCGCCGGGCCATCTCGGCCAGGGTGTTCTGCACCGACTGGCGCGAAATCAGTGGGCGACCGAACGTCTCGCGGTCGCGACACCAAGCCACGGTGATGTCCAGGCATCGCTGTGCACTCGAATACGCTTGCGCGGCAAGGCCGATCCGCTCAGAGACGAACGCCTGCGCGATCTGGGCGAATCCGCTGTTCTCAGCGCCGACCAGGTTGGCGACCGGAACCCGGGCATCGACGTAGCACAGCTCGGCGGTGTCCGACGAACGCCACCCCATCTTGTCCAGCTTGCGGCTCACCTCGAAGCCCGGTGTGCCCTTCTCGACCGCCAGCAGCGAAACCCCTGCTGCGCCAGGCCCTCCGGTGCGCACCGCGGTGACGACATAGTCGGCGCGCACCCCGGAGGTGATGTAGGTCTTGGCGCCGTTGACCACGTAGTGGTCGCCGTCACGCACCGCGCTGGTGCGCAAATGCCCGACGTCCGAACCGCCGCCGGGTTCGGTGATGGCCAGTGATCCGATCTTCTCGCCGGCCAGCGTCGGCCGGACGAACTCCTCGATCAGCCGCTGATCGCCCGAGGCGATCATATGGGGAACCGCGATGCCACAGGTGAACAGCGACGCGAAGACACCGCCCGGGCCGCCGGCCTGGTGGAACTCTTCGCAGATGACCACCGCGTCGGCGCCGTCGCCGCCACCGCCGCCGGCGGCTTCGGGTAACCCGGCGCCGAGCAGCCCGGCCGCCCCGGCGCGCCGGTGCAATTCGCGCGGCAGATCGCCGGTGCGTTCCCACTCGTCGACGTGCGGCAGAATCTCGCGTTCGGTGAAGGCGCGCACCGTCTTTCGCAGCTGTTCGCGCTCCGGGGTGTTCCAGATATTCACAAAAGCCCTTCCGGGATTTCGACGTGGCGGCTGCGCAGCCATTCACCCAGTCCCTTGGCCTGGGGATCGAACCGTGCCTGATAGGCGACGCCCTGTCCGAGGATGCCCTCGATCACGAAGTTCACCGCACGCAGGTTGGGCAGCACGTGACGGGTGACGTCGCAGTCCGCTGCCTCCGGCAGCAGCTCCTTGAGCAGTTCGACCGTCAATGTGTTGGCCAGCCAACGCCATTGGTCCTCGGTGCGCACCCAAACCCCGACGTTGGCCGAGCCGCCCTTGTCGCCGCTGCGGGCGCCGGCGATGCGGCCGAGGGGTGCGCGCCGGGTCGGCCCGGCCGGCAGAGGTTGCGGCAACGCCGGGGAAGCGGCAGGGGCCAGCTCCAAAGTCTGGCTGGCACAAGGGATATCGGTGCGCGTGCCGTCGGAGTGCACCGCGATATGCGGCACGACGGTGGCCTCGACGTAGCCCGCGTGGAAGACGCCGTAGACCTGGCCATCGCCCGGCGGGGCGGTGACGTGGAAGCCCGGGTAGCTGGCAAGCGCCAACTCGACTGCCGCCGAGGAGAATTGGCGTCCGACATTGGCGGGGTCGGGGTCGCGGACCACACAGTGCAGCAGCGCACTGGCGGCTTCCTCGGTGTCGGCATCGGGGTGGTCGGTGCGCGCCAGCGTCCACTGAAGCTCCGCGGGTTTGACGGTGAGCCCGGCCTCGAGCTGGCGGCGCACCAGCTCGGCCTTGGCCTCGATGTCGAGCCCGGTCAACACGAAGGTCATCGCGTTGCGGAATCCGCCGATGCTGTTCAGCGACACCTTCAGCGTCGGTGGCGGCGGCTCACCGACCACGCCGCTGATGCGCACCCGGTCCGGGCCGTCGGAGGACAGCTCGACGGTGTCCATCCGCGCGGTGACGTCCGGGTTGGCGTAGCGGGCGCCGGTGATCTCGTAGAGCAGCTGCGCGGTGACGGTGTCGACGCTGACCAGCCCGCCGGTGCCGGGGTGTTTGGTGATCACCGAGGATCCGTCCGCGTTGACCTCGGCCAAAGGAAAGCCCGCATGAAAAAGGCTAGACAGGTCGGGCACTTCGGTGAAAAACGCGTAGTTGCCGCCGGTGGCCTGCACGCCGCATTCGATGACGTGACCGGCGACCACCGCGCCGGCGAGTTCGTTGTAGTCGGTGCGGCCCCAGCCGAAGTGGGCGGCCGCGGACCCGACGATCACCGAGGCGTCGGTGACCCGGCCGGTGACGACGACGTCGGCTCCGTCGTTCAGGCAGTCGACGATGCCCCAGGCACCCAGGTAGGCGTTTGCCGTCAGCGGCGTGCCCAGCCCCAGTTCGGCCGCGCGCGGCTGCAGATCGTCGCCCTCGACGTGGGCCACTCGGGCGGTGATGCCCAGCCGTTGCGCCAGGGTGCGGATCGCGTCCGCCAGCCCGGCGGGGTTGAGGCCGCCGGCGTTGGCGACGATGCGCACCCCGCGGTCCCGAGCCTCGCCCAGACAATCCTCGAGCTGAGTCAGGAAGGTCTTGGCGTAGCCGCGCTCGGGGTGTTTCATCTTGTCGCGGCCCAGAATCAGCATCGTGAGCTCGGCCAGGTAGTCGCCGGTGAGGTAATCGACGTCTCCGCCGGTCAGCATCTCGCGCATGGCCGCCAGCCGGTCGCCGTAGAACCCCGAGCAGTTCGCGATCCGGACAGCACCGGATGAGCCAGAACCAGAGGCCATGGGCGTCCTCCATTCGGGATTTCCGGTGCTCAACCAACCAACCACCCGGTAGGTTAGCGGGTACCGCCGGTGTCACGTCAAGGATGCCCGTTCCGGCGCTGCCGTCATAGCCGCGCAGGCCGTACCGCCCATTTTGGCCACCAGCAGGTCACCGACTATTCTGGAGCGCAATCGTCGCCGTCGGCCGCAGAGGTCATGCCGCGCGACGGACGACCGAAACCCCAGACCGAGGAGTAAGGCCCGACCATGGCCACACCCAAGCGCAGGATGTCGCGCTCGAACACCCGCAGCCGCCGCTCGCAGTGGAAGGCGGAAAAGACCGAGCTCGTCGGAGTGACCGTGGCCGGCCAGAAGCACAAGGTGCCGCGTCGACTGCTCAAGGCGGCTCGCCTGGGCCTGATCGATCTCGACCGACGCTAATCTCGGCAAATACCCGGCGCGCCTCTCAGGCCGCTCTCAGGCCCTAGGACGAAACTAGTGGCCGTGCGCATTCTTGTCGTCGATGACGATCGCGCGGTCCGCGAATCGCTGCGCAGATCGCTCTCCTTCAACGGCTACTCCGTCGAGTTGGCTCATGACGGAGTCGAGGCGCTGGAGCTCATCTCCAGTGACCGCCCCGACGCCGTCGTGCTCGATGTGATGATGCCGCGCCTCGACGGTCTCGAGGTCTGCCGGCAGCTGCGTAGCACTGGCGACGACCTGCCGATTCTGGTGCTCACTGCCCGCGACTCGGTGTCCGAGCGGGTGGCCGGCCTGGACGCCGGCGCCGACGACTACCTGCCCAAGCCGTTCGCCCTCGAGGAGCTGCTGGCCCGGATGCGGGCGCTGCTGCGCCGCACCAAGCCCGAGGACGCCGAGTCGGTCGCGATGACGTTCTCCGATCTGGCTCTGGACCCGGTGACCCGTGAAGTCACCCGAGGGCACCGCCGGATCAGCCTGACCCGCACCGAATTCGCCCTGCTGGAGATGCTGATCGCCAACCCGCGCCGGGTGCTCACCCGAAGCCGCATTCTCGAAGAG
This sequence comes from Mycobacterium sp. NGS40, assembly GCF_059812735.1. Taxonomy (NCBI): domain Bacteria; kingdom Bacillati; phylum Actinomycetota; class Actinomycetes; order Mycobacteriales; family Mycobacteriaceae; genus Mycobacterium; species Mycobacterium sp. NGS40. The sequence continues at coordinate 66,154 of NZ_JCALDG010000019.1, forward strand.
GTGTGGGGATTCGACTTTCCCACCTCGGGCAATGCGCTGGAGGTCTACGTCGGCTACCTGCGCCGCAAAACCGAAGCCGAGGGTGAACCGCGCCTGATCCACACGGTGCGTGGCGTCGGCTACGTACTACGGGAGACCCCGCCCTGATGATCCGGTTCCAACGACGTCGGCGCGCACCCCTGCGAGCCCCCAGTTCGTTGTCGTTGCGGTGGCGGGTCATGTTGCTGGCGATGTCGATGGTGGCGATGGTTGTCGTGCTGATGGCGTTTGCCGTCTACGCGGTGATCGCGGCGGCGCTCTACAGCGACATCGACAACCAGCTGGATAGCCGCGCGCAGCTGCTGATCGCCAGCGGTTCGCTGGCCGCCGACCCGGCCAAGGCCATCGAGGGCACCGCGTATTCCGACGTCAACGCGATGCTGGTGAACCCCGGCCACTCGATCTACACCGCCCAGCAACCGGGCCAGACCCTGCCGGTCGCCGAGCCGGAGAAGGCAGTCATCCGCGGTGACTTGTTCATGTCCCGTCGTACCGCTTCTGATCAGCGCATCCTGGCGATCCACCTGCCCAACGGCAGCTCGCTGCTGATCTCCAAGAGCCTGCGGCCGACCGAGGCGGTGATGACCAAACTGCGCTGGGTGCTGCTGATCGTCGGCGGTATCGGGGTCGCGGTCGCCGCGGTGGCCGGTGGCATGGTCACCCGGGCGGGGCTGCGGCCGGTCGCCCGGCTGACCGAGGCGGCCGAGCGGGTGGCGCGCACCGACGACCTGCGGCCCATCCCGGTGTTCGGCAGTGACGAATTGGCAAGGCTCACTGAGGCATTCAACTTGATGCTGCGCGCTCTCGCGGAGTCGCGGGAGCGGCAGGCGCGGCTGGTCACCGACGCCGGACACGAATTGCGCACCCCGCTGACATCACTGCGGACCAACGTCGAACTGCTGATGGCGTCCATGGAACCGGGGGCGCCGCGGCTGCCCGAGCAGGAGATGGTGGACCTGCGTGCGGATGTGCTGGCGCAGATCGAGGAATTGTCCACGCTGGTAGGCGATTTGGTAGACCTCACCCGCGACGACGCGGGCCAGGTAGTACACGAACCGGTCGACATGTCCGAGGTCATCGACCGCAGCCTGGAGCGGGTTAGGCGGCGGCGCAACGATATTCACTTCGATGTCGACGTAATCCCGTGGCAGGTCTACGGCGACAACGCCGGCCTATCGCGGGCGGCACTGAACCTGATGGACAACGCCGCCAAATGGAGTCCGCCGGGCGGCCACGTCGGTGTCCGGATGCGCCAACTCGACCCGTCGCATGCCGAGTTGATCGTCTCCGACCTGGGCCCGGGTATCCCGCCACACGAGCGGCGCCTGGTGTTCGAGCGGTTCTACCGGTCGACGACGGCGCGGGCCCTGCCGGGATCGGGGCTGGGGTTGGCCATCGTCAAGCAGGTGGTGCTCAACCACGGCGGGCTGTTGCGCGTCGAAGACACGGTTCCGGGCGGTCATCCTGCGGGAACATCGATCTACGTGCTGCTTCCGGGTCGGCCACTGCCGGTGTCGGCGTATCCGGCGGCCGGCACCGAGAGCGGGGCCTCGGTCGGTGAAGCCGCCGGCGAAGCCAAGACCGATCCCGCCGTTCGCACAGATGACGGCGCAGCGAACTCTCGGGAATCGGCGAACGTTATCTCAGTGGACTCTCAGTCCGCACGCGCAAGGTAGAGGCAGTTAGTGTTGACAATCGAGCCAAGTCGAGCTCGACAGCACCCCAATTAGAGGAAGAGCGACTTAGCGCTATGACGAATGACCCGAGGTATTCGCCACCGCCTCAGCAGCCGGGATACCCGAGCGCGCCTAACCAGCCCTTTGAACCGGGTGGAGCTCCCGCGTACGCCCAAGGGCATCAGCAACCGTACAACCAGCCGTACGACTGGCGGTACCAGCAAGGCCAGCAGTCACAACCGTCGCAGACCTCGCAATACCGTCGGCCGTACGAGCCGTTCGGTGACACCGGGGCGGGCGCGGTACCCAGCGGCACCGGGCCGGGCCGGATCCCCGGCGGTACCGGCGCGGGCCCGATTCCTGGAAGCACCGGCGCCGGACCCATCCCCGGCGGCTCGGGAGTAGGGCCGATCCCCGGAGCCACCGGCACGGGCCCGATCCCCGGCATGCTGCCGCCGATGGGGCCGCCGCGACCGCAGAAGCGAGGCCGCGCCGGCCTGCTGATGGCCGGTGCGCTGGCGATCGCGGTGGTGTCGGCCGGCATCGGCGGCGCCGCGGCCACGGTCGTCGAACTGGGGACGCACTCCACCACCGCCAGCGGTAGCAGCGGACCGTCGGGCGCCACACCCGGCGTTCCGGCGGCCAACATGCCGCCCGGCACCGTCGAACAGGTCGCCGCGAAGGTGGTGCCCAGCGTCGTGATGCTGGAGACCGACCTCGGTCGGGCATCCGAAGAGGGGTCCGGCGTCATCCTGTCGTCCGACGGGCTGATTCTGACCAACAACCACGTCATCGCCGCGGCCGCCGCCCCGCCGAAGGGACCCGGTGGCCCGACGCCCAGCAGCCCGACGCCCGGAAGCCCGCCGCCCGGCGGGCCGGGTGGTCCCGCGCCGAAAACGACGGTGACCTTCTCGGACGGCCGCACCGCGCCGTTCACCGTGGTGGGTGCCGATCCCACCAGCGATATCGCCGTCATTCGCGTGCAGGGTGTCTCCGGCCTGACCCCGATCGCGATGGGTTCCTCGTCCGATGTGCGGGTCGGCCAGCCCGTGATGGCGATCGGTTCCCCGCTGGGCTTGTCGGGCACGGTGACCACCGGGATCATCAGCGCCCTGAACCGGCCGGTGTCCACGACCGGCGAGTCGGGCAACCAGAACACCGTGCTGGACGCGATTCAGACCGACGCCGCGATCAACCCGGGTAACTCCGGCGGTGCGCTGGTCAACCTGCAGGGGCAGCTGGTCGGCATCAACTCGGCGATCGCCACCCTGGGTTCGGATTCGCCGGACGCTCAAAGCGGTTCGATCGGCCTCGGTTTCGCGATTCCGGTCGACCAGGCCAAGCGCATCGCCGACGAGCTGATCAGCACCGGCAAGGCGTCGCATGCGTCGCTGGGCGTGCAGGTGACCAGTGACAAGAGCACGCCGGGCGCCAAGGTCGTCGACGTCGTGACCGGCGGCGCGGCCTCGAACGCGGGCGTGCCGAAGAACGTGGTCGTCACCAAGGTCGACGATCGTCCGATCAGCAGCGCCGACGCGCTGGTCGCCGCGGTGCGCTCCAAGGCGCCGGGCGACAAGGTATCGCTGACCTTCCAGGATCCCGGCGGTGGCAGCCGGACCGTGCAGGTCACCCTCGGCAAGGCGGATCAGTGATGAGAGTCGACGAGCCTCTGAACGAGCCCCTGTCCGAGCTCGGATATACGGTTGCACCCATGGATACGGGTGCGGAATTGGTAGTCGGCCGGGCTCTGGTCGTGGTGGTCGACGATCGCACCGCCCACGGGGACGAAGAAGACCACAGCGGGCCGCTGGTCACCGAGCTGCTGACCGAGGCAGGATTCGTGGTCGACGGTGTGGTGGCGGTCGCGGCCGACGAGGTCGAGATCCGCAACGCGCTGAACACCGCGGTGATCGGTGGGGTGGATCTGGTGGTGTCGGTCGGCGGCACCGGAGTGACCCCGCGCGACGTCACCCCGGAGGCCACCGTCGAGATCCTGGACCGGGAAATCCTGGGCATCGCCGAGGCCGTCCGGGCCTCCGGGCTGTCGGCGGGAATCATCGACGCCGGGTTGTCCCGCGGTCTGGCCGGCGTGTCCGGCAGCACCCTGGTGGTCAACCTTGCCGGTTCCCGGTACGCGGTGCGCGATGGCATGGCGACGCTGAATCCGCTCGCCGCACAGATCATCGGGCAGTTATCGAGCCTCGAGATCTAAAGTCGCGGGCGTCTCGTGCAAGCCGCGGGGACCTACAGCGACTCGGCGTCCGCGCGCGGCCCGTATTCGGGCGGCGGGGTGGTGCCCGCCCCGCCGTGCCGGCCCGACGAAGCCCCGCCGTTGGTCTGCGCGAGCAGGTCGCGGATCTCGGTCAGCAAGACGACCTGGGCGTCGTCGGCCTGCTCGACCTCGCCGCGTTTGCGGAACGTGTTGTAGGGCAGCACGACCAGGAAGTACACCACCGCGGCGACCAGGACGAAGTTGATCGCTGCGGACACCAGCACGTTGAGGTCGATCGTCTGGCCGCCACCGATGCTGATTTTCAGGATGCCGACATCGGATTGCTGGTTGACGCCGATCCGGTTGATCAACGGCTGAATGATGCTGTCGGTGAACTTGGTGACCAGGCCGGTGAATGCCGTACCGATGACCACCGCGACGGACAGGTCGACGATATTGCCCCGCGCGAGAAACTCCTTGAACCCCTTGAGCATTCGACGTCCTTTCTGGGCTGGACATAGTTTGCTGCGGGTGCTCTGGCGAGCGGGGTGTCAGGCACTCAGTGCAGGGTGAGGGTGACTGCCTGCCCTAGCACCGAGCCTGCCACCGTGTTCGCCACGCGGGCCGGCAGCGCAACTAAGACTACGCGGTCATTATCGGCGGCCTGGACTTTCTGCTTCGGCGACACGAGCACGACGACGGCATCGGTGGCCACCACCACGCTGGTCGCCTGGGTGCCCGGCCGCGAATCGGTGGGCGCGGCGAGCACGTCGACCACGTCGCCGGCACGCACCAGGTCGATCAGCGCGCTGTCGGCCAGATGCAGCGGCACGATGCGCGCGCCCGGCCCGGTCTTCGATCCGATCGCGGCTTCGGCCAGCCGGCTGCCCAGCAGCCGGACGTCGGTGAGCACCTCACCCCGACGCGCCGGACCGGCCAGCATCGAACCCACCACCGCGCTCAGGTCTGCTTGTGAACCCTCGGGAAGTGTTGTCGCCAAACGCTTTTCGACCCGAACATCGTCGGAGGTCAACGCCGTGCCGGGAGTCAGGTCACGCGTGGCCACCACCGCGTCGACGCGATCGCCGTCCGGATTCGAGCGCACCGCCGCGACCGCGGCCAACACGACGAGCCCGCCCGCCGCCACCCGGCGGGCCAGTACGGTCCGGGTCCAGTCCGGGCGCAGCGACGCCGATAATCGCTGAAGTAGCGCCGGATTCAGCGATGGTTCTGCCACGCCGCAACGGTAGGCCCGGCGGGCAGCGCAACGCGCCCCAACGGGATGGGTGCTGTGGATAACCCGCTAGCTGGCCGCGGCCGACGTCGTGGATTTCTCGCTGGACGAGGACTTGTCGCTCGAGCTGGACTTCTCGCTGGACGAGGACTTCTCGCTCGAGCTGGAGCTCTCGGAAGATCCGTTGGTCGACGAGCCGTTGCTCGAGCTGGACGACGACTTTTTGCCCGACTCGCGGCTGTCGGTGCGGTAGAAGCCGCTGCCCTTGAACACGACGCCGACGGAGTTGAACAACTTGCGCAGTCGGCCCGAGCACTTCTCGCACGTGGTCAGGGCGTCGTCGGTGAAGGCCTGTACGACGTCGAAGCGATCATCGCATTCGGTGCACGCGTAGCTGTAGGTCGGCACTCCAAAACCTCCGTTAGATAAGCTTGTTAGCACTCTACAGTGCCTGAGTGCTAAAACAGCCATGAAATCCGTCTCATTCCCGGGCGTTATCACCCCGTGGGCAGCGCCACCACGCCGCGCCCGGGGGTGATCACGTGGGTCATCGGCACATCGTGCGGTTCGGCCGGCAACTCTTCGACGAACTCCTCGTCACGCACCATCGCGATCAGCCGTGCCTGCGGGTTTCTGGCATCCAGCGAGCGGTCGTAGTAGCCCCGGCCGCGGCCCAGCCGCACGCCCCGGTGGTCCACGGCCAGCGCCGGAACCACCACCATCTCCGCCTCGGCCAGGACAGACTCCGGCAGCCACGGCTCGGGCGGCTCGAGCAGGCCCCAGCGGCCGCGGACGAGCCCACCCGGCCGGTACTCGGCCCAGCGCAGCCGCATCGGGATGCCGTCACCGGTGGTGCGCGCGACGGGCAACAACACCCGCCGCGCGTGGCGCAGCAACATGTCCAGCATTTCGACCGAACCCGGCTCGGTACCCACCGGGACGTAGGCGCAGACGGTGCTGCCGCCGCTCACCGCGAGGGCAAGCTGCTCGTTGAGCATCCGCGCCTGGGCGGCGTGCACGTCGTCGGCGACCTGACTTCGAGCCGCCAGCACCTGCTCGCGCAGTGTGGCCTTGGTCGAAGTGGTCATGCATCAACGATGACAGCACGGGTATTCGGCCTGCCATGCAGCGGCGGCCACCCCTCTGAGCGCTATGGTGTGAACGATGTCACGGCCAGATGAAGTCCCGATCCCGTACACGGCGATCGTCCCCGCAGCCGGTCTGGGCACCCGTTTCCTGCCGGCCACCAAGACGGTGCCCAAAGAGTTGCTGCCCGTCGTCGATACGCCCGGTATCGAGCTGGTCGCCGAGGAAGCGGCCGCGGCCGGCGCCGAGCGGTTGGTGATCATCACCTCGGAGGGCAAGGACGGCGTGGTCGCGCACTTCGTCGAGGACCTGGTGCTCGAGGGCACGCTCGAAGCGCGCGGCAAGAAGGCGATGCTGGCCAAGGTGCGCCGGGCGCCGGCGCTGATCAAGGTCGAATCGGTGGTGCAGGCCGAACCGCTCGGGCTGGGACACGCGATCGGTTGCGTGGAGCCGACGTTGACGCCCGACGAGGACGCCGTCATGGTGCTGCTGCCCGATGACCTGGTGCTGCCGACCGGCGTGCTGGAGACGATGGCCAAGGTGCGCGCCGAGTACGGGGGCACGGTGTTGTGCGCCATCGAGGTCACGCCCGAGGAGATCAGCGCCTACGGTGTTTTCGACGTCGAGGCCATCCCCGGCGCCGGCAATTCCGACGTCCTCAAAGTCAACGGCATGGTGGAAAAGCCCAAGGCCTCCGAGGCGCCGTCGTTGTACGCCGCGGCCGGCCGCTACGTGCTCGACCGCGCCATTTTCGACGCGCTGCGCCGCATCGACCACGGCGCCGGCGGCGAGTTACAGCTCACCGATGCGATCGCGCTGCTGATCAAAGAGGGCCACCCGGTGCATGTCGTCGTGCACCGCGGATCTCGACACGACTTGGGAAATCCCGGCGGCTACCTCAAGGCTGCGGTTGACTTTGCATTGGATCGTGACGACTACGGCCCGGAGTTGCGGCGGTGGTTGGTGGCGCGATTGGGCCTGAACGAGCAGTAGCCGGCCGCCATACCGGGCCCGGAGAACCACCGGGCGATCGGGGTCGGTCTTTTTCACCGGGCCCGATACGGCGCGCCCGTCAGGGTGACGGCAGGGAGGCGCGGCGAGTGCGTTCGGTTGAGGAGCAGCAAGCCCGGATAACGGCGGCCGCGGTAGCCCCGCGCCCGATCCGGGTTGCCATCGCGGAGGCGCAGGGATTGTTGTGCGCCGAGGAAGTCGTGACCGAGCGGCCGCTGCCCGGCTTCGATCAGGCCGCGATCGACGGCTACGCGGTGCGCAGCGTCGACGTACTGGGTATCGGCGAGGTGGGCGTCGACCTTGCGCTCGACGAAACCGGCGAGCCGATGGCCGACGAGGACAGCCCCGGCGGGCTGGTCCTGCCGGTGATGGGGACCATCGAGGCCGGGGCGCGAACGCCGAGCCGGCTGCAGCCACGCCAAGCCGCCCGGGTGCAGACCGGGGCGCCGCTGCCCACGCTGGCCGATGCGGTGCTGCCGTTGCGGTGGACCGACGGCGGCACGTCGAAGGTGCGGATTCTGCGCGGAGCACCGTCGGGTGCCTACGTGCGGCGCGCCGGCGACGACGTCCAGCCCGGCGATGTGGCGGTACGGGCCGGGACGATCATCGGCCCGGCTCAGGTGGGATTGCTCGCCGCGGTCGGCCGCGAGCGGGTCCTGGTGCACCCGCGTCCGCGGGTGTCGGTGATGGCGGTGGGCGGCGAGCTGGTCGACATCTCGCGCACGCCGAGCAACGGGCAGGTCTACGACGTCAACTCCTACGCGTTGGCGGCCGCGGCCCGGGATGCCGGCGCGGAGGTCAACCGGGTCGGCATCGTGCCCAACAACCCGCAGGAGCTCGGCGAAATCGTCCAGGGCCAGATCAATCGCGCCGAGGTCGTGGTGATCGCCGGGGGAGTCGGGGGCGCGGCCGCCGAAGCGGTGCGGGTGGTGCTGTCCGAACTCGGCGACATGGAGGTCGTCCGGGTCGCCATGCACCCGGGGTCGGTGCAGGGCTTCGGGCAGCTCGGGCGCGACGGCGTGCCGGTCTTCTTGTTGCCGTCGAATCCGGTCAGCGCCTTGGTGGTCTTCGAGGTGATGGTGCGGCCACTGATCCGGCTGTCGCTGGGCAAGCGCCAGCCGATGCGGCGGATCGTGCAGGCCCGCACACTGTCGCCGATCACGTCGGTGGCCGGGCGCAAGGGTTACCTGCGCGGCCAGCTGATGCGCGACCAGGACAGTGGCGAGTATCTGGTGCAGGCGTTGGGTGGCGCCCCGGGGGCGTCGTCGCATTTGCTCGCGACGCTGGCTGAGGCAAACTGTCTAGTTGTGGTTCCCAGTGGTGCCGAACAGATTCGCACCGGTGAGATCGTCGACGTCGCGTTCCTGGCCCAGCGCGGCTGACTCCGACGACTGCGCACGCCCGTGAACCTCTTGCGCTCTAGCGCCCGTCACCCCGGTTGGCCGTCGTCGGTGGGGCCGCTGCGGGTCGCGGCCGGTGTGGTCCGGCTGCGCGCGGTGCGGATGCGCGACGGCGCGCAGTGGAGTCGTCACCGGTTGGCCGACCGGGCGCATCTCGAGCCGTGGGAGCCCACCTCCGACGGCGACTGGGCGCTGCGGCACACTGTCGCGGCCTGGCCGGCGCTGTGTTCTGGCCTGCGTGCCGAGGCCCGCAACGGGCGCATGCTGCCGTACGTGATCGAACTCGACGGGCAGTTCTGCGGACAGCTGACCATCGGCAACGTCACCCACGGCGCGCTGCGCTCGGCGTGGATCGGCTACTGGGTGCCGAGCTCGGCGACCGGCGGAGGAGTGGCCACCGGCGCGCTGGCGCTGGGCCTGGACCATTGCTTCGGGCCGGTGATGCTGCACCGGGTGGAGGCCACCGTGCGCCCGGAGAATCTCGCGAGTCGGGCCGTGCTGGCCAAGGTCGGCTTTCGCGAGGAGGGCCTGCTGCGCCGCTATCTCGAGGTCGACCGGGCGTGGCGCGACCATCTCCTGATGGCGATTACGGCCGAGGAGGTCTACGGATCGGTGGCATCGACGCTGGTCCGTGCCGGATATGCGCGCTGGGCGTAAATTCTTCCCTTCTTGTGCGCGGCGAGATTGCCGTCACGGCTGTGATCGGCGCCTGACTGCGACCATGACCGCAATCTCGACGTGCGGGAACTCGCCGCCGAAGACAAATCGCAATATTTCTGTGGCTCACGTGACATATGTGGCGTGTGATGCTTGATTGAGGCAAATTACAGGTGTGTAATTGCGCTGGTCACAGGTCCCGACCGCGCAGGTCAACGATCGGCCTCGCGGGGATCCGGACCAGAAGGAGCAGGTCATCATGCCAAGCATCCCGCAGTCGTTGTTATGGATCTCACTGGTGGTGCTCTGGCTGTTCGTGCTGGTACCGATGCTGATCAGCAAGCGTGACGCCGTGCGACGCACCAGTGACGTGGCGCTGGCAACCCGGGTGCTCAACGGCACCGGGTCCCGCCTGCTGCGGCGCAGCGGTCCGGCCTCGGGCCACCGCAGCGACCCGCACTGGCAGCCGGAAGACTCGGCCGACGACGACGAGTTCGACGATGCGGAGCGTGACGACCTCGCCGGGACCGACGATGAACACGATGCCGAGACCGAGGAACTGCGCCCCGCCCGTCCGGTGGTGATGAGGATGGCGGCCGCCGAGCCGGCCGAGCCCGACTACCTGGACGTCGACGTCGTCGAAGACTCCGTCGCACTCCCGGTCGGTGCCAGCGCCGCGGCCACCGAACCCCAGCTCGCGGCCGTCGACGAGGACGAGCACGAGCAAGCCGACGATGAGCACCCCGACGACGAGTACGAATACGTCGAGGACTCGTCCGGCTTGGAGCCGGAGGCCGAGGACGAGGACCCGGGACTGCGCGAGCGGGTGGTCCCGTCGAGCGCCCAGCGTCGCCGCCGCTTCGACACCAAGACCGCGGCCGCCGTCACTGCCCGCAAGTACGCCTTCCGCAAGAAGGTGTTGATGGTGATGGCCGTCATCTTGGTTGGCTCGGCGACCGCGGCGTTCGAGATCAGCCCCACCGCCTGGTGGGTGTGCGGCGTGGCCACCGCGATCACGGTGCTTTACCTGGGCTATCTGCGCCGGCAGACCAAGATCGAGGAGAAGGTCCGTCGTCGCCGCACGCAGCGGATGACCCGCGCGCGCATGGGTGTGGAAAACACCCGCGACCGCAACTACGACGTGGTCCCGTCGCGGCTGCGCCGGCCCGGCGCGGTGGTCCTGGAGATCGACGACGAGGACCCGATCTTCGAGCACCTGGACTACGCGATGCCGCAGCAGCACTACGGCTGGCCGCGGGACCTGCCGCGCGCCGTCGGCCAGTAGTGCCGTTGGTGCTGGCGCCCTTGCAGAACTGGTAGCCTCTAGCGGGTCAAGGGGCTATAGCGCAGTTGGTAGCGCGTCTCGTTCGCATCGAGAAGGTCAGGGGTTCGATTCCCCTTAGCTCCACTTTGCGATGAGTGGAGTCATGGGTTACACCTGAGTCGCGTCATCGGTTACAGATCGCCCCGGCCATCGGCCGGGGCGTTTTTGTTGGTTGCGCCAGTAGTTGTGGTCGGGGTCGATGGATCAATGGCATTTTGAGCGACTTTGGTTGAGCCGTTTGACGGTCCCGCCAGCCCGCCAGTGGTGAAGGCCTCCGCTTCCGGCTATAGCGTTGAGCGCGAAGCTATTTCCGCTGCCGCGTGATACTACTTCGCTGCGACGGCCGGGGACACGTCGAGGGATTTGGCTAGCGACAGAGCGCTGGCCGCTGTGCCCAAGTTGGCGGTGAACAGCAGATTGTTCAGCACCTTAGTGATTTGCCCGCAGCCGAGGGCGCCGAGGTGCACGACAGAGTCCGCGTAGGTGTAACACCGGTCGGCACGGTCGACAACATCGGCATCACCACCGGCCATGACCAGCAGACGGCCCTGCGCCGCGGCCGGCCCGCCACCGCCGACCGGCGCGTCGATGAACGAAATATCCGGCGCGCCATGGGGCCGACCTGACTGCCCAGCCCGATGAATCCGACTCTCACGCAACGCTCAACTCATGCCAATGCGGATGTTTTTGATCCGCTGAAACTCACGCAGGCCATCGAGGCCGCCGGTGCGACCGAACCCACTGTGCTTGTAACCGCCATAGGGGCCCTGGGGTTCGATGTCGCTGAATTTGTTGACCCACACTGACCCGGCTTCGAGTTCACGCGCGACCCGATGGGGCGGTTGAGGTCGCGGGTGTGCACGAAGGCGTTCAAACCGTAGGAAGTGTCGTGGCGATCCGCACTGCTTCGTCGTCGTCGCGAAATCTGATGAGGGAGATCACCGGTCCGAATGTCTCGGTTTGCGCCAATTCCGAGGAGTTGTCCACGTCGCCGACGGCGGTGGGTTCGATGTAGTAGCCGCGCGCGAGTTCACCTTCGATGCGCTTACCTCCGGTGAGAAGCTCGCCGGCGCGGGCGCACACGGCGTCATCGAACGCCTGCAGGATGCGGTCGGCGGCGGCCTGGCTGATGACGGGTCCGAACATCACCGAGGCCCGTCTGGTCTGGTGACATTCTCTACGAAACCACCTTCGTCGGGATCGAATACCGCGACGGCGCACGGCGGACGCTGTAGCCAGACATCGAGGAGTGCACAGCCCTGCCGCTTTCCTATTGTATGAATTGTCCGGCGAGACAAAGGATTCAAGCAGGTGGAGCATTACCGCTACGACGACGCCCGTCCTATGTTAGCTATTTTCATGAGTGGTTGTGGTCAGTCGATGCCCGCTCGGCAGTGTGCTTGAACAGCAGGGGCAACCCAACGGTGCAAGTACGCACGCAGCTCCTCGCCACGACGTTGTGGCCGTCCGGGATCGATGATCAACGACTGCAGTATGCGCAGCATGAACTCGACGAGCTCTTGGAGGCTGTCGTCGTCGAATCCCGCGCCCGCCCAGTCGACATTGAACCGATTGAGGATCGATCGGCCGAAGGAAACAGATACCTCCGCCGTCACGCCGGCAGTGAAAGCGCTTGCCTTGCCGGGCTGCATGACCATGCCCAGGTATCTGTCGTGGGGAAGTTGCTCGAGCGTGTAGGCAATCCCCTCCACAACGGCGTGGGTGGGCGAAGTCAGAGGTTGCAGGTGAGCAGCGAGGTGATCGAGAAACGCAGAGACAGCCGATAGCGCTGTGGCGTGTAGTAGCGCCTCTAACGTGGGGAAGTACCGGTACAGGGTGGGTCGAGTGATGCCGAGGGATTCGGCCACCTGGGACACGCTGACCGTTCCCTCGGCGTCGATCGTGCGTCGGGCGGCCGCCACGATGCGGGCGGCCGCTTCGTCGTCGTCGGCGGGAATGTCTCCGGCCCAGCCATGTCTGCGCATCCGTGCATCGTCGCATTCTCTTAGTCCGAGGCAATGAACCCACTTGACTTTACAGTTGGTATTAGATGTATTGTCCGAATAGGAGCCCGCATCAGCCAAGGAGCACCGATGACATCGATGATTGAGCCAACCGTCAACGGCCACGACGAGAGCCTGACCCGTCGGGCACTGCGCTTTGCACTGGATAAGACCACGCAGATGGCCGACAGCGAGCTGCGGGTGCCGCTGCACTACTACCGCGATCCAAAGATCACCGAGATTGAGGAGTCTCAGATCCTGCGGCGGGTGCCTCTGGCGATCGTGCCGTCGGCGCAATTGCCCAAAGCCAACGATTACGTGGTGCGATCGGTATTGGGCGATTCGTTGTTGGTCACCCGAGATCGTCACGGCGAGAGCCACGTGTTCCTGAACTACTGCCGTCACCGTGGCGCGATGCCTGCCTGCGGAACGGGCAACGCGTCACGATTCACCTGCCCGTATCACGCGTGGTCGTACAAGAACACCGGGGACCTGTTCGCGGTGCCCGGCAGCAGCGGCTTCGCCACGATGAACAAGGCCGACTACGGCCTAGTCGAGCTGCCCAACCAAGAACGCCACGGCTTCATCTGGGCGGTGTTGAGTGCCGATGCAGACATCGACGTCGACGCCCATCTCGGTGATATGGCACCCGAACTGGCCCTGATGAACTATTCCTCGTACGGCTATCACACTGAACGCGAGTTCGAGTCCGACGTGTCCTGGAAAGGCGCACTCGAGGCATTCGCCGAGGGCTACCATTTCCCATTCGTCCACGGGCAGAGTGTGATCGGACAGAACACCATCGCCAACACCTCGGTGTACGACGAGTTCGGAAAGCACCATCGGCTGGGGTTTCCCTTCAATTGGATCGTCAACCTCGACAACGACCCCTCGGGAGCCTGGGACCCGTCAGCGAACATGGGCGTGATCTATTGGATCTATCCAAATCTCGTCCTGGCCAACAGCCCGCTGGGTGTGGAAATCATCGACATCCTGCCGGCCGGCGCCCCCACCCGCTGCACCGTGCGGCACAGCTGGATGGGTCGCGTGCCCGCGGCCAACGACGAGATGCGCGCCGTCTACGACGAAGTCTACGAGAACGTGCATGCCGCCGTGCGTGACGAGGATTTCACCATGTTGCCCCAGTGCGGCGAGGGCGTTCGGCACGGACAGCACGACCATATGATCATCGGCCGCAACGAAATTGGTGTGCAACACATGATCCGGGTCTTGGCACAGGAACTCGGTGTCGCACTGCAATGAACACTTTCCTGACCGAGTCGAGTCTCTTGGTCCGCGCAAGGCGGCGGGGAGGATCCACGCAATGGCACTGAACATCGCAGATCTTTTCGAGCACGCCGTAGACGCAGTACCGGACCGCACCGCCGTCATTGCGGGGCCCCGCACCCTGACCTATGCCCAGATCGAAAACGAAGCCAACCAACTGGCGCATCTGCTGCAGTCGAACGGGATCGGTCACGGCGACCACGTCGGGGTTCTTGCCCCCAATACGGCTGAACACGTCGTTGCAATTCTCGCCCTGTTCAAGATTCGCGCGGTCCCGATTAACCTGAACTATCGCTACACCGCACCAGAACTGGCGTATGTCTTCGACAACGCCGACCTCGTCGGGCTGTGTTTTGACGACTCGCTCGGACCACTGGCGTCGCAGGTGCTGACACAGCGGGAGCCACTGCGGGTGCTGGTCTCCATGGGCGCCGGCATCGTCAACAACCCGATGCCCGAAGCGCTGGCCTACGCCTCAGCTCGTGACGAATTCAGCACCGAAAGAGACTTCGGTCAGCGTTCGCCCGACGATCTCTACGTTCTCTACACCGGCGGCACGACCGGATACCCCAAAGGCGTCGTATGGCGCCACGAGGACATCTGGCGAACACTCGGCGGCGGCACGAACTTCATGACCGGCGAGCTGCTCGACGAGTACGACCAATCCACCCAAGCCGCCACGAACCCGCCCATTATGGCCTTCGCGGTCAGTCCACTCATGCACGGTGCGGCCGTCTGGGGGACTCTCATGCATCTTTTCTCCGGTCACACCACCGTGCTGATCGATAAATTCGAGGCTCACGCCGTCTGGGAACTCATCGACCGCCACGGCGTCCAGACGGTGTTCATCACCGGAGATGCCATGGCACGCCCCCTTATCGAGGCTTTCGACACCGGGCGACACTCCGGCGCCTCGCTGGCCGCTGTTGCCAGCAGCGCCGCGTTGTTTAGTCCCGCGGTCAAGAAACGCTGGATCGATGCGTTCTCCCGCACCGTGTTCACCGACTCCATTGGCGCCTCCGAAGTCGGTTTCACCGGCACGACCATCCTCGAACGAGACAATCTCGCCGGCGAAGGACCGTTGGTCCAGATGGCGGCGCAGACCATCGTCGTCGATGACGATCTCAACATCCTCGACCCGGAAGAACACGTGGGACAAACCGCGCGCGTCGCCCGAGCCGGCCACATTCCGCTTGGCTATTACAACGATGAAGAGAAGTCTCGCACCACATTCTTCGAACGCGACGGCATCCGCTTCTCGGTTCCCGGCGACTATGTACGCATCGAAGCCGGGCGCCGGCTGCGGCTGCTCGGTCGCGGCTCCAACTGCATCAACACCGGCGGGGAGAAAGTCTTCGCCGAAGAAGTCGAGCAGGCTCTCAAATCCCACCCAAATATCTACGACGCCATCGTAGTAGCCGTACCCGACCCGCGCTGGGGCCAACGCGTCGCCGCCGTAGTACAGGCTAGAGATGGTCTCCGAGTGACGATCGAATCGATTCACACCCACCTGCGAACAATGATCGCCGGCTACAAACTCCCGCGAGACATCACATTCGTCGATGCCGTGCCACGCCACGTCACCGGCAAAGCCAACTATCCCGAAGCCCGCAAGATCATGCTGGCCAGTTTGGAACCCACCCAACAGCCGACTCACTGAGCTGCCCGCCCGGGAACGACCTGAAACACTCCGCCGTGGCGCCACCCTCATCGATGAACATCGTGGCGACATAAGGCCGACCTCAGCATCGACAGGCGCCCCGGCCAAAGCCATCGAACACGTTGCAGCACAAGAACCTACCAGCGCTGCGAGGGTAGCAGCGCTGACATCAACCGATGGGGTTCTGAGTGCATGGCCCGTCAAGGAAGCTCCGGAACACCACCAATCGAGCTTGCGCCTGCCTGGCCGCAATTTTTTGCCTCCCCGTCCGATTTCAACACCCAGATGACCGACTGGCTGGCCGTGGTCAACACCCGCAACCGTCGGGCGCTCGGCTGTGCGCCGACTGACCGGATCGAGGCTGATCGGGCAGCGATGCTCGGGCTACCGCCGGTGGCGCCGGCCACCGGCTGGTGCTCATCGCTGCGGCTGCCGCGGGATCACTACATTCGCCTGGACGGCAACGACTACTCGGTGCACCCCGCAGCGGTCGGGCGGCGGGTGCTGGTGCGCGCCGACCTGGATCGGGTGCAGGCGTTCTGCGATGGGCAGACCGTCGCCCAACACGACCGGGTCTGGGCGACGCATCAGACGATCTCCGATCCGGTGCATGTGGAGACAGCGAAGATGTTGCCGGGCAGACGGATCCAGATACCACCACCACCTTTGGAGTCCGAAGTGCCGGTACGGGATCTGTCGTCGTATGACATTGCGTTCGGAGTCGACCTCGATGGCGGGGCCGCCTAATGGCCACCACCAAGACCACCGCCACTGCAGGCCGGGACGTGACTGCTGAGTTGGCCTATCTGACCTGGGCGCTGAAAGCACCTACCTTGCGTGAGTCCATCGCCCGGCTGGCCGAACGCGCTCGCGCGAAGAACTGGACCCACGAGGAATACCTGGCGGCATGTCTGCAACGCGAAGTCTCAGCACGTGAATCCCACGGCGGTGAGGGACGAATCCGGGCCGCACGATTCCCCGCGCGAAAGTCGTTGGAGGAATTCGACTTCGACCATGCCAGCGGGCTCAGACGCGACACCATCGCGCACCTGGGAACCCTGGACTTCGTCACCGCCCGCGACAACGTCGTCTTCCTCGGCCCACCCGGAACTGGCAAGACGCATCTGGCGATTGGGCTGGCCATGCGGGCCTGCCAAGCCGGCCACCGCGTCCTATTCGCCACGGCAGCTGAATGGGTGGCCCGCCTGGCCGAAGCCAACCAAGCCGGACGCATCCACGCTGAGCTCACCCGACTCGGCCGCTACCCGCTCATCGTCATCGGCGAAGTCGGATACATCCCCTTCGAACCCGAAGCCGCCAACCTGTTCTTCCAACTGGTCTCGGCCCGCTTCGAACGCGCCAGCCTCATCGTCACCTCCAATCAAAGCGTTCGGCCGCTGGGGCGAAGTATTCGGCGACGACGTCGTGGCCGCCGCCATGATCGACCGCCTCGTCCACCACGCCGAAGTCATCACCCTGAAAGGAGACAGCTACCGACTCAAAGACCGAGACCTGGGCCGCACACCTGCCGCAGCGGCCACCACTGAGGAATAATCACCAACCACCACCGGACAGGGGGTCAATTTTCACCTGCCGCCAGGGGATCAATTTTCAGCCGCCGTCGACAATGCATACGAGCCGCGCACATTCGGGCCTTGTCGACAGTCTCCTTCGAGCGTTGAGGGTTAGGTGCCGCGACAAGCGTTCGATATCGGCTCCGAAAGCTATAGGAGACCTATAACTAAGCCTGGTACCCAGCTGATGTGGCTGGGGCAGGCGGAGGACGTCTCCGGGGCGACACAAATAACGTCTCCCGCTGCGGAGATGTTCGACGCTGCCGCTACCAGCGCGTTGCAGGCGGATCATCGAACAGATCGTATCGGCCTGTGGCGTTCCACTGGTCTGCCGCGCTGTGCGGGGTGCCGCGCCATCGGACGTGCGCCGCGACCTCGGCCGCTGGACGGGCTCCGTCTGTCAGGTGCCCGGTTGGAATGTCTTCGGGCGCGACGGGAAGGCCCAGAAACGGAATCAGCAGACGGACATCGAAGAGGATCAGATTGTGAGTTCCTGGAAGCGCGGCCGAAGGCACGATCATCGCGTCTGCTCCGTTGCGACGAACGGCCGCGGCTAATGCTTGTGTCGGGGCGTAATCGTCACCGACGAGCTCGTCGGGCGTGAGTCCGTAGGTGGCGCAGTCGTCGAAGTCCACACGTGTCGGCTCGATGTTGACGGTCGCTGTCCACAAATTCAGGAGTAGGTCGTCTGGATCTCCAGTTGGACCAATGTGGTGGCGGAGCATTTCAGCTGCAGGGCCGAATGGATGAAGGCAGAGGTACTGGACGGTGTCGAGGCTCGCGCGGTGGAAACGGCCGTCGCTTGGGCTTGGGAACGCCCACCATGGCGTGTCGTACGAGGCGTGCCGAAAGATCGTTAATCTCATGTGGTCATTGCGCGGGCCTCAGTCGCGATGGCAAGGAGCCGCGGGTAGCACAGTGGGTCATCGAGTAGGTCGATTGGTCGTTGGCCGAGCATTGGATGCTCCCGATAGAACCATGCGACTACTCCTGGGCCGGTAAATGAGTGGCGCAGCTGGTTTACGACCTGGCCGACTACGCGGATGCGGGCGGCGTCTTCGGCGGCAGGACCAGTCCCGTCATTTGCGAGCCAGCGCTGCAGTTGCCGAATGGACACTCCAAGTAACTCGGCGAGGGTCTTTTGAGGGGTTGCCAAGACTTCGGCGGTGTTTGCCAACACGACCCCGACTGGCGCGTCATCGCTGAAAGGCTGGTTTTCCACAATGTCGCGTAGCGCATGGCGGAACTGCTCTAACGCGATGCGCACATCTCGGCGCCGCTGTTCGGCGTCGTCATGGCGGAGCGCTTTCTCTGCACGGAACGCGGCGGCCCACAGACTCGTGGTCAGGTACGGGTCGGCTTTGAGACGTGACGGCCTCGCAGCATCCAGTCTGCGATCCAAGCTGTCGATCAGTAGGCCAACTTCTTCCGGCACTGTCGCAGAGCGCTGCAGCAGCTTGGTCGTGTCGTTGACACTCTGGAGCAGGTCACTGAGCTCGCTTTCCAGCAGTGTCGTAGTCATGTCGCCATGATACGACAAATTTACGCAAGCTGCATGCTCGTTTCGTGGAGGTCTTGCCGGTTTCGGCGACGATCACCTGGGCGAGGTCGTCGATGCAAGCGGCGATGATGCGGCGCCACGCGTCCAGCCGGCGCGGCGACCGGCATAGGACAGCCCGGACCACCAGTCCGACGCGGTCCGCGCTCGAGCGACGATGCGATCGACATCGGCCCGAGAATGTATGGGGTAGTTCGCCAACGCCGATCCGTCACGGGGGTCGAACGACGTGAACACGCTGTCCTGCAGCGCCGGGTCGTCCACCGACCCTTTCGTCGATGTGGTCATGGTTGCTTCGTTCTGCTCACGCGTTGCGCGGCTTGAGTTCCGTTGCGGTCACGCCTCACGGACGCCCGTGTTGATTCTGTCGCGCCCAACCGCTTTATACAACTAGTTGCAGAAAAATATTGATGCGCCGGGTGACCCTGATGTGGGGTCAGGCGGCGCTACGAGCCAACGACTGTGCGTATCCGATCGTCTCCTCGTCCACATGCGCCTGGATCGAGTAGCGCATGCCGGCGAAGAGGCCCATCACCCGCATCCACGCGGGCACCTCGAGCTCGACGCGACAAGTAAACCGTGATGTCGAGTCCGTCACCGGGGTGACCGACATGACCCAGCGCACGCCGAGTGTCGCGGGCAGCACGTGAGTCAGGTAGATGCGACTCTTCGGCGAAACCATGACCACCTCGGAGGGCTTGCTGGAGTCTTCGCGGTAGTGCTGGACCAGGAGGTGGCCGCCGATCGACTCGACGTTGACCATGCCGCGCGTTCCGCTTTCGACGAAGGTGCCCGCGGCGCGATGCCCCTTGGCGCATCGCTGGTACTCGCGGTCGGTCATGCCAAACAGCCACTTCGGGACGTCGAGGCGATTCGCCGGCAAGTCGATGGTTGTGTGCTGCTCAAACTCCATTAAGACCATGTGTTTCCTTTCAGAGACTGGCGCTGCGGACCGTGAGGTCCGCAGGGTGACGCCGACTGGATAGCATCACGATCCAATTATGGATAGTGATAGTATCCAATGTCAAAGGAGGAACGGTTTGCGTATCTCACATCTGTCCGCCCGCACCGGCGTGTCGATCCCGAGCATCAAGTTCTACCTGCGCGAAGGTCTGCTGGACGCGGGGGAGCGGACGTCGCGCACCCAGGCGGAATACGGCGAGCGGCACGTCGACCGGCTCCGAGTTATCAAGGCGCTCAGCGAGGTACCCGGCCTGTCGATCAACCGGATTCGAGACATCCTCGCGTTGATCGACAACCCCGGCGAGGACCTCCTCGGCGCGCTCGGGTCGGCGAGCAAGCAGTTGCCGCCCTACGCGGACGACAATGTGTCGCTGCAGGATTCGGCCAATGAAGTGCTCACCAGGCTGAGCGGGTCCGCCGATCGCGAGATCGACGCGCTCGGGCAATTGGGCCATGCGTTGCAGACCGCGCAGGCGGCAAACCTGCCCGTCTCCGATGAGCGGCTGGAGGTTTACCGTGAGCACCTCGGCGCGATCGCGGCCTACGAAATCGCCACCATGCCAACCGAACCGTCCGACGCGCTGACCTACGCCGTCATCGGCACCGTGTTGTACGAGCCGCTGCTGCTTGCGCTGCGGCGGATAGCACTGCAAGAGGAGGCTACCGCGGCGCTGAGCGGCCCGGGCAATGCCAAATAGGTTCGCCCATAGTCGCTGTCGTAGTGAGGGCGGGGGGTCTTAGTCACCGACTTCGGATGCAGACCGCCGGGGGGTCTGCTGCACGGACTGGTGACACTGGCCGCCACGGGGCGCCTGCGTGCCAACCACGTCAGCGAACGTGTGCACCTGTTGGTCGAGCGGTTTGCCGGCAGCGAGCGACCGTCGCGATAGCGGCGGCGGTTCCGGCGCGGGTGGGACGTCGACGCAATGGTGCCTAGGCTTCTGGTATGAGTAGGGGTTTCGTCGTCATGTTCGCGGTCGGATTGCTCGTCGCGGTGTTCGGTCTGATCTGGGCGCTGCAGGGATTCGGGGTGTTGGGTGGTAGCCCGATGAGCAACACCACAACTTGGTCGATCATCGGTCCGATCGCGGTGCTGATCGGCATCGCGATCGCGGTATTCAGTTGGCGCAAGCTTTCGTCGAAATAGCTCGTCAGTTCTCCGTCACGGTGAAGTTCACCGTGTGCCAGCCGGTGGCGCCGTCGGGGACACTGGGAACTTGATCCGCGGTTTGGGTAGCGCCGGAGTTGTCGGTGGCCCGCACTGTAATGCTATGATTCCCAACGATTTTCGCCTGCCAAGGGAAGCTCCACAATCGCCACGTCGCATTGGAATAACTGGCGCCAAGTTCGGCGGGCTGCCATCCACCGTCGTCGATGCGGACCTCCACGGCCCGCACCCCCCGATTCTGTGCCCACGCCACACCGCCGAACACGACGGATCCTCTCGGCAGTTTCTGGCCGTCCGCCGGCACGTCGACGCGCGACTCGGTCTTGATCGGCGCCTGCGCCGCCCAGCCGAACCGCGTCCAGTACGCCTTTGCTTTGTCGAATCGAGTCAGCTCCAAGTCGACGACCCACTTGGTGGCGGACACATACCCGTAGAGCCCGGGCACCACCAGCCG
This sequence comes from Mycobacterium sp. NGS40, assembly GCF_059812735.1. NCBI lineage: Bacteria > Bacillati > Actinomycetota > Actinomycetes > Mycobacteriales > Mycobacteriaceae > Mycobacterium > Mycobacterium sp. NGS40. The sequence continues at coordinate 87,460 of NZ_JCALDG010000019.1, forward strand.
GGCCGGATACCCGTGCTCGACCGGCAGCGGCTGACCGTTCAGGCCCACCGCGAGCAGCGCGTCGCGACCATCGGTGAGGGCCTGCACCGGCGTGCCCGCGGTGAATCCGTCGATCGACGTGGAGAGCACCATGTCGGCGTTTGAATGCACACCGGCCGCCGCAAGCAGGTCGGCCAGCCGGTAGCCCGTCCACACGCCCGTCGAAATCAGTTTTCCACCAACGGGGTTCGACACACAGGTCAACGTCGCCACCGTCTCCACGACATCGAAACGGGACAGGTCGTCAAAGCTGTAGGTGGCTTCGCGGTCCACCATGCCGTGAACGCGCAGCCGCCAGTCGCCGTGGCTGAGTTGGGGAACACTAAGCGCGGTGTCCACCCGATAAAAGTCGCCGCTAGCGGTGACAAAGCTCGGGAGCGTGACGCCTTTCGGTTGGACGTCGGCGGGGATGGGTGGAGCCGGTGCGCGGGGGGTGGGGAGTGTGACGGCGTTGCGGTCGGCGGCCACCGAATGCACCAATCGTGTGACGACCGCGCCCACCACACCGCTCACCACGCCGAATCCGAGCAATCCGTACACCAGCACCGCGCGCCGGCGTGCGTCCGGCTCGTCGCCGTCCGGGTCCCGCGGGTCGAACCGGCGGGTGAGCAAGCGCAGGGCCGCGACGCCGCTGACCGCACCCGCGACCGTGGGGATCGTGTCGGGCAACGTCGCGCCCTGCCGGGACAGCACCGCGGCGCAGCCGAGGATGCCCGCCGCGGCGATGACCGCGCTGCCGACGGGACGCCGCTTGGTTTCGAAGCTGCCGGCGACCGCAGCGATGGTCGCGATCACCACGAGCACGACGATCCCCAAGAAGGCCTTGTCCAGCGAGCCCAAGGTCTGAATCGCCCATTCTTTGACGGGCCCCGGGGTCAGGTCGACGACCATGGAACCGACCGCGGCGCGCGCATCCGCCCGCGCGCCGAACGGGATGGCCACCAGCGCGGCGACCCCGAGCGAGACCGCCGCGGCGGCGACCCCCGCGATCATCCGCTGATTCGACGTCGCGGCAGCCATCGGACCAACTCTACTCGCGTTCACTCAGCACACCGCAAAAACCTTGCCGGGCAGCCGATCACGCCTTGGTCGTGTTGCCGAATCCGACGTGGCTGTGAATCAGGGGCAGCGTCGCCGCCGTGGCGAAGCCCGCTGGGGCTGCGCAGATCGCGGCCACGGCGTTCAGCACCTGCATGCCGGTGGCCACGCTTGCCGAGCGGACGTGCTCCTCCATACTCGCGGCGCGGGTGAAGCTGGCCAGGCAGAAGAAGTGGGTCCGCATCGAGGGGTCGCCCTCGATCGTCAGCGTCCACCCGTCCTGGGGTTTGGGCCAATCGTCCGGGTATTCGCCGCCGACGGTCCACAATGTTTCGATCTGGACCAGCACCTCGCCGTTGCGCCGGCCCGACCACTTCCACCGTTGCCCCGCAGTGGTTCCCGCGCGCAGCACATGATCGAAGATCTGATGATCCTCGCGGGCGGGAACGGCCTGCACGGTCGCGGTGACCTCGTCGATGTCGGCGTTGAGCGTGTCGGCGAGGAACCAGACCTGTTCGGTGAAGATCCCGCTGTTGAAGGCCAGGAACTCGCTGGCTTGCGGGCTGATCTCCTCGATGGGTTGGCCAAAACGCATGTTGTCGAACGTGATTGACGTGCTTTCGTAGACCGACCAGTCGGCGCGCTCCTGAAGCGTGATCTTGTCGATGGTGCGGCACATGCCGGACAGGGTCAGCGGCAGTGCGCCGGAGAGGTTCCCGGGGTTCAGCCCGCTGCCGTGCACCGTGGTGTCACCGGCCCGGCACGCCTCCAGCACCCGATGGCGGTCGGCCGGTACGATACGGCGCGGATGGAACAGGAATGCCGTCGTCGCAACGTTTTTCCCGCCGGCGAGCAGCTCGCACACCTCGTCGAGGTTGGTGTTGCGCGGCGTGTAGAGCACACAGTCCGCGTCGAGCTCCATGATCTTGTCGGCGTCGGTGGTCGCGGCGACGCCGATCGGGTCGCGGCCCACCAGGGTGCCGACGTCGACTCCGTCCTTCGCGTCGGAATACACCCGGGCGCCGACGATCTCGAGATCGGGTCGATGGTCGATGATGGTCGTGACCATCTCGGCGCCCACCGTGCCAACGCCCCAGGGGACGACGCGCAGTGGCCGATGTGGCTGGCGATCACTAGCTGGCGTCATTGCCGTCTTTCTGTAGCCGAAAGTGTGGTCGCCATAGACGATAGAGTGCCGCGGCACTTCACTGTTCAGTGGTGATGGGCGTGCGACGCGATGCTTTCGCGATGTTGCTGGGCCGCGTTGGTGCCGCCGGCGGGATAGGCATGAATCATCGCGGTGGTCAGCTTGGGCACGGCGTGAATCAGATCGTGTTCGGATTCGTGTGCGATTTGGTGTGCCGCAGCCAAACTCAGCGCCGGGTCGATGTCGAGTTCGGCATCGGCGTGTAGGCGGTGCCCGATCCAGCGCATCCGCACACTGCGCACTGCACGCACGCCGGGCCGGGCGGCCAGCGCGGCTTCGGCCGTGTCGATGAGCTCCGGATCGACGCCGTCCATCAAGCGGCGGAACACATCTCGCACCGCGGTGCGCAGCACCGCCAAGATGGCCACCGTGATCAGCAAGCCGACGATCGGATCGGCCAGCGGGAAGCCCAAGGCCACGCCGCCGGCACCGGCCAGCACCGCCAGCGAGGTGAAGCCATCGGTGCGCGCGTGCAGGCCGTCGGCGACGAGCGCGGCCGAGCCGACGCGGCGTCCGACCCGGATGCGGTAGAGCGCCACCCATTCGTTTCCGATGAAACCCAGAAGTCCGGCTACCGCGACCCAGCCGACGTGCTCGATGGGCCGCGGATTGATCAACCGCTCAACGGCCTCGTACCCGGCGATGATCGCCGACAGCGTGATCATCGCGACCACGAACAGTCCGGCAAGGTCTTCGGCCCGGCCGAAGCCGTAGGTGTAGCGGCGCGTTGCGGCCTTGGTACTCAACGCAAATGCGATCCACAGCGGCACCGCCGTCAGGGCGTCGGAGAAGTTGTGGATGGTGTCTGCGGCCAGCGCGATGGAGCCGGAGAGGACCACCACGACGATCTGCGCGATGGCCGTCGCGCCCAGGACCAGCAGGCTGATCTTGACCGCGCGGATGCCGTCGGCGCTGGACTCCAGCTCGCTGTCGAAGCTGTCGGCGGCGTCGTGGGAATGCGGCGCGAAGATCTCCTTGATCGCGGCCCGCAGTCCCTTCGGATGGCGGTGCTCGTGATCGTGTCCGCGCGAGTGGTCGTGCCCGTGATCGCTCATCGTGCGCGGGCCTTCCGTGGCCGGCGATCGGTCGTGATGCCCCGTACGTCGGGGTCGCCGCGGTGGTGGGATGGCACGCCGGGACCGGCATGTTCGGCGTTGTACACCGCGTCGATGACCAACTGGCGGACGTGCTCGTTTTCCAGGCTGTAGTAGATCGTGGTGCCGGCCCGTCGAGTGCGGACCAGCCGGGCCATGCGCAGCTTGGCCAAATGCTGGGACACCGACGGCGCGGGCTTGTCCACCTTTTCAGCAAGGTCGTTGACCGACGACTCGCCCTCGGTCAGCGCCCACAACACCCGAATACGGGTGTGGTCGGCCAACATCCGGAAGACCTCGACGATCAGGCTGACCTGATCCTCGGCGAGCGGCGGTGCAGCATTATCTGCATGCATACGTAGATAGTAGCCAATGCGGGCGCGCGCCGCTCGCGTGAAAGCGGGGGTCCGCCCGGGCTAGAACTTCGCGACAGCCCCCGCATCGATCGGCAGCGCGGCGCCGGTGATGTACTGCGACTCGTCGGAGGCGAGAAACAGCACCGCGTTACTGACCGCGCGCGCATCGATGACGGGCACCGGCAGCATATGGAAGTGGCCGAGCACGGCGGCCGTGTCGTCGATCGTGGGGTTGGGGAGGTCGGGCCGTAGCATGCGGTGGAACGGCTCGTTGTCGATCATCGGCGTCCGGATGTTGCCGGGATGAATCGAATTGACTCGAATCAATTGCGGCGCAAGCTCATTCGCGAGCGAATTCATCAAGCCGACCACGCCGTGCTTGGCCGAGGCGTAGTGCGCCATGTACCCGCCGCCGCGCAGCCCCAACATGGAGCTCACCAGGATGATGGACCCGCCGCGGCCGTCGGACATATGCGGTATCGCCACCTTGACGGTGTGCCAGACCCCGGTGAGATTGATGTCGAGCATCGTCTGCCAGGCGGCTTCCTCGATCATCGCGGCGGGTGCGGGACTGCCGCTGATGCCGGCGTTGGCGATCACCACGTCGGGGCGACCCAACTCGTCGATCCCGCGCTGCAACGCCTCACGCAGGCTCGCGAGGTTTCTGACATCGGCGGTGGCGGCCACGATGCGCCGGTCCAACTTCTCGACCAGCGCCACGGTTTCCTCGAGATCGGCCTCCGTGGCTCCCGGATAGCTCACGCCCTCGACGTCGCCGCACAGATCCACGGCGATGATGTCGGCGCCTTCCTCGGCGAGGCGGACGGCGTGTTCTCGGCCTTGGCCGCGCGCAGCACCCGTGATGAACGCGACTTTGCCGGCCACTCTGCCAACGGAGCTCGTCATGGGGACAACCATATCGCCGACCGTTTGGCGCGGGAACTCAGTAGTGGCAGGGGTTAGCGACCCAACGAGAACAAGCCCGGCGCGGCGGGGCCAAGGGACGGATTGGCGCCGGGAACTTGCAGCGGGAACGGCATCTTTCCGTTGGCCACTGATGTCATCATGCCCGGGCATTCCATCTGTATCGCCATGCTGGCGACCAACCCGGCCATGGTCGGCGAAAGTCCTTTGGTTGCACCCAGTTGCGACGCCACCGACGCGAGGGTTGCACCCGGCTTGACCAGCGATGGGCAGATTGACTGGCCGATGCCGGCAAGCGCGTTGGTCAGTGAGCCGTTGGTGCCGTTCCCTAGGCCGCCCAGCGCGGCGGTGATGGGGTCATTGGACGTGTCGGCCTGGGCGAGCGCAGGCAGCGTCGCTGCGGCCGCGAGGACGCCGGCCGCAACCGCCAATGGGCGAACCGCCCCGGAAGCCGCATTGATGAAATCTGCCCATGCAGCGGTGGAGTGACGTGGGCGGAACATCATCAGTGCGGTCATATCGCTCCTAGGATTCGGGGAAGTGCACAGCCATGCACTGCCCCTGTCTTCGGTAACGATCGGCAATCCGTTACATCACGATCCGGGCGCATCGGCAGCCGTCGGCCAGGCCCGCCCGCTCAGGAGTCGCAATCCGTTAAGCGCGACGACGATGGTCGAACCCTCGTGGCCCGCCACGCCGAGGGGAAGCGGCAGGTGGCCGAACAGGTCCCAGACGACGAGTCCGGTGATGAAGGCCGCCGCGATGGCCAGATTGGCGATCACCACCCGGCGAGCCCGACGGGCCAGCGCAACGACGGCCGGGATCGTCGTGAGTTCGTCCCGGACGGTGACGGCGTCGGCGGTTTCCAGGGTGAGGTCGGCGCCGTTGCGGCCCATGGCAATCGAGGCGTGCGCGGCGGCCATCGCGGGCGCGTCGTTGATGCCGTCGCCGACCAGCAACACCCGGTGGCCGTCGGCCTGCAGTTGGCGCACGGCGGCGACCTTGTCCTCGGGCAGCAGGTCGGCTCGGACATCGGTGATCCCGACCTGCGCGGCCAGCTGCTCTGCCGCGAGGCGAGTATCACCGGTCAGCAGGACCGGCGGTCCCGCGGTGATCGCGACGATAGCGCCGACCACGCTCTGGCTTCCCTCGCGCACGGTGTCGTCGAGTCCGAGAACGCCCACCGGCGCAGCATCGACGACGACGAGAACGGCCGTGGTGCCTTGGCGTTCGAGGTCGCTCGCCGCGGCGGGGTTGCTCTGAAATGCGCGCGGGCTCAGCACTTCGATGCTGCGGTCGCTGACACACGCGCGCACGCCCCGACCGGGCAGGGCCTGGAAATCGGTGGCTTCGGCAACGGGCAGCTTGCGTGCGCGGGCGGCGGCGACGATCGCGCGCCCGAGCGGATGTTCGCTGAATTGCTCTGCGCTGGCGGCTATTCGCAGCACGTCGTCGTCGCTGTAGCAGTCCTCGATCACGGCGATGCCGCTGAGTCGCGGCGTTCCCGTCGTCAGCGTGCCGGTCTTGTCGATCGTCACCAGGGTGGTGTCGGCAAGGTGCTCCATCGCAACCGCCGACTTGACCAGCACACCGCGGCGCCCGGCGTTGGCGATCGCCGAGAGCAGCGGCGGCATGGTCGCCAACACCACCGCACACGGCGATGCCACGATCATGAACGTCATTGCCCGAAGCAGCGTGGACCGGAGGTCGGCGCCGAGGATCAGCGGGACCGCGAACAGGGCGAGCGTCGCCACGACGACGCCGACGGAATAGCGTTGCTCGACCTTCTCGATGAACAGTTGCGTCTTGGCTTTGGTGGCCGATGCCGCCGCGACCAGGGCAACGATACGGGCGACGACGGTGTCGGAGGGGTCCTTGGTGACGCGAACACGAAGTGCCCCAGCGCCATTGAGGGTTCCGGCGAAAACTTCGTCGTGGGCTGCCTTCGCGACCGGCATCGGTTCCCCGGTCACCGACGACTGGTCGACATCGGAGGCGCCGTCGACAACGACACCGTCGGCGCAGACGCGCTCACCGGGGCGCACGCTGACGAGGTCGCCGACGCGCAGTTCGGTGGCGTGGACCGATTCTTCGATCCCGTCGGCGGCCAGGCGGATGGCGCGTTCGGGTGCCAGGTCGAGCAATCCCTTGACCGAATCCTCGGTGCGTTTGGTCGCCGCGTCCTCCAATGCACCGGACGTGGCGAAAATGACGATCAACAACGCGCCGTCGAAGACCTGGCCGATGCTCGCGGCGCCGATCGCGGCAAGGACCATCAGCAGATCGACGTCGAGCGTGCGAGAACGCAACGCCTGCAAGCCTTCCCAGGCCGGTTCCCAGCCGCCGGTCAGGTAGCAGGCTAGATACAAGACCCACCAAGCCCAGGTAGGAGCGCCCAGCAACTGAGCCGCGAGCCCGGCCACGAACAGGGCCAGGGCGACCGTCGCCCACCGGATCGACGCGACCGACCACAGACCCGAGACGGGTGAGCGCCGGGTGTCCGACGAGCGCGTGCGCGTCGGCTGCGCGGTTGTGCACGTCATCGAAGCGGCCTCCTTCTTGGGGCGATTCACCTATGCATGTATACATGTAAAGCTCTACATATGTCACATCAGTTTGTGGGCGCGTGCTTCAATGGGGAGATGGGGCACGGAGTCGACGGCAGGGTGACGCCACCGGCCACGCTTGACTCGGTCTCGGCCATCAAGATCGCCGAGACACTGCAAGCGCTGGCCTCGCCCAACCGGCTGATGATCCTGACCCGGCTACGGCAATCGCCATGCTCGGTCGGCGAACTGTCCACGGCGGTCGGCATGGAACAGCCGGCGGTGTCTCACCAATTGCGGCTGCTGCGCGCCCTGGGGCTGGTTGCCGGCGACCGCAACGGCCGCAACATCGTCTACCGCCTCTACGACAACCACGTCGCCCAACTGCTCGACGAGGCCGTGTACCACATCGAGCACCTGCGCCTGGGCGCCACCGAGACGACGGCGTAGCCGGTCGGGACCGCGATCGGCGGTGCGGTCGGAAAAATTTGGCTGAACATTCGATAAGAGCGTGTTTCGGCCGCGGATTAGAGACGGTCTCGGCTCTAATGTGTTGGGGATGAGCACGAAGTACTACTTGCAGAAGGTCCCGGTCGAATCCGTTCAGCCGGGCTTCTCACTGGCCGTCGGCGAAGACGGCGATTACCGGCTGTTCCAGGTGGAATGCACGCAGATGTCGCGGCGGGCCGGCTTGCCGGTCATGTTCAGGCTCACCTCTGAGCCCGTCAACGGTGGCGATCCGTGGGTCCTCGAGTGCGAAGAGGGCACGCCGGTGGTCCGGATTCTCGGTGTCGGCAAGGCGGCTTCCTAGGCGGCTTCCCAGGCCGTTTTCTAGGCCTCCTGGGTGGTGACCGCCGGCTTAGCCGCGACGACGAACTGCACCGCGCGCTGCGTCTGCTGTTCGATGTCGACGAGCCCGGCCGACGAGAACAGGTCGACGAAGTCGCGCCGGCCGAACACCGTGAGCCCGATGCTGCGCGCGACGGCGGTCATCAGTCGACGCACCGCGGCCGATTCCGGCGCATAGCTGGTCAAGATCGCGATCCGGCCACCGGGTTTGAGTACCCGCACCATCTCGGCGGCCACCCGGAACGGCTCGGGCATCAGGTACAGCGCACCGAAACAGAAAACAGCGTCGAAGGTTTCGTCGCCGAACGGCAGCATGCGGGCATCGCCGCGGACATAGCAGGTGTGCGGGCCGCTGTTGTCGGCGACGGCGCGGGTCAGCATCGACTCGGAGATATCGAATCCGACCGCCAGACCGCCGTCGGGCAGTTCGGCGGCCAGGGGGGCGGTGAAATTGCCTGGGCCGCAAGCGACATCGAGCAACCGGTGAGCGGTCCCCAGATGCAGGGCCGATGCCGCCCGGCGCTGTTCGGCCCGGTGGGTGAGGCCACTGGCCGCGTAGAAGGCGGTCGGCCGCCACAGCCGTTCGTAGACCGTTGCGACGAACGGGCTGTTCATGGCGCGTTGCGCCACGGTCGGCACCGGCGCACTGGTCGATTCACCCAACACGTCGAGAAAACCGTGTCGCAGCTGGGCGGTCTGGCTCATGAGGCCGCGGGTCGTCTCGACCGGATCCTGGCTCATTGTGTTTCGACGCTAGTGGACCGCCCCGCCGCGCCGGTGGCCCGGGTGCGGGCGCAGGGCCCGTCACAGTGATAATCATTTTCATCAATGGTCATGAAGTTCCAGGCCGGGTGCGGTAGATGAGGGCCGAGCGTCGAGCACGTTTCGGGTCCATGGAAGTCCTGGTCTTCGGTTTGGTGGGGTTCGCGATCGCGGGGACGTGGTTGCGCGCCGTCGTCGTCAACAGCACCGCCTTATCCACCGCGGGCACCGTGTTCTGTGGCGTCTTCGTCCAGGCCTTGCCGTTTCTGGGCTTAGGCGTGGTGGTCAGCGGATTGATCGCGGTGTTCGTGCCGCCCGAACGGCTGGCGCGCATGCTGCCGCGCCGGTCCGCGGCCGCAGTCCTCGCCGCCGGTGTGGCCGGGGCCGCCCTGCCCGGATGCGAGTGCGGCTCGGTGCCGGTGGCTCGCCGACTCTTCGGCGACGGCGGCGCCGCCGGAGCGGCGGCGTTGACGTTCATGCTCGCCGCACCCGCGATCAACCCGGTCGTGGTGGTCGCGACGGCCGTCGCGTTCCCGGGTCAGCCGAAGATGGTCGTCGCGCGGGTCGCCGCGTCGTTGCTGACCGCGGTGGTGATGGGCTGGGCCTGGTCGCGGTGGGGTCGCGCCGAATGGATCACCCGCCGGCTCGCGGCGCACGACTCGCACCGCCCGGAGGCGCGGTCGAAGTGGCTGGTGTTCTGCGAAGTGGCCCGGCACGACTTTCTGCAGGCGGCGGCCTATCTGGTGGTGGGAGCCGCCGCCGCGGCGGCCCTGCACGTGCTGGTGCCGCCGTGGATCTTCGAAAACGTCGGCGCGCATCTGGTGCTCGGCGTCGTCGTGATGGCGGCGCTGGCCGTCACGCTGGCCGTGTGCTCGGAGGCCGACGCGTTCGTGGCATCCAGCCTGACGATGCTGCCGCTGATTCCGCGGCTGGTGTTCCTGGTGGTCGGGCCCGCCGTCGACGTCAAGCTGCTGGCGATGCAGGCCGGCATGTTCGGCCGGGCGTTCGCCACCCGCTTCGGACCCGCGACCTTCGTCGTCGCCACCGTGGTGGCCACCGCGGTCGGCGTGCTGCTGCTGGGCGGTTCTCGATGAAGCGCGAAACCGAGAACACGATCCTGCTGCTGGTCGGGCTGAGCGTCGCGCTGATCGTGGCCACCGGCGTGTTCACCCGCTACGTCAAGCCGTCGCTGCTGCCGTGGCTGGTGCTCACCGCCGCGTTGCTGATCGCGCTCGCGCTGGTGTCCATCGTCGGCGACGTGCGCAGCGGCGGCCGCGATCACGACGACGGGCATGCCCATCGCGGCGGCGTGGTGTGGTTGCTCGCCATACCCATCGTGGTGCTGTGCTTCGTGACGCCACCGGCCCTGCGGCCCCAGGCCGCCACGGTGACCAACGTCTCCAATGACGTTCTGCGCGTGGCATTTCCGCCGTTACCGCCGGGGCGTGCGCCCGAGATCTCGCTGGCCGAGGCGGTGGTGCGCTCGGCCAACGACAGCACCGGCTCGCTGAACAACCGGCTGATCACGGTGACCGGTTTCGCCCTCAACGAACCCGGCGGCATCGACCTGGCCCGCATCGTGATCATCTGTTGCGCCGCCGACGCCCAACTGGCCCGCATCCATCTGCGTGACCACGACGGCGGCAGCACGTTGCACTTTGCCGACAACACCTGGCTGAAGGTGGAGGGCGTGATCACGCCCGCGCAGCGCCAGCCTCACACCCCGCCGATCCCGACGCTGCGGGCCGTTTCCGTCACGCCCGTCCCCGCTCCGGCAAACCCCTACGCGTAGCCCAAACCAGGACAAACCTGCTGGTTAGCCTGTTAGGCTCGCGACCGTCGGCACAGCGATTCACCTCGGAGGGGACTTCGGATGACACGCCCACGAATCCGCGCCCGGGCACCGCTGCGGATCTCGTTCGCCGGCGGCGGCACCGACGTCCCGCCTTTCCCGGAGCTCGAGGGTGGCTGTGTTCTTTCGGCGACGATCGACCGCTTCGCCTACGGATCGCTGACCCCGCGGACCGATCGCAAGGTGAGCATCGAGTCGGTGGACTTCAAGACCACCCACGAGATGACGCTCGACAGCGAAATCCTCTACGACGGCAGCCTGGACCTGATCAAGGCCGCGGTGCGGCGGTTCGGCCGCGACGGGACGGACGGCTACGACCTGGTGCTGCGGTCGAGCGCGCCGCCCGGATCCGGGCTGGGTTCGTCGTCGACGATGATGGTCGCGCTCACCGGCCTGCTCGCCGAGCACTACCGGGCGCCGATGGGCGAATACGAGACCGCCCAGCTGGCCTGCGCCATCGAGCGTGACGACCTCGGCATCGCCGGCGGCCTGCAGGACATGTACGCGGCGACGTTCGGCGGATTCAACTTCATCGAGTTCAGCGACCGGGTGATCGTCAACCCGCTGCGGGTCCGCGACGAGATCGCGTTCGAGCTCGAACTCAGCCTGCTGCTCTGCTACACGGGCATCACCCGCGACTCCGCGCGAGTGATCGAGGACCAAACCCGCCGCGCCACCACGGGTGCCGACGACACGCTCGCCGGGCTGCGCGCGCAGAAGGATCTGGCGGTGGCGATGAAGGCCGCCCTGCTGACCGGCAAGCTCAACGACTTCGGCGCCCTGCTCGGCGAGGCGTGGATCCAGAAGAAGCGGATGTCGCCCTACATCACCAACCCGCGCATCGACGAACTGTACGACCTCGCGTTGCACAACGGCGCCCTCGGCGGCAAGATCACCGGCGCCGGCGGCGGTGGTTACATCCTGCTGTTCTGCGACTTCACCAAGAAGCACCGCCTCATCGAGGCCCTCGAGGGCGCGGGGGCCACGATCACCGAATTCGCTTTTGAGAGCAAGGGATTGACCACATGGCAGGCATGAGCACCTCGGATGTCGTCGCGCCGAGTGTGGAGACGGTCCAGGCCCGGCTGGCGGACACGATCGCCGTCAAGCAGCAGATGCAGTCGGGCGAGTTCGCGGCGCAGACCGTCGAGGTGGCGCGGGTGATCATCGACGCGCTGCGCGCCGACGGCAAGGTGATCTTCTTCGGCAACGGCGGCTCGGCTCAAGACGCCGGGCATCTGGCCGCCGAGCTGATGGGCCGCTTCGCGTTCGACCGACCGGGCCTGGCCGCGCTGAGCCTTCCCGACGCCACCGCGGCGATCACCGCGATCGGCAACGACTACTCCTACGACGAGGTGTTCGCCCGCCAGGTGCTGGCGGCCGGCCGCGCCGGCGACGTGGTGGTCGGCCTGACCACCTCGGGCAACTCACCCAACGTGGTGCGCGCGCTCGAGGCGGCCGGTCAGGCGGGGATGACGACCGTGACGCTGACCGGCGCCCGCGGCGGCAAGGTCGCCGACGTGGCCCAGATCTGCATCCGGGTGCCCAGTGCCGACACCGGCCGGATTCAGGAAGCGTGCCTGCATCTGGGGCACACCATTTGCGAAATGGTCGAAGCCGCGTTGTTCCCCCGTCCGTCCTGACGATGGGTTGGGACAACGTCCGCACCGTGTTTCTGGACCGAGACGGAACCATCAACGTCAAGGCCGACGACGGCGAATACATCCGAACGCCCGAGGAATTGGTTCTCTTACCCGGCGCGGCCCAGGCCATCGCGGCGCTGAATGCGGCCGGCCTGCGCACGATCCTGGTGACCAACCAGCGCTGGCTGTCCGAACCGTCAGCGCAACCAACGCAGTTCCACGCCGTCCAGGACAGGCTGGGGCAACTGCTGGCGGCTCAGGGTGCCCGGCTCGACGCCGAATATCATTGCCCGCACGCGGCGAACAGCTGCGACTGTCGTAAACCGTTGGCCGGCATGCTGATTCGTGCGGCGGCAGAACACGGTTTCGATCTGGCCGAGTCGGTCATGATCGGCGACAGCGCCGCCGACGTGGCGGCCGGCCGAGCGGCCGGTGCGACGACCGTGCTGCTGCGGGCCGGCGGCGGCGAGGATGCCGACTTCGTCGTCGACGACCTCGCTGCGGCCGTGCGGCTCATTCTCGCCTGAACCGCGCAGCGATCGAGCGGATCATCAGGGCGAGCGCGAACGGCAGATCGTCGCGCAGGTATCGGCGGGCCAGCCGGCGCGGCTCGAGCATCAGCCGGTGCACCCATTCGAATCCGAGTCGCTGCAGCAGCGGGGACGCCCGGCGGACCGCACCGGCCGTCATGGCGATGCCGCCGCCGCAGGCCAGGCACCAGACCTCGGGCAGCTCTTGGCGTAGCCGTTCGATCAGGCATTCCTGCCGGGGGAAACCCAGGCCGACGAAGACCAGGTCGGGTTTGGCGGCGACCACGGCCGCGACCGCGCGCCGCGTGCCGTCCTCCGTCTTGTCGAAGCCGAACTCCGGCGACAGGGCGCCGGCAATGCGCAGGGTGGGAAATTGCGTGGCAAGGGCGGCGGCCGCCTGCTCCGGAATGCCCGCGGCGCCGCCGAAGAAATAGATCGACTTGCCGTCGGCGGCCGCAGCCGCACTCAACGGTTGAATCAGCGACGAGCCGGCCACCCGCTCCGGCAGCGGCTCACCGCGCAGCCGCGCCGCCCACACCAGCGGCATTCCGTCGGCGACGACCACCGATCCCCGCGCGATCAGCGCGGCCAGTGCACCGTCTCGGCTGGCCGCGAAGGCCACGTCGACGTTCACCGGAATGATCGAGCCGCCGCGCCCGTCGGCCCAGGCCTTGCGCACGACGTCGACGGCGTCGCGTTGGGTGAGGGAGTCGAACCAAAGATCGCCCACCTGGATCCTGGCTGGCCGCATGACTTGTGATTCTCACCGCAATGGCGCCGAAGTTCCACGGAACTCCTGACATCGGTTCGCCTGGTTGTTGCTGCACCGCCCGCCGACGCCATAGCCTGAGCGAATCGGACCGCAAGATGGGCCGCCGTGGCCGAGCTGATCGGCGCGCGGGCGGAAGAACTCGCCGCGATGGACATCTTCGAGGGATGCGCCATCGAAGACTTGGAGCCGTTGGCGGCCAGCCTGCAGCCACTGCGCGCCGCGGGTGGACAGATTCTGATGCAGCAGGGCGAGCAGGCCGTGTCGTTTCTGCTGATCTCCTCGGGTGCCGCCGAGATCAGACACGTCGGCGTGGACGGCGCCGTGTCGATTGGCGAGACGGCCGCCGGCGCGATCATCGGTGAGATCGCGCTGCTGCGCGACAGCCCCCGCATCGCGACCGTCACCGCGCTCGAGCCGCTGGCCGGCTGGATCGGTGACAACGACGCGTTCACCCGGCTGGTGCACATCCCGGGCATCATGCCGCGGCTGCTGCGGATGGTGCGCCAGCGGCTGGCCGCCTTCGTCACGCCCATCCCGATACGGACGCGCGACGGCAGTCACCTGCTGCTGCGTCCGGTGCTGCCCGGTGACGACGTGCGCACCGTGCACGGCCATATCCAGTTCTCCAGCGAAACGCTGTATCGGCGGTTCATGACGGCCCGGTTACCCTCGCCGGCGTTGATGCACTACCTGTCCGAGGTCGACTACGTCGACCATTTCGTCTGGGTGGTGACCGACGGCGACGACCCGGTGGCCGATGCGCGCTTCGTCCGCGACGAAAAGGATCCGACGGTCGCCGAGATCGCGTTCACCGTCGCCGACGCCTACCAGGGCCGGGGGATCGGGAGCTTCCTGATCGGTGCACTGTCGATCGCCGCCAAGGTTGACGGTGTCGAAAGGTTTTCCGCGCGAATGCTTTCCGATAATCTGCCGATGCGCGCGATCATGGACCGGCACGGCGCGATCTGGCAACGCGAAGACGTCGGCGTCATCACCACGGTCATCGACGTGCCGCGGCGGCGCGACTTGGGCATCAAGCGTGACCTCGCCGACGAGATCAAACGGGTCGCCCGGCAGGTGATCGAGGCGCTCGGCTGAATCAGAACACCGGCTGGTGGACAGTCAGCTTCGCCGTGATGTCACCGACCAGGTCGTCGTCATACGGGTTGATCGCGACCGGATCGGATCCCTCGGTGAAGTCGAGGCCGTCCAGCTCGATCCAGACCGTGTTCGGACTGGTTGTCAGCTCGAAGAAGTAAGTCCGGTTTGTCAGGTCGGTGACCGTGCGGAATTCGGTGTTGTAGATCCCGAAATCCTCGTAGGGTGCGCCGAACGGCACCGAGACGTTGCGCATGATCGCCATCACGCCGGCCACTGCCTGCCGGGTGTCGCGCGGCTCGGGCAGCAGTGCCAAAAAGTACGCCGCACGCTGGAACCGATCGACCGCGTTGACGTTACCGGGCAGCGGCATCTCGCAGCCGGGCTTGGAAAAGTCTTGCTTGGCAAGCAGTTTCAGTTGTTCTTCATAAGTTGGGTCATTGGTCATCAGGGTGTACTCGCGACCGTGATGCACGACCATGCGGCCGTGGTCGAACTCGACGATGGCCGAATCGCCGGACACATCCTCGATCGCGAGGTGGATGGTGGCGTCGTACCCGCGCGCGTTGATCATCACCAGCTGAAAGTCGTCCATCAACGCCAGCGCCTCGGAAACGGTGGCGGCCTGGTCGAGCAGATACTGGGTCCACAGTCCGACGTGCAATCCCGGCTTGGACGGGTCCCGCGGCCCCAGATCCGTGGATTCCAGATACAGCCCGTGCACGGCCAGGCCGCGTTCGTTGACGCCGTCGAAACTACCGACGCCGTAGACGGTGGTGACCAGGCTCCCGTAACGGCTGGTCCACTTCAGCGGATTCTGTTCGACGACGGTGTTTCCGGCCATCACCCCGCCGTCACGTTCGCGTCCGCGCGGAAATGCCACGATCATCGGCTCAGTGGATTCCGGCCAGTCCATGCTGCGGCCGGTCAGAACGGACAGCTTGTTGGTGTTCCAGAGGACGCGTGTGCACACATGCGTCAAGCTACTCGTCGCGTGGTATCAACTTGGCATGCGGCCGTTCTGGTTCGGTGCGGTGCTCACGGTTTTGGTGGCCGCCTGCAGCCACTCGCCGGCCCACCGGCCTTCGGCGACGCCCTCGCCGTCGGCGCACTCCAGCACCGTCAACCCCGCCAACATCAAGCGGGTCGTTCGCGACCTGCCGCCCAATTACGAGGCCACGTCCGGCATTCCGGGCGCGGCCTCGCCACGGGCGATCTGGGGTCTTGGCCCCGACGCGACGTCGCGGCCCGCGTCATGCACCACACTCGCCGAGCCCGGCAAGGGCCGCGACCAGTCCGCGCAGGGCCTGTCCGCCTCGGGTCCGGGCGGCATCATCAACGTGGTGGTGGTGGCTTTGCCAGACATTGACCTGGACCGCGGCGTCGTCGACGACTGCGGCGAGTGGACCATGACCGCCGAGCACACCACCGCCAGCGTCCGGCTCACCGACCCGCCGCGCATCGATGATGCGCAAACCGTCGGCATGATCGTCGACATCAGATCCTCTGTCGAGTCGGGCACCGAAATCGATTCGCGGGCATACACATTCATCGCGTACCTGGGTGGCTACTATGCCTTCACCACAGTGACCACCGATCCGGGCTCGGCGCTGCCGGCGTTGCCGGCGCAATCCGCCGCCGATCTGCTCGTCAAAACGGTGTCCACGTTGCGCAGCTGAATGTCCGGCTTTGGGTAGATTAGCCACGGTGTCCAAGCTGGTAGGCGTGATCGCGGCCGGGTTCGTGCTTGCCGGTTGCTCATCGAATGCGACCTCGACCAACGCCGACATCGCCAAGGTCGTGGGTGTGAAGTCGAGCTTCGGGCCCGAGTTCACGGTCAGCGACATCTCGGAGCGGGCGATCGATCCCAAGCTGCTGTCGGCCCGCAAGCTGCCCGAGGGGCTGAAATTCGACCCCGCCAACTGCGCGAAGCTGGCGGCCGGACCCGACATGCCGCCGGATGTGCAGGGCAACATGGCCGCGGTGTCCGCCGAGGGCGGCGGTAACCGGTACGTCGTCATCGCGGTGGAAACCTCCAAACCGCTACCCGTCAACGACCCGGGCAAGGACTGCACCAAGGTCGCGTTCTCCGGGACGGGGGTGCGCGGCGGCCTCGAGGTCATCGACGCGCCGAACATCGACGGGACGCACACATTCGGCGTGCACCGGGTTCTGCAGGCGCTGGTCGCCGGCGGTCCCCGCACCGGCGAGCTCTACGACTACTCCGCGCAATTCGGCGACTATCAGGTGATCGTGATCGCCAACCCGCTCGTCGTGCCCGACCAGCCCGTCGCCAAGGTCGACACCCAGCGCGCCCGTGACCTGCTCGTCAAAGCGGTCGCCGCGATCCGTGCGT